>CACZJD010000018.1 GCA_902781325.1 uncultured Lachnospiraceae bacterium
GCGGTCAATAAGCTCCCGCAGCTGCAGGACAGCGCGACGGAGAAGGACAACAGGCTGATCGCGATGCTCAACTACATCCAGGCCAACTATCAGACAGTTACACTCGAGGACATGGCAAGGGAGTTCCATCTCTCCACGCCGTACATCTCCAAGTTCATCCGCGAGAAATCCGGCAGGACCTTCGGCGAGCAGGTTACGGCAGTCCGCATGAAGAGGGCCAAGACGCTGCTCAGAAACGGCAATATGACGATCGAGAATATCTCTTATTCCATTGGATATCCCAATGCGGAACACTTCTCAAGGGTATTTAAAAAGACATTTGAGGTGTCGCCCGCGCAGTACAGAAAGATTGCGACGCGCCACGTCGGGTGAGTAATGAAAGGCTTCAGCGCCAAGTGGTGAGCGGCCATGGCGCTGAAGCTTTTTTGTTAACATCACCTAAACGGAGTGGCTTTTTCATTGAACTTATAGTGTACTTTGTATATAATGACAATAGCATATTATGTATGAAGCCATCCACCACACTTAGTAAAAGAAGGGAAAAAGAAATGAAAGACCTGCAGTATACTGTCAAGAATTCACTCGGTATTCATGCGCGTCCCGCGGCGCTTCTTGCCCAGGCATGCACCAACTTCAAGAGTGCAGTCATGATCGAGTGCAATGGAAATGTTGCCTCCGGCAATAACGTTCTTCAGATCCTCGCTCTTCACGCGGCCAAGGGCTCTGTACTGAACATTACTGCTGACGGTCCCGATGAGGAAGAGGCGATCGCGAAGATCCAGGAAGTTCTCAAGGAAATCGCTCCCAAGGCCAAGAAGAATACAGTCCTCAGGGTCGCGTTCTTCGGCACCAAGGATTATGACCGCATTTTCTTCAGCGAGCTCTCCAGAGACAAAGGTGAAGGTACTTACAATGTTGACATCAAGTATTTCAACAGCCGTCTGACCATTGAGTCTGCAAACCTGGCTAAGGGTTATGACGCGGTCTGCATTTTCGTCAATGACGAAGCGCCCCGCGAAGTTATTGAGATCCTGGCGGAGGGCGGCGTTAAGCTCATTCTCCTTCGCTGCGCGGGATTCAACAACGTTGACGCCAAGGCTGCCGCAGAGTGCGGAATCACTGTTCTTCGTGTCCCCGCCTATTCCCCCTATGCAGTAGCTGAGCACGCAATGACGATCCTTCAGGCAGCAAACCGCCGCATTCACAAGTCCTACATCAAGGTTCAGGACAACAACTTCGCGCTGAGCGGACTTCTGGGACTGGATCTTCACAACAAGGTAGCCGGCATCATGGGCACCGGCAGGATCGGCCAGATCATGGCCAATATCTGCAAGGGTTACGGCATGACCGTCCTGGGATGGGATGCATTCCCGAATATGGCTCTTGAGGAGAAGGGACTTTTGAGATATGTTTCCAAGGAAGAACTCCTGCAGAAGGCGGATCTCATCTCCCTGCACGCTCCGCTGGTCATGGGCCCGAACGGAACATATCACCTGATCGACGACAAAGCGATCGCCATGATGAAGAACAACGTCATGCTCGTCAACACCTCCCGAGGACCTCTTGTAGATTCCGAAGCGCTGATCAGAGGCCTTAAGGCGAACAAGTTCCACGCTGTCGCGCTGGACGTCTACGAGGGCGAGGATGCCAACGTCTACAATGACAGATCCGATGAGATGATCGACACAGACATCGTAGCAAGACTGACAATGTTCCCGAACCTGATACTGACTTCTCACCAGGCGTTCTTTACCAGAGAAGCGCTGCAGGCTATCGCCGCAGTCACTATGGAGAATGCGAGAAACTTCAACGAAGGACTTCCTTACGGAATGTCAGAGGTGAAGTGAAGAAAACCTGTAAATGAGTAAACAGATGCCGCTGCAATTACCGATTCCGGTAATTGCAGCGGCGTTTTTTAATATCAGAGCCGATTTGTTCATTGACAATTACAGTTCAACGTAGTACTTTACTAGAGTAAACAATACTTGCTGGGGGAGCGGATGCTGAGACAGCGGCCCGTTCGCAGGAGCGGAGCGGCTGACCCTTATTACTTGATCCGGGTAATGCCGGCGAAAGGAAGCGCACAGTACTTGAACAGATGACTGGCGGCTTTAAGCCGGTTCTGTGATTTGTTTGATGTGCTGTGAACCAACTCTCCTCCTGTACAACAAAGGAGGTTTTTTTATGTCCAAAAGTATCAAAGTTCTCGTCTTTAGCGCAATGTGCATCGCACTGGCCAGTGTGACCAGTATGATCAAGGTGTTTGAGTTCCCCACCGGGGGGTCCATTACACTGGCGTCTACGTTTTTCGCGACTCTTCCGGGCTTCTTCTTCGGCCCTGCAGTGGGGATTGCGGCAGGATTCGCCCACGGGATCCTTCAGTTCTTCCTTGGTCCCTATATTCTGACCCCTGTGCAGGTCTTTATTGATTACGGCCTTGCGTTTGCGGCTTTCGGCCTCTCCGGTTTCTTTGCGAGCCAGAAGTTCGGATACCAGAAGGGCTACATTGCAGCCTGTATCGGACGCTGGTTTTTCGCTTTTCTTTCCGGCTGGATCTTCTTTGGCGAATATGCCTGGGAGGGATGGAACGCGGCAGCTTATTCCGCAGTGTACAATATCATTTACATTGCGGGTGAGGCAGTGATCGTATTGATCTTCATCAGTATTCCGGTAGTATCCAATGCGCTGAACAGAGTTAAAGCTATGGCTCTGCAGTGACGGCGAAGGGTTAAAGTGATATAATAATCTTCTGATTTATCGATCATATTAGGAGATTATGTGAAAAATGAGTGGTTATCTGAGCAGAGTATTTGAATATGCGGTGCCCTGCCTGCTGTTCTGGGGAGTTCTGGCGGTGTCGGTCTCCGTCGACAGGAGCAGGTTCAGGAACTGTATTTATCTGCTGCTGGCAGCGGCGTCTTCGGCGCCGCTTTTTTGTGTGCTGTCGGGAAGACACGCGCCGGGGACGGCCAAGGCCCTTTCGATTCTGATCTTTGCTGTGCTCCTGTCTGTTCCCGCTGTGCTCATAGAGAACGGCGTGATCATGTACCACAAAGAGGGGAGGTCTCTTCAGAACATGCTCTCCCTGCTCATGGGGATCCTGGTGGGAGTGGGGGAACTGTGCTTTTTCCTGTTCTTTATTTTCCCGATATTCTGGTCAGACCAAAATTCCGAGTTTATCACGACCGGAATGAAAGTGCTGCTTTTTATAAGCCTGTCGGTGATATATGTATCAGTGGTATTTGTGTCGTTTATGAGTTATACGGTGCTTTTACAGCTCATTCCCCGCAAGAGGGACTTTGACTATGTGATCATTCACGGCAGCGGGCTGCTGCGGGGAAGAGAAGTTTCGAAACTTCTGGCAGACCGTATTGACAAGGCAATAGAGGTCTACGAGAAGGATCCCACGCCGCCGATCCTGATCCCTTCCGGAGGAAAAGGGCGGGACGAAGAGATCTCCGAAGCGGAGGCGATGGAACAGTATCTTATAGAGCACGGGATCCCGAAGGATCATATTATTAAGGAGGACAGGTCGGCGACGACAAGAGAGAACCTGGCCTTTTCCAAAAAGATCATCGACGAACGGGACGCGGACCCTTACGTGGCGCTCGTTACGAGCAACTATCACGTCTACAGGGCTTTGAGCCTGTGCGACGACATAGACCTGGAATGCACGGGGATCGGGGCACATGTTGCGCGGTACTACTGGCCGAGCGCGCTTTTGCGTGAGTTCGCGGCGATCATGAGTAAGAAAAAGAATCTCCTGATCTTTATTGCGGGATGGCTGTGCAGCGTGATCCCGACTATGGATGCGGTGATGTGGAGCGTGATTCAGTGAATATTAAGGATAATGATAAGAAGTATTCCATAAGGAAAAAGAAGATATTCAGGTTCCTGCTCTCAGCAGTTCTGCTGATCGTCCTTCTGTTTGCGGCCATACTGGAATACCTGACGCTGACCGAATATAAGCCGGAGCCGGGAGAGATGGCTGCTGTTGATCATGGAAACTGGGATCTGCTCAAAGAGGGAGATACGCTGAAGATCCTCACCTGGAACTGTGGATACGGCGCTCTGGGAGATAACGCGGATTTCTTCATGGATGGCGGCAGAGGAGTCATGACTGCCGACCGGGAGAGAGTGCAGAGCAATCTTGACGGGATCCTGGAGGCTTCTGCGCAGATGGACCCTGACGTGATCCTGTATCAGGAGATAGACACGAACGCGGCCAGGTCCCATTTTATCGACGAAGAGATCACTATGATCAACGGGCTTCTGAAAGAGGACGAACTGCGCTATTCCTCAGCCTATGCCGATAATCTCAATGTGAGGTTTATCCCGTATCCCATTCCTCCCATCGGAAGGGTCAAAAGCGGGATCATGAGCTTTACAGGGGCGTTTACGAGCTCAGCGGAAAGAATCCAGCTTCCCTGCCCCTTTAAGTGGCCTGTGAGGCTCGCAAACTTCAAGAGATGCCTTCTCATCTCTCGAATTCCCGTAAAGGACAGCGATAAGGAACTGGTGATCATTAACCTTCACATGGACGCCTATGACAACGGCGAGGGCAAAACAGAGCAGACGCGGGTGCTTTCCGAGATCATGAACAGAGAGGCCGGGAAGGGCAATTACGTCATTGCCGGCGGAGACTTCAATCAGACTTTTGACAGTATAGATATCAGCGCCTACCCGCTTCAGGAAGGAAAGTGGGCGCCGGGCAGACTCGAGACAGCAATGTTCGGAGAGGGGTGGCAGTTCTTAATGAACAGCGGCGTCCCTTCCTGCCGCTCTCTTGATCAGCCCTATGCCGGTTCGGACAAGGAGAGCTTCCAGTATTATGCAGTTGACGGTTTCATCGTGTCGGACAACATTGAGGTCCGCTCCTGTGAGACGAAGGACCTGGGATTTGTCTGTACGGACCACAACCCGGTACTGCTGGAGTGCGTACTGAAGTAAAGGATACAACAGGGTATATTTTGAATCCAAAAATACATTGTTTTTAAAAGACAGGTTCTGCATTATAATATATTAGGTAGACAAGAATTGCGGTGAAGGAGGAAAACACCATGGCAATATTAGTTACAGGCGGAACAGGTTTTATCGGAAGTCACACCGTAGTCGAGCTGCTTCAGTCCGGATATGAGGTCGTCATCGCGGATAATCTCTACAACTCCAAGGCGATGGTCGTAGACCGTATTGAGAAGATCACAGGCAAGCGCCCGGCTTTCTATGAACTGGATGTATGCGACAAGGCGGCCTTGGACGCGCTGTTCGATAAAGAGAAGATCGACGCGGTCATTCACTTCGCAGGTTATAAGGCAGTCGGCGAATCCACCAGGAAGCCGATCGAGTATTATGAGAACAACCTCGGTTCCACACTGACACTCTGCAAGTCGATGAGAGAGCACGACTGCTTTAAGATCGTATTCTCATCTTCTGCGACAGTATACGGAGACCCCGCATTCATCCCGATCACGGAGGAGTGCCCCAAGGGAATCACGACCAATCCCTACGGCGAGACCAAGTCCATGCAGGAGAGGATCCTGACGGACATCTGGAAAGCCGACAACCGCTGGAAAGTGATGCTGCTTCGCTATTTTAACCCTATCGGAGCCCATGAGAGCGGCCTGATCGGCGAGGATCCCAAGGGAATCCCGAACAACCTGCTTCCCTATGTGGCGCAGGTCGCCACCGGCAAACTCGAGAAGGTTCACGTATTCGGCAACGACTACGATACGCCTGACGGAACCGGCATCCGCGACTATATCCACGTTGTTGACCTGGCCAAGGGCCATGTCAAGGCTATCGAGGGTATGGAGAAGCTGGACGGCGTCAATATTTTCAACCTGGGCACGGGACACGGATACAGCGTTCTCGACATCATCAAGGCCTTTTCCAAGGCCTGCGGAAGAGAACTGCCCTATGTGATCGACCCCAGAAGACCCGGCGATATCGCTGTCTGCTACAGCGATCCTGCAAAGGCAAAGGAAGTCCTGGGCTGGACTGCTGAGAAGAATCTCGAGGATATGTGCAGGGACGGCTGGAACTGGCAGAGCAATAATCCGGACGGCTATGTGGAATAGTGATTGTTCCGGACAGTGACGACAAAGGAACTGTATAATTAAAAGACAAAAATCGAAAGGCTCTCTACCGCGAAGGCGGCGGAGAGCCTTTTTGCTTTAATATGTGTCAAAAGCGGTCGAGATACGTATATAATATAGGACAGTTAAGGCAGTGCCCTTGTGAGCGCCGCCGGGCTTCCCGGATACGAATAAAAAGTGAGTTTTGGAGGAAGAGAATGAAAAAATCCAGAATAATCGCAATATTACTTGCCGCGGTCATGGCGCTGGCATCCCTGACGGGGTGCAGCCTCTTTAAGCCTACTGCGGTCAGTATTACCAAAAAAGTGATGAAGAACCTTGAAACGGTGAAATCCGTCAAGGGCAATATCGGAGCGGACTTCGAGGGGCCGGCTTCTGTAAGCGGAATGGAATTTGACCTTGTGCTGAACGCAGACCTTGAACTGGAAGCAGTCAGGGATTCAGGCATAAGCCATGTAAAAGGTTCTGTAGGGACGGAAATTCCTATCATCGGGAGTATTACACTTCCCGTGGAGAGCTACCAGCTGACTCAGGACGGCGTGGCGGTCGCTTACTCGAGTATGGACGGCAAAAATTGGGTAAAATCAACAAGTGATAAAGACAACACGCAGGAGACGGAAAAACTTCCGGACTACAAGGTAATGCTCGGAATCCTGCAGAAGATCGTTTCCGGCGACATCAAGGCTGTTCTGGCAGAAGAGACTGAAATGAAGGGCGAGAGAGAAGTCTACAGGATGGACATCAATGTGAGCGGAGAGTTGATCGGGGATATCCTCAGAGCCGCTGATGAGATGTCAGGAGAGGGCTCCTCCATACCGGAAGATCTCGACTTCACCGGAGCGGACGCGGGCATTGTTCTTTATGTCTATAAAGACGAGATGCTGCCTGCCAGTGTCACTGTGGACTGCACAGCCCTCGGCAACCTCCTGATCACAGAAAGGCTCAGCGAGAATGATGTCAGCGTAAGCGCGAACAAGTTCGTGGTCACGATGGACAATTTGGAATATAATACCATCGACGAACTGAAGATCCCGGAGGAAGTGATCTCCTCTGCTGTGGATTCTGCGGACACAGACCTTTTTGATAACGCGCTCGGAATGTAAATCAGAATACGGATGCCTGAAAGGGTATGGCAAAGGAGCAGCTGTGCGGCTGCTCCTTTTTTGAGCACGCGAATCATTTCGCGGAGTAATTCATGGAGTAATGCCTTCTTATTTGCTATAATTTTTTGTGAAAAGGGAAGGAGCGACGCAGCGATGCCATTCACTTATGAGAAGATCCAGTACCTCAGGGAGGACTGCATAGAGATAACCGGATTTGACGGATCAGTGAGGAGTCTGACGATACCTGACAGACTTGACGGACTTCCGGTCAGGAGCATCGGAAAGCACGCTTTTGCCGGCAGGAAGGATCTGCGGGAAGCTGTGCTGCCGCAATCGATAAAAAGGCTCTGTCTCTTCGCGTTTCACAACTGCACGGCTCTGCGCAGGATGAGCCTGTATGACAGCGTAGAAGATTATTACGACGGTGTGATCCGCCAATGTACCGCTCTTGAGGAGATTGAGATCAGGCTCAGCGGGGAGTCCTACGCGATCGTAAAGGATATGCTCTCGGACAACGACCACGCAATGAGCTTCCGCCTGCTCCTGCCCGAAGAGGAGATCCGCCTGTCCTTCCCGGAATACGCCCTGATCGCCTCGGAGAACACGATGGCCAGGACGATCCAGTTTGCCTACGAGGGAGGCGGGTACGCGTACAGGAACTGTGTGCGGAAGAAAGAGATCAGATTCAGGGAATATGACCGCCTCTTTTCCTTTATGGAGCGCGATGACGCGTCCTTCGCGGCGGTGATCGCGTCAGACAGGCTGATGTTCCCGCACGACCTTGACGAAGCCGCAGAGAAGCATTACACGGAGTTTTTGCGGGAGCACGCGGCGCAGGCGCTGGAGCGCTTTATCCGAAGCGGGCAGATTGACAGAGTGAGGCTCCTCACAGAGAGGGGACTCGCAGATGCGGAAGCTTCTGCGGGAGCCCTGAAGACCGCCTCAGAGCTTGGCGAGACTGCCATCTGCGCGGTCCTTATGGAGAGCGGAAGAGAGAGCGCCGGGAAAAATCAGGATCTGGAACTGGAGCTGGAAGACTGGTGACGGAGCCGGATAAACGGCGGCTATGACTATATTTTGACCTGTAACTAAGAACAGAAAGGAATCGGAATGTCTGACACCAGAGAAAAACTGGAGCAGATGGGGTTCAGGATCCTGGACGCGGTCCGGACGGAACTGCTGCTGTCCATGCGATTCATGGCACCCGCCCTGAACAGCCTCGGTTTTAAGATGGACCTGGCGACATCCTCCGCGGGAACGGATGCGGCCTACATACGCTTTAATCCGGGTTTTCTTCTGCAGGTTTACGTGGAGAGACCGCGCAGGATGAACAGGATGTACATGCATATGCTGATCCACTGCCTGTTCCGCCATATGTTTTCGGCGAAGGACAGGGAGGACCCGGAGCTGTGGGACTTGTGCTGCGACATCGCGGCGGAGTCGGTCGTGGATTCCATGACTTATGATGTGATCGCGAGATCCCACTCGACATTCCGGGAAGGATGGTATGAGAAACTTGAGTCCGAGGTCACGATCCTGACGGCAGAGAAGATCTACGCATGGTTTCTGGACAGGGATCGCGACTACGCGATGGAAGAGGCCCTGCGCAGGGAATTTACGGTGGACGACCACAGTTTCTGGCAGCGCCTGGAGGACGAGGAGCCTCAGGAAAAGCCCCAGGGAACGCCGCCCGGCGCTCCACCGAACAGCGACGGACAGGACGGGCAGCAGGAAACGCAGGATTCCCGGCATCTGAAAACGGTAAACCCCAAAGAGGACGAATGGAAGAAAAACGCCGAGCAGATAGAAGCGGACCTGGATCTGATCGGGAAGGAGAGATCGGAGGAATACGGCTCCCTTTCAAGGATCCTGCGATTTGAGAGCAGAAAGCGCACGGATTACAGGGAGTTCCTGCAGAGATTTTCGATCTTGCGCGAAGAGGCGGGGATCGATCTCGACTCCTTCGATTACGGATTCTATTATTACGGAATGGAACTGTATGGCAACATGCCGCTAATCGAGGAGAATGAATTCAGGGAGATCCGGAAAGTGGACTCTCTGGTGATCGCCATCGATACGTCGGCGTCCTGCCAGAAAGTCCTCGTGCAGCAATTCCTGAACGAAACAGCGGATCTTTTGTCGGGAATCGGGAGCTTTTTCAAGAAGACAGAGATCCATCTGATCGAATGCGATGACAAGGTCCAGAACGACCGGGTGATCAGCGATATTTCCCAGCTGCAGCAGTATGCTCAGGAATTCGAAGTAAAGGGCGGCTTCGGAACGGATTTCAGGCCTGTCTTCAACTATGTGGAGGACCTCAGGGCCAGGGGGGAACTGGAGAACCTGAGGGGCCTTATGTATTTTACGGACGGATTCGGGGAGTACCCGAAGAAGCCGACGGATTATGAGACGGCATTTGTTTTCTGGAAGGATGAGGAACTGGATGACACCGGAGTGCCGGACTGGGCTATTAAACTATTCCTGACCCCGGAGGGGATGGAAACAGTAGAGAGACGCGGGAGTACACATTGAATATCAGATTAAACATCAAGGAAGCTAAGCAGGAAGTGATCAATACAGTCAGGGCCTATCTGAAGAAGGACGAGACAGGCGCCTATGAGATCCCGCCGGAGAGGCAGAGGCCTATCCTTCTCATGGGACCTCCCGGCATCGGCAAGACTGCCATTATGGAGCAGGTGGCGCAGGAGTGCGGGATCAGCCTGATCTCCTATACGATCACCCATCACACAAGGCAGAGCGCCATCGGCCTCCCCTTTATATCCAAAAAGGAATACGGCGGAGAGGAGTACTCTGTAACCGAGTACACAATGAGTGAGATCGTGGCCTCGGTTTACGACCAGATCGAGCTGTCCGGTATTTCGGAAGGCATCCTTTTCCTTGACGAGATCAACTGCGTCTCGGAGACGCTGGCGCCCACCATGCTGCAGTTTCTGCAATACAAGATGTTCGGCAATCACAAGGTTCCGGACGGTTTTATCATCGTCACAGCAGGAAACCCGCCCCAGTACAATAAGTCCGTGCGGGATTTTGACATCGTGACGCTGGACCGCGTCAAGAGGATCGATATCGAAGAGGACTTCCCGGTGTGGAAGGAGTACGCGTACCAGGTGGGGATCCACGGGGCGATCCTGTCCTATCTCGAGATCCGCAAGAAGGACTTCTACAGTGTCAAAACACAGATCGACGGCAGGCAGTTCGTGACAGCCAGAGGCTGGGAAGACCTCTCCAGGATCATCAAGGTCTATGAGAAGATGGGCATTCCGGTGAACGAGAGGCTCTGCGTCCAGTATCTGCAGGATTCGGAGATCGCGGCGGGATTCGCGGCCTATTATGAACTGTACAGCAAATACCGCACCCTTTACAGGATCCCGGAGATCCTGGAAGGTTCTGTGCCGGAGGAGAGCACAGCGCTCAGGGAAGCCCCCTTTGATGAGAAACTCAGTATCCTCGGCCTTCTCATTGACAGCCTTAGTCAGGAATTTACAGCTTACGCGGAGAAGCAGAGAGTTCAGAAGAGGGTCCTGGAGGAACTCTCCACGGTAAGGGGCGCGCTCAAGAGAAGCGCGGAGACAAGGACAGACTCCCGCGAGAATACTGCAAAATACCTGCTGGCAGGACGAAGGCTCCTGTGCGAACAGGAGACAGAGCGCCTGAAAAGAGCCAGAATGCTCGCCAGAGAGAGCGAGAGAGTGGAGAGAAAGGTCAGCGCCAGGCTCAGGGAGATGGAAAAAATGGTCTCTCTGGAGGGAAACGGAGACCCGCGGCATGATTTTACGCTGCTCAAGCAATCTTTTGACGCGGCGGAGGCTGCGAGAAAAGAGGAGATCGCTGTGACGGACAGACATCTGACCAACAGCTTCCGCTTCCTCTCGGCGACTTTCGGAGAGGGACAGGAGATCGTCCTGTTTCTGTCGGAACTCACGGCAGGCTATTACAGCCTGAAATTTGTAAACGAGAACGGGAACGAGGCGTTTTACAGATACAATAAGCTTTTGCTGCTCAAGGACCGCAGGGAATCCCTGCAGCAGGAAGCGCTTTCCCTTCTCGGGATCTGAAAAAGCGAGGGGCATCATGGCATTTTGGGGATACAGGCCGGTACTTCCGGAATTTGCGATCGAGGATCCGAAGGAAGACTTCAGGACTGCCGCAGTCATTGAACAATACCATCTCGGAAGCAAAGCGCTGTTTATGCCAGGAGGCGGCTTTTCCTGGAAATATCTGCCCCTTGACAGGATCAGGGGCGTGATCCCGGGCAGAGAGAGCAAGGATGAGAGCAGCGCGATGGGTGGATACCACATAGAGCACCCCACGATCCGGGTGATCTACCAGGGAGGCGCGGAGGTCCTGACTCTGGACAACAAAAGCCAGGCGGAGAAACTGTTTTCTCTGCTTAAGCGGGACTACCAATAAAAGAACAGAACAAGCGAAATCACGGAAAGGAGGAGGCGCATGAAGAATTTCAAAATGGTCGTCAGTTACGACGGGACGAGATATTTTGGCTGGGAACATCAGCCGGACACAGATATGACGATCCAGGGAAAACTCGAGAAAGTGCTCAGCCAGATGCAGGAGCTGCCGGAGGGGCAGTCCGTGACCGTGATCGGAGCGGGAAGGACGGATGCCGGCGTGCACGCGAGGGCTATGACCTGCAATGTGCTGCTGGATACGGAGAAGACGGAAGAGGAGATTCAGGAATACATGAACCGCTACCTTCCCGATGACATCAGCGTAAACAGTGTCAAGCTTGCTGCTGAGCGTTTCCACAGCCGTTTCAAGGCAATCGGAAAGACTTACCGCTACACCTGCTGGTACGGCAGCACCAAGCCTGTTTTTGACAGGCGCTATGTGACGGTCCTTGAGAAAGAACCGGATATAGAACGTATGCAGGAAGCAGCGGAGTACCTGACAGGAATGCACGACTACAAAAGTTTCTGCGGAAATGCCAGAATGAAAAAATCCACCATCAGGGTCGTGGACGTGATCCGCATCGAGCAGAGCGGGAATTATATAAGATTCTATTTCCACGGAAACGGCTTTCTCCAGAATATGGTCAGGATCATGACCGGAACACTTCTGGAGGTGGGGGTCGGCAAAAGAGAGCCGGAGGACATGGCCCGGATCATCGAGGCAAAAGACAGAAAGACAGCAGGTTATACAGCGCCCGCGCAGGGGCTGTGCCTGATGAAAGTGGATTATTGACCTGATTTGTATGAGGTGAAGGAGAGGCTATGATCGATAAGTACAGGGACGAACTTCTGAAGTCTTTTCTTGATAATTACAGCCGAGTCTATTTGATCGATCTTGAAAAGGATACAATCGTCAAAATACAGGAGTCCGAGGATGCGCCGGAACTGGATCCGGTCCGTCAGAAGCGCTATTCGGAGTTCAACAGGATCTACAGTTACACTATGCTCGAGCCTGAGTATTCCCAGTGGCGAGAGATGATGGGCAGCGTGGAAAACATCCGTAAGGTCCTGGCAGACCGAAACAGTTTTACTCTGTCTTACCAGATGAAGGACGAAAGATGGATGAAGGTGGAGAACCGGATCCTGGAAAAGAGGGACGGTGTTCCCGTCAAAGTATTTGCCTGTATACCCAGGGAGGAGAAAGACCGTCTGGCGGAGAGCGAAAAGATCCTGGAGGACAGGCATACGGCACTTTCGGATCTGATCACTCCCTCCGAGAAGAGACTCAGAGAGGCGAGAGAAAAGCTGTACAAGGGCGTACTTGCCCTCGATACCCTCTCTACCTGTGAAGTCGATATCACCCGCAATACCGTGATCGCCGCGATCGGCAATAATGACGATATTTTTTATCAGGAGTCTGCGGAGATACCGGGGCCATTCGATGTACTGGTCAGAAATTGGGAAAAGAGGATCCTGTCTGACAATGTGGATCAGTTCCGAAAACTTATGACCAGAGAAAATCTGATCACGCTGTACGGAATGGGGGAGAGAGACCTGTGGATCGAGTGCATGGTGCAGGACCGCTTCGGAAACAAAGTCTGGCTCAGAGGGAGCATCGCACTGTCCAAGAACGATGAGACCGGGGACATTATGGCGCTGATCGTCGTGCGGGATGTCACGGAGAGAAAGAAGATCGAGATCGAAAATACAAGGCGCATGGATCTGATCATGGGACTCACGGACGACTATGAATCCGTCTACTTTGTGGACCTTGAGACAGACTCCTATGATATTTACAGGCGCAACGACAAGATCACGACCAAATACAGCAGCATATTCCTGCCCAGTTATTCCGAGAGCATTGAAGCTTTCGCTTACAGAGGCGTCTACAGACAGGACAGAGAGAATTTCATCCGCCTGCTCAGCATTGAGGAGATCAAAAAGACCCTGAAGAAGAAAAACGGATTCACTTTCTCCTTCCGTACAGGAAATACCGGCGCGCCCCAATACTATCAGGTCAAGGGAGTCCGGATCGGCAGCGGCAGGAATATGCAGATACTGCTGGGCTTTGCCAATATTGAGGAGGAGAGACAGGAAGAACTCAGAAAGAGAAAGCTTCTCGAGGACGCGCTTGAGCAGGCCAGACACGCGGCGGACGCAAAGAGCGCTTTCCTTTCCAATATGTCCCACGACATCAGGACGCCTATGAACGCGATCATCGGCTTTGCCAGCATCGCTTCGACTCACCTCGATGATCCCGCCAAAGTCGAACAGTGCCTGGACAAGATCATAGTCTCCAGCAATCACCTTCTGCAGCTGATCAACAACGTGCTCGACATGAGCCGCATTGAGAGCGGCAGGATGGTGCTCGAGGAGTCCTGGGTCAATATCCGCGATATCGTACATGAAGTGACGGATTTCATGAAACCGGAGATCCTTGCCAGGGAACATGAATATGAATTCCGCGTCGCGGAGAACATACCGGACTATGTGCTGTGCGACCGCCTCAGAGTGACGCAGCTGCTGCTCAATATCCTGAGCAACGCGGTGAAGTATACGCCGAAACAGGGAAGGATCCGCCTGTCGGTCGCAGAGGGAATAGGGGCGCCCCAGGGATATTTTGCCCTTGAATTCGTGATCAGCGACACCGGCATCGGTATGAGCAAGGATTTCCAGGCGCGCCTGTTTGAGCCCTTTGAGAGAGAGAACAACTCTACGGTCAGCAAGGTCATGGGGAGCGGACTCGGAATGTCGATCTGTAAGGGAATCGTGGATTCCATGGGCGGATCCATGGCCGTGGACAGCCAGCAGGGAAGAGGTTCCGTGATCACAGTGAACCTGGCGATGAAATATAAGAGTGATGACGAAGAAGACAAAGAGACCCCTGACGAAGAAACGGGCGGCAGCGGAAGACAGACAGCCACTTCCCGGTCAGCGCTGTTTTATGAGGCTGCAGATACGGGTAAGTCAAAAGACAGGGACAAGATCAGGATCCTCGTGGTGGAGGACAACGGGTTGAACCGGGAGATCGCCAAGGAACTGCTGGAGGACATCGGATATCTGGTGGAAACGGCGGAAGACGGAGAGTCGGCGGTCCTCATGATCCGAAGATCGGACGGGGATTATTATGACGCGGTTCTGATGGATATTCAGATGCCCGGCATTGACGGCTATGAAGCGGCGAGAAATATCAGGAGGCTGTTCGACTGGGAGCACGCGCAGGTCCCGATCATCGCCATGACGGCGAACGCATTCGAGGAAGATATGGAGAGGGCACGCAGCGCGGGCATGAATGCCTATATTGCTAAGCCTGTCGAACCGGAAGCTGTCAGGGAGATCCTGGGGCAGGTACTGGCGAAAAGGATAAAAACATAATATGAGGGAAGAAATTTGAAAAAAGCACTTGCAAGCGACTTTGACAACACACTGTATTTTATGGATACGGAGGAGCGGTTTCGGGCACAGGACGTCTTTGAGATCCTCTTTTTCAGAAAGGAGGGGGGAGTCTTTGGAATCTGCACGGGCAGATCTCCCGACAGCATCCTCGAAACCTGCGGAAGCTTCCTGCACCCTGACTTCATCATTTCCGTGAGCGGCGCGCTCATTGTTGACGGAGAGGGGAAGGTGCTCGACAGTCACACTCTTTCTCCCGATACTGCCAGAGCGATCCTGCGGGAATTTGACGGCGAAGCGATCATGGTGGTCCATGCGGGCGGACATGTATACGCCTTTGGCGAGGCGGAGTATCCGCTTCAGATCAGCATCAGGGAGTTTGAGGAACTTCCGCAGGACGCGATCTACGGCATTTCCATGCGGCTGGCGAGCGAGAAGGCGGCGGAGGAGGCAGCAGCCAGGATCAAAGAAAAATACGGCGCAGAGGCTGCGCCGTATCAGAATGTCAGACATGTAGATGTCGTTGCTGCAGGCTGTTCCAAGGGAACAGGCATCGACAAGGTGAGAGAAATCTTCGGGATCGGGCGATTTGGCGGAATCGGCGATTCTTACAATGATCTGCCGCTTCTTGAGGCATCAGATATCAGTTTTACATTCCCGGATGCCCCGGAAGAACTCCGAAACGCCGCAGACGAGATCGTGCTGTCCGTTTCCGATGCCATTGGAAAAATGAGGTGAATCATTTGTCAGTAGCCTGAGAGCGCTTCCTCCCAGGAAGTGCGGGAAGGCCAGGAGCCGTCATCCAAAGTCTCTCTCAGGAAACGGAAATAGTAAGAGAGCTTTTCCTGCACGTGCCGGCCTCGGAAACAGCCTGAATAAGGTGTCCTGCCGGACAACAAGGTCTCCATGAGACGGGCCCTGTCCTCCATGGGATAGGTCTTGCTGTAAGGATCGATAAACCAGACGTCGTCGGCAGGGCAGCCGCTCACGGCGGTATTATCAGGACTGCCCGCAGTCTCATAACTCTCGCCGTATTCATTGATATAGGAATAGTAGTAGGTGAAACCTTCGGGATTCATGGAGTTCCACTCGGCCTCATTCAGAAGATTTTCCCCGGCGAAGCGGTAGTCAGCGGCATGGGTGAGCTCATGGATTACTGTGTCGGGGCTCAGATCGTCATAGAGGTCAAAGGCCAGCTGCATCGTCCCGTTCGATTCGGTGGCGAAAGCGCCGGCGTTGGAGATATTGCTCGTGACATCCAGCGGGTGCAGGGCACCGGTCAGGTAAAAAGCAATGTTTCTGTAGTACCCGCCCTTTAACTGAGTGAAATAAGTATCGGGATAAAGTGAGAGCACGTTTTCAAGAACGGACAGCGAGCCGTCGATGACAGCGGAGTCCGTACAGGCCTGCGCGGTGTAATCGGCGAATTCCGCCGGAATGTTGGTCCCGATCAGGATACGGATCCCGTAGCGGTTCTCCAGGCTCTCCGCTTTTTCGGTGAGAGAGCCGTAATCGGCAGTTTCAGGCGCGGTATATTCGGATACCAAGGGGCTCTCCCATTTAACAGAGCGACAGGAAGATATGTCCCACAGATAAATGTGCTCAGGTCTGCCCGCGTCGTCGCACAGAGCCCAGCAGCACCAGTCTCCGCAGAGAGAACGGGGAAAAGTGCTGAAGGCCAAAAAAGAGCCTGTTTCATTCGGGGAACTGCTGCCATCGATCAGAGATAGGACCTCCTCCGGAAGTTCCATCTCTCTTTTGACATGTTCGGAAAGATCGCAGACAGAGACTAAAGGCTTAGTCCTGAAAGATGACCCCAGAAGACGTCCTTCGTCGGTGACGGTGAAACGGGACGGATTGATATCGGAGAGGTAGTAGTCGCTCCCACCTGATACGGGATCAACATCCACATAGACCTGCAGGGAAGGGTCGCGGCGCGAACAGGTGGCAAAAGACAGCCGCCCCTCGTGACCGCATACAACGGGAGTGAATGCGCCAAATTCGCAGGGAAGGGTCCAGGAAACGCGGATCTCCCCCTCCCCGGTGACTTCATATATAATGCCCCGGGCACTGGACAGCCAAAGCCGACCGCTCTGCCAGTAAGGCACCGCGTCTGAGAGGTAAGAGGGAAGGATGACGGACTTGCCGGCATCAGAACCGGGCCTGTAGAGAATCCCGCAGCGGCTGTCAAAGACGATCAGAGGATCACCGGACAGCACCAGAAGACCTTCAGTGCCGTCAGAACTGCTTCCTGATGCCTGCGCACGGTCAAAGGAGGCGAGCTCCTCCTTTTCCCCGCTGCGAAGATTCAGAAGCTGCGCGGTATAGGAAGAAACGCCGTCCTGACTGTCCGGATTTCCGGTAATGAGAAGCAGACGGGACTCGTCATAGAGACCTGCGCAGCACAAAACGGCACTGTCTTCCGGGGCAGACAGTTGTGTGATCTCATAGAGCGCGCCCTGTCCCTGTGCTGTGTCGATTTTCATCGGGGACAGATTGTCCGCGATCCCGCGCATCAGGTCTGACTGCTCATTGCCGCCCCGGCAGGAGATCAGCAGGACAGCGGCGATCATTACGCAAAACAGCGCGCCGGCGAGGCGGCGCCTTATCAAAAGAATCATTATAAATATACCTCGGCACAAATATGTTGGGAAAAATCGGACTTTTATTGTAGAATACCCTTCGTAGACGCAATAGGCAAGTGTCTGGAAAACGGAGAGATTATCAGGAGGCAATATGAAAAAAATAGGATTTATCGGCACAGGCAATATGGGAGGAGCCATAATCGGAGGGATTTTAAAAAGCAAAAAGGTGGCGGCAGAGGATATGATCGGAGCCGACCATTCCCCGGAGAGCAGGGAACGCGCGGCTTCACTGTACGGCATAGACATGACCGGAGACAACCGGAAAGCGGCTTCGGAGTCGGAGATCCTGTTCCTTTGTGTGAAACCGCAGTTCTTGGATAATGTGCTTTACGAGATCAGGGATATACTCCCGAAGGACCAGCTCATCGTAAGTATCGTTGCTGGCCGAAGCATCGCCTACTATCAGAAGATGCTGGGCGAAAAGATCCGTCTCGTTCGTCTTATGCCCAACACGCCGGCGCTTGTGGGAGCCGGTATGACAGCCGCCTGCTGCAGCGCGGAGGTGAGCCCGGAAGAAATGAAAAAGGTCGGAGACCTCTGCAGTACCTTCAGCCTGTTCGAAGAAGTGCCTGAAACTCTCTTTGACGCGGTGACGGGCGTCAGCGGAAGCTCCCCGGCCTATGTGTTCATGATGATGGAAGCCATGGCGGACGCGGCTGTACTGGCAGGAATGCCCAGGGCTCAGGCATACAAATTTGTCGGGCAGGCAGTGCTTGGCAGCGCGAAGATGATGCTGGACACCGGCAAGCACCCCGGAGAACTCAAGGATATGGTATGCTCGCCTGCCGGGACCACCATCGAAGCTGTCAGAGTTCTTGAGGAATTGGGCCTTCGCAGTGCCATTATTGAGGGAACTGAGGCCTGTATTGAAAAATCTGCTCAAATGAACGCCGAAAAAAACTGATAATCATTGCATTTGTCGGATTTAAGGAGTATCTTTATTAGGATATTGTGATTTTTCTTAATAGGAGTAACGTAAATGAGCAGTAATAAGGTGAGCCCGCAGAAGAAGAGGCCTCCCAGAAAGACAAGCGCTGCAGGTTCAAGAAGGGCGCAGCGCAAGAAGATAAACAAATATGTCAGGATATGCGGAAGGATCCTGTTCATCCTTCAGGTAGTCATATCTCTGATCATGCTCATCACCGTCGGAAGGACGGGGATGCTTCCCTGGAAATATATGGTACTGATCTTTGCGGTCCTGGCTGTTCTGGCCGCCGTAACATTCATGCTGAACCTGAAGCGGAACAGAAAAGTCCGGCTGGTCGGTATAGGGATCAGTACAGCAGTGATCATAATGGTGCTGGTATTCACGCGCTATTTTAACAGGACTATGGGACTGATCTCGAGCGGCGACAACGCGCAGAAGACAGATAACATGGTCGTAGTAGTAAGAGCCAACGATCCCGCGGAAGTCCTCATGGACGCCAAGGAGTATAAATTTGCCATGCACGGGTCGACCTCTGAAGGCGCAGGCAGCGAAATGATCAGCGATATCGAGTCGGCAATCTCCTCAAAGATCAAGGTGGAAGAGTACAGCAGCGATGTCGAGGCAGCCAGAGCCCTGCTGGAAGGTAAGGCAGACGCCGCGATCTATAACAAGGCGTATACTTCGGTCATAGCGGAGTCCCTCGAAGACGACGAATACGAGGACCGGGTGAGGGTGCTCTATCAGTACGGCATCCAGACGAGCATCGAGAAGGAAACGGTCAATGTCGGCGAGCCCTTCAACGTCCTGATCAGCGGAATTGACGTCTACGGAGATATCTCCCAGACGAGCCGCAGTGATGTCAACATCATCGTGACGGTCAACCCCAAGACCAAGAAAGTGCTTCTGACCTCTACGCCCCGTGACTATTATGTCCCGATTCCGGAAGTATCGAACGGTGTCAGAGATAAGCTCACGCACGCCGGCATCTACGGCGTGGACGCGTCGATGAGAACTCTTGAGGAACTTTACGGCATTGATATCACCTATTTCGTCCGCGTTAACTTCGATACGCTGATCAAACTGGTCGACGCTATGGACGGCCTGGACGTTTATGTCGAGTATCCGTTTGACTGCTATACGGACGAGTACCATTTCGACAAGGGATGGCATGATATGTTCGGTGACCAGGTCCTGGCGTTCTGCCGCGAGAGATACAGTTTCGCGGACGGCGACAACCAGAGAGGACGCAACCAGGAGCAGGTGCTCAAAGCGCTTATTGAGAAACTGATCTCTCCCGCCATCCTGCCTCACTACGCGGAGATCCTGGACAGCCTGGAAGGCTTCTTCCAGCTCAATATCCCGCAGGAGAAGATCGCCGAGCTGGTCAACATGCAGCTCTCAGACAACGCGAGCTGGGAGATCATGAAACAGTCGGCAGAGCAGGGCGAAAGTGCTCTTGAGACCACATATTCGGCAGGCAGCACACCTCTGTATGTCATGTGGCCCGATGACGCGAGTGTCAAGGTCAACACGGCAAGGATCGAGATGATCATGAGCGAAGGCTATACGACGAATACTGAGAACGCCGGAGCCGCGCAGAACTGAAAACAGCATCAAAAAAGAGCAGGCGATGAACCTGCTCTTTTTTAATGACGTTATTCAGTTCAATGATCAGTGTTCGAATACGGATTCGTAGATCATTCTGCGCCGTTCCTTGCCTACAAATACAAATCCAAGTCTGTACACAAGGATGTAGGAGAAGATCGCGAGCCCTGTGGCAATGATCACATCTGAGAACGAGTGCTGTTTGAGGAACATCGTTGACAGAATGATGAGAAAGCCGAGGACTGTCATCGCTGTTTTGCTCATCCTGGAGCGCACCAGTTTCGCGTCTGTCCTCCACACAGCGATCATCACGCACAGAGAATTGTAAACGTGAATGCTCGGAGTTACATTGGTGGGGGTATCAACTGCGTATAACCGCTCAACCATATATGTAAAAATATTGTTTCGCGGCATTGTCTCCGGTCTCAGTAACAGAATGTTAGGGAAAAAGACGGAGAGAGCAAGGAAGACGGTCATACCGATCACAAGGAATGCGGCGACCTCATGATAACTCTTTTCATCCTGCAAAAACATGTAGAATGTAAAGCCGAAGGCATATACAAACCACATCAGATACGGGATTATGAACACCTCGCAGAAGGGGATCATATCGTCAACTGCTGTGTGGATCACTGTGTAATGAAGCCGGTTCCAGTTCTCGATCAGGGCAAATGTCACAAGGTAGAATACCCCGTACGCCACCATGGGGGCTCCGAGTTTCGCTTTATAGCGAACGATCTCCGGCAGCGACTTGCCGGCGAGTGGTCCATATCCGTATCCCGAATCCCAAATTAGTTCTTTCATTAAAAATCACCTCTGTTGGTTTTCAAAATACTTAGTTTCATTTTTGTATTTATCGACAGTCATACTACAACCAAAAAAGAGAAAAAACAAGAGGTGTACAAAAATAAAGGCACTAAGTCATCCAAAAAAAGCGGGACAATTCCCGATGCACAGGCTTTTACGGCGGAAAAAGGGCGCTGGAGATGCATTTTGAACAACGGGGAGCTGATCCTGCGCTTTCGTTTTAGTGGAAGATTCTCTTGCAGTGCCCGTGGGACCTTGCTATACTACATTTTGGCGACTGAAAAAAGACAAATGTCCGTCTGAAAAAACACTCACACAGGAGGAGTTACATGTATTCGATCGAGGAAGTAAGAATGACAGACCCGGAGATTGCGGCTGCCATTGAAAAAGAAATCAAGAGACAGAACGATCATATCGAGCTGATCGCCTCTGAGAACTGGACCAGCAAGGCTGTAATGGCTGCGATGGGAAGTCCTTTGACCAATAAATACGCGGAAGGTTACTCCGGCAAGAGATATTACGGCGGATGCTATGTGATTGATGAAATAGAGACCATTGCGATCGAGAGAGCCAAAAAACTGTTCGGCTGCGATTACGCAAACGTACAGCCCCACTCCGGCGCCCAGGCCAACCTCGCGGTGGAATTCGCGATCTTAAAGCCCGGCGACACTCTGATGGGCATGAACCTCAATCAGGGCGGTCACCTCACACATGGCAGCGCTGCCAATATTTCCGGCACATATTTCAATATCGTTCCTTACGGTGTGGATGAGAACGGATTTATCGATTATGACGAGCTCAAGAGGATCGCGATCGAGGCGAAGCCGAAGCTGATCATCGCAGGCGCTTCCGCTTACGGAAGAACGATCGATTTTAAGAAGTTCAGGGAAGCAGCCGACGCATGCGGCGCAGTTCTCATGGCTGACATCGCTCACATCGCAGGCCTTGTAGCGGCAGGACTTCATCCGAGTCCCTTCCCCTATGCCGACGTTGTGACCACCACTACCCACAAGACCCTCAGAGGTCCCAGGGGCGGCATGATCCTTGCCAACGAGGAAGCGGCCAAAAAGTATAACTTCAACAAAGCCGTATTCCCCGGCATCCAGGGCGGCCCTCTCGAGCACGTGATCGCAGCCAAGGCTGTCTGCTTCAAGGAAGCTCTTGATCCCTCCTTCAAGGTCTACGCGCAGAACATTCTGGACAACGCGCAGGCACTTTGCAAGGGACTGCAGGCCAGAGGCATCGATATCGTCTCCGGCGGCACAGACAACCACCTCATGCTCGTCGACCTGACCCGCACGGGCCTTACCGGCAAGCAGGTTGAGAAGCTTCTTGACGAGGCGCACATCACAGCTAATAAGAACACGATCCCCAACGAGCAGAGATCTCCTTTTGTGACCAGCGGAATCCGCCTCGGATCCCCTGCCGCCACCACAAGAGGCCTGAACACAGAGGACTTCGACCGCGTAGCTGAGGCGATCTCCATCGTCATCAAGAAGCAGGAGGCCGGCATCGAAGAGGCGCAGGCGATCATCAAGACCATTACGGATAAGTATCCGCTGGTGTGAGAAGTGAATAAAGAATGATTTATGAAGGGGCTGTCGCATTAAGCGTGAAGGTTCAAAACCTACGCTTTTGCGGCACGCCCCTTTTAAAGTTACGTTGAATTCGCGGGGATTTACACAGATCCTTCCTTCGCTTCGGTGCCGGTTCTCCCCGGAGCGCAGCAGAAAATCATAGTGAAACCACACGAATTAAACATGTTTCAGCAAGGCCATGTACCCCGCACTTCCAACCATCGATTATTGCCTACAATTTGCTGAAAATATCAGAAAAATCAGATAATTTAAAAATAAATAAGTAAGTTGTTGACAAATTGTACCTCGTTTAGTACAATAATCTCACAAAGAAAAAGAAAACTCTTATAGGAAAGGGGAAGAAAGGAAAGACAGATAGCTCCACTGGAGAACCGAATATTAAAGGTAACTTTAGTAAGCAGTTCAGTTAACTACAAACATCCGAATTAAGTACACGAAGATCGCGGTGAATTTCATTAGAGCAGAATATTTCTTTTATCATCAGGAAATAATTCTGATAGTTGCCTGATTAATCAATGGATCCGATGTCAACCGGAAACAATGAAGAACAGACAAGCGAATAAAATGAATCCCAAGAGATGAAAACCCAATATTTAGAACTGATCGGAAACCGGAAAGGTACAGGATGAGAAGTATCCGGATCATATCCCATATTTCAGATCATCGCACCGATCAAATAGTAGATCAGATTCATTCAGATCATCGCACCGATCAAATAGTAGATCAGATTCATTTATCAAGGGTAAGTTCTTAAAGGAAACATTTTCAGAATTATCAAATATGACAATAGAAAGCTTCCAAAGAGGGTCGACACTCAGGCCGCAGAACATTCAGCCATGAACATCGCAGTACAATCAGTACAAAATGAGAAAAGGTGGAAAGAAGAGGATCATACAGAAAGTGCTAAGGAGGAATAAACCATTGGACAAAGCACATTAAGAAAGGGTACCGGTCGTAAAGAAGATCAGTACCCTTTCTTATTGTGCTTTCTTGTATTGCCCGTGCCGTCATGATAATCTCGAATCAGATGAGCAGAATGGACCGGGCTGCCCTGAAGAGCAAACCGCAAATATGTGAAATGAGGCCCTTTATGGAAGATTACACTTTTGACGCGTTCATAAGCTACAGTCACCGGGATCTTGGCTGGGGGACATGGCTCCAAAAAAAAATCGAGACCTTTCGGATCCCGAAGGATATGAGGGGGGACAGGCCGAAAGGCCAGGGGCTGCGCGTTTTCAGGGATCAGACTGACCTTGCAGGGACGGAACTGCAGGAATCCCTGAGGCAGAATCTTGACACTTCCCGCTATCTGATCGTGCTCTGCTCCCCGGCGAGTGCCGCCTCCTCCTGGGTGAACGAGGAAGTGAAGTATTTTGTCTCACTGGGACGGGTGTCAAGGATCATTCCTTTCATTGTGGACGGGGAGCCGCTGAGTGAGGACCCCGCGCTGGAGTGCTTCCCGCCCGCGCTGCGAAGTCTGGAGGACCACGTCCTGCTCGGGGCGAACATTCAGGAGATCGGGAAGGACAAGGCGTTCCTCAAGACAGTCTCGATCCTTCTCGGCGTCCGATTCGGGAGACTTGTGGACCGCGAGAAGCAGAGAAGGATCCGCACCGCGCTGATTACGGCGGCAGTGACGGCTGTGATCGCATCGACCGGCGGGGCGCTGCTGTGGCGGAATGCCGTGATCTCCCGCAAGAACCGGGAACTCAATTATGACATCTACGGCGCCGCGATCGTCTCGATCAGCCAAAAGGATGTGATCGAACCGGAGGACGTCGCTTTTTTGAAGGCCTCGGCGGAAGAGGGAAATGCGGCGGCTATCCCTTTTCTCATAGATTGCTATAAGAACGGATGGGGCACGGAGCAGGACCTTGAACAGGAGTTTTACTGGAGCAAAAAAGGAGCGGAACTGGGGAATACGGACTGCATGATGGCTCTTGCAAACTGCTATGACCGCGGAGAAGGGACTGAGCAGGATTATCAGCAGTCTTTTGACTGGTACATGAAGGCGGCTGAGGCAGGCAATTCCATAGGCATGTTCCACGCGGCTGTCTGTTACGAGAAAGGAGAAGGTGTCGAACAGGATCCCGCGAAAGCATTTGAGTACTATAAAAAGAGCGCTGAGGCAGGCTATGATCTGGGAATGTACAATCTCGCTATGTGCTATCTGATGGGAACAGGAACAGAGCCGGATCAGGCCAAAGCGTTTGAGTGGACGCAGAAGCTCGCCGATACGGGCAACATGTACGGGATGTACAACCTGGGGCTCATGTACCAGAATGGATTCGGAACAGAGGAGAATCCGGAGCTGGCCTATTACTGGTACCGCAAGGCGGCGGACGCCGGAGACGCAGACGGCGCTTACATGAGCGGATGGTGTCTGGAAAACGGGTACGGCGTGACCGATCCGGCAAAAGAGTGGTACGTGAGGGGCGCGGAAGGCGGCAATGAAAAAGCCGCCGAAGCACTCAAGAGACTGGATACCGAATAATATCGGACATGCTGTAAAGCCCGTGGAAGATCACAGCTGGTGCTGTGATCTTCCACGGGCTTTACGTTTACCTGTTAAAACGGGAACAGGCGTCTTTTCTTTTTAGATGTTTTCTTGGCCTTGGCAGAGCGGCCGGAGCCTGATCCTGAATCCGGATCGAGACTGGAACCCGCGCAGTTTCCGGCGCCGTAGTAAGGATCATCCTCGGCAGCGGCCCTGCGGGCGGCATTTTTGCCTGCAGTAGCGAGCATCAGTTTGATGCGGTTGAGCTGGTTGACTTCGCTGGCACCCGGGTCATAGTCGATAGCTGCGATGTTGGCCATAGGGTAGATGCTCCGAATGTGCTTGATGACGCCCTTGCCCACCACGTGGTTGGGAAGACAGCCGAAAGGCTGAATGCAGACGATGTTTTCAACGCCGCTGTGGATCAGCTCGATCATCTCGCCGGTGAGGAACCATCCTTCGCCGGTCTCATTGCCGATGCTTACG
>CACZJD010000019.1 GCA_902781325.1 uncultured Lachnospiraceae bacterium
TACAGCACGCAGTTGACGCCGACAACAGGATAACCGGCAAGCGGTCCTCTCTGTACGGAATCAATGATACCCTTCTCAACTGCAGGGAAGTAGTTCTTCGGAACGCTGCCGCCGACGACCTCGTCGCTGAACTCATATGCCTTGGTCTGATCGCCCAGAGGGCTGTATCTCATCTTGACGTGTCCGTACTGGCCGTGTCCGCCGGACTGCTTCTTGTACTTGTACTCTACATCGGAGGTCTTGCGGATAGTCTCTCTGTAAGCTACCTTCGGAGCCATTGTATCGATGTCTACCTTGTACTCGTTCTTGAGCATGCTCTTGACAACTTCAAGCTGCATGTCGCCGATGCCGTACATAAGAGTCTGCTTGTTGGCCGCGTCGTTCACCATTCTGAATGTAGGATCCTCAGAGGAGATCTTGGCCATTGCCTGAGCGATCTTATCGACGTCGTTCTTGTTCTTGGCCTTATATCTGATATAGGTATAAGGAGTAGAGATATCCGTCTTGCCGTACTGGATCGGAACAGCCTTTGTGGAAAGGGAATCGCCGGTTCTCGCGTCGCCGAGCTTGGCCACCGCGCCGATATCGCCTGCGTGAAGCTCAGGCACTTCGGAGGTCTTATTGCCCTGCATGATGTAGAGCTTGCCGATTCTCATTTCAGTCTCAAGGTTTGTGTCATAGACAGTATCATCTGTCTTAAAGACACCGGAGCGGATCTTGATCAGGGAATATCTTCCGATGAAAGGATCCACGATAGTCTTAAAGATATAAGCGCTCTTGGGCTTGGAGAAGTCGAAGTTCGCTTCGAAGATCTCATTGGTCTTGAGGTTGATGCCGCTCACCTTGCGGTGCTCGGGGCTCGGCATGTACTTGACGATGTCATCCATCAGTGTGTAAACACCGCGGCAGATGGTGCTCGCGCCCATCTCTACGGGGACAATAGAGCCGTCAAGGACCTGGGATCTCACAGCAGACCTGATCTCTGCCTCTGAGAACACGTCGCCTTCAAAATAGCGCTCCATGAATTCTTCACTTGTCTCCGCGACTGTCTCCATCAGAGTGTCGCGATAGTTCTCAAGGTATTCCTGGCTGTAATCCGGCACTGCGCACTCTACAGCGTCCTTGCCCTTCCATTCATACGCCTTCTCGGCGATGACATTGACATATCCCGCAAACTTCTCGTCCACACGGAAGGGGAAATTGAAGGGAGCGATCTTCTTGCCGTACATCTCGGAAAGCTGCTCTACCACTGAACGATAGGAGACATTGTCGATATCCATATCAGTAACAAAGAACATTCTGGGGATATTGTACTTCTCGCAGATATCCCATGCTCTCTCTGTGCCGACCTCGACGCCGGCCTTGCCGGAAATAACAATGATTGCCGCGTCAGCAACACTGATCGCCTCTTCTACTTCACCTACGAAGTCAAAGTATCCGGGAGTGTCCAGAATATTGATCTTGCAGTCCTGCCACTCGACGGGGATGAGAGAAGTCTTGATGGAGAAACCTCTCTTCTGCTCTTCCTTGGTAAAATCGCTGACGGTATTTCCGTCTTCGACTCTGCCCACTCTTGAAGTCAATCCTGCCAGATAGCACATAGCCTCTGCCAGGGTTGTCTTTCCTGCACCGCCGTGACCCAGAAGAACGATATTTCTGATCTTATCGGTTGTATAAACTTTCATTTCCAGACCTCCACTATACCAATATTTAGATCATCTGCGGCCTCCATTCTCAGGAGGCAACAAACAGTCCTATATATTTTAGCAATTCTTCATGATGTTTACAAGGAGTATATCTGTAAGTTTTCACTTCCGCCTGCGCCAAATGACCCCCTGACCCGATTGACTTTCTCGCTTTAAAGTAATATAGTATAGAGGCTGGCTGATCATGATCAGAGCTGAAGCCGGAATACACATGTTTCCGATGAAGTGTCCGGGAACAGGAAAGAACAGGAAAAATACAGATAATATGAACGGGAATACTGCAAATAATATCAGAAACACATTTGGCTTTGTGGGACTTGGTCTCATCGGGGGTTCTATTGCGAGAGCGATCCGCAAGTATATACCGGACGCCAGGATCCTGGCGTTCACTCCTCATCCCGAGACCGTACAGGAAGCGGTCAGTGACGGAGTGGTCGATGAGTACGTGCCGTCTGTCGGAGAAGGTTTCTCCGCCTGCGATGTGATCTTTCTCTGCGCGCCGGTGGAGCATAACGCTTCAAATCTGCAGCTGCTCAGGCCATGGATCCGGAAGGGAATGATCCTGACCGATGTGGGAAGCACCAAAGCCGACATACACAGAGCCGTGCGGGCGGCAGGCCTTCAGGCGAATTTCATAGGCGGCCACCCGATGGCCGGCAGCGAGCGCATCGGTTACAGAAACTCCAAATCCGGCCTTCTTGAAAACGCCTACTATATACTCACTCCGGAGCCCGAAGCCTCAAAGGACGACATCGACTGGATATTCACTTTTGCGAAGACCATAAGGGCGCTGCCTCTTATCGTCTCACCGCAGAGACATGACTATGCCGTGGCGGCGATCAGCCATGTACCTCATGTCATTTCGGCAAGTCTTGTAAATCTTGTCAGAGAGAGCGACGACACGAGCCAGTTTATGAAGACCATAGCAGCCGGCGGGTTCAAGGACATCACCAGGATCTCCTCCTCCTCTCCCGTGATGTGGGAGCAGATCTGCATGACCAACGCGGACAATATCCGGATCCTTTTGGACCGCTACATCGAGGATCTGCTGATATTCAGAAAGTCTTTGGACGCGGGAGACAGCTGTTCCATCAATGAATTTTTTGACAGCGCCAGGCAATACCGGGAGAGCTTTGCCGATATCACCAGCGGTCCGATCAACAGATCGTATATCCTGCACGTCGATATCGAAGACCGTCCCGGCGTTCTGGCTGAAGTCGTCATGTACCTGGCCATTGCCGGCATCAATATCAAGAATATCGGAATCACTCACAACCGTGAGTACCAGCAGGGTGTCCTGCGCGTCGAGTGCCACTCCTCAGACGGCCTTATGAAGGCGCGCGAACTTCTGACAAACAGGAACTATTCCGTCTACTGAGTCCGGGCTGCCGGGTCCGGGGCTCAAACAGCGAGGCAGCAGTCATGAAAACGATTGAATCAAGAACGTCCCCTCTCCGCGGTGAGCTCACCGTCCCGGGGGACAAATCCATCTCACACCGCGCCGTTATGTTCGGTTCCATCGCGCGAGGCAATACCGAGGTGACCGGATTTCTCCCCGGCGCCGACTGTCTCTCCACTGTCGACTGCTTTAGAAGGCTCGGCGTGGAGATCGACACAGATATCGGGAGCGGCCGTGTCACAGTGCGCGGAAAAGGCATGCGGGGCCTTTGTCCCGCCTCAGCCCCCGTCAGTCTCTATACCGGAAACAGCGGGACCACCACCCGGATCATGTCAGGGATACTGGCTCCGCAGTCCTTTACCTCACTGATCTCCGGAGATGAGTCCATATCCTCAAGACCTATGCGCAGGGTCATTTTGCCCCTGACCCTTATGGGGGCGTCCATTACGAGCATTCACGGAAATGACTGCGCTCCGCTCAGGATCGAAGGGCGCGGACTTCACGGGATCACCTACCGCAGTCCCGTAGCTTCCGCACAGGTCAAGTCATCCATCCTGTGCGCAGGCCTGTACGCGGACGGGGCCACCGAGGTCATTGAGCCCTCTCTCTCGAGAGATCACACCGAGAGGATGCTCCGCTCCTTCGGGGCGAAGATCGAATCGTTTGAAGACAAAGACGGGTGGCACGCCCGCACTTTCTCCTGTCCGGAGCTCAGTGCCCGCAGGGTCACCGTTCCGGGTGATATCTCCTCCGCTGCCTACTTCATCGCCGCGGCTTCCCTGATCCCCGGCTCCGAGATCCTGATCCGCAATGTCGGGATCAATCCGACAAGAGCGGGTATCATCGATGTTGCGGTCCGCATGGGAGCCGACATCACAATGCTCAATATCCGCAATGACTCCGAACCTTCCGCAGACCTTCTGGTGCGGCACGCCCCTCTGCACGGTGTCACATTCGGAGGTTCCGTGATCCCGACCCTGATCGACGAGATCCCGGCGATCGCGGTCATGGCTGCGGCAGCTGAAGGTACGACCTGTATCAGAGACGCCGCCGAGCTCAAAGTTAAGGAGACGGACAGGATCACCACCATCTCGGAAAATCTCACGGCAATGGGATGCACTGTTTTCCCTAATGAAGACGGACTTGTCATAGAAGGCCGCGGCCCGGAAAATGGAGCTGTGCTGAAAGGAGCTTTGATCCGCACCGGGGGAGACCACCGGATCGCCATGGCCTTTTCGGTCGCCGCTCTGATCGCAGAGGGACAGACCGTGATCGACAACGAGCATTGTGTCGAGGTCAGTTATCCCGGATTCTACCGGGATCTCAGCGCACTTTAGAATATGCTGCATAAACAGATAATGGTTGAAGAGGCGCCGTCCGCAGTCCGCGGAAGGCGCCTCTTCTTACACATTGAGATTCAATTCTTCTTTCTTCTTCTGAAAAAGACTGCTGCTGCGCACCCTGATGCTGCCGCAAAGACTGTGATCCATAAAACTGTGCGGTTCATGTCACTGGTGGCTGTTCCGCCCCGAGAATTTCGTCTGACTGTCTGCGCTTTATCTTTAAGATCACGGTGGGTACCGACCGTTTTTTCGGCGCCTGTTTCCGCGGAGATCTCATAAAGCGTCTCAAACACCACATATTCACCGTCCCTGAGGTCAGAGGAATTGAAGTTGAATATCACAGAAACTTCCCCGTTTTCCTCTTTGGCCGTAAACACAGTCTCTCCTGTGATCTCCCGTCCACCGCTCATGGCAGGTTTTCCGGAAGACTTCTCCATCAACACGCCGGATACCCTGTATTTTGTCCCCGGCGTAAGATTCCTGCAGGTGACTTTATCTTCGATCTGTACCGTTCCTTCAGAGGCGATCTTCCTGTCTGAGTCAGCGAGATCTGACGCGGATGTCCGGATCCACGGGAAATCGATGCTCTGCGCTTCATCTTCAAGATCCTCGTGGACGAACACGTCCTTGCCGCAGGAACTGACTCTCTCAAAGGCAGTTACAGATCTTCCCGCGATCTGCGACGCGTCAAATTCAAACACGACGGTCACACTCCCGTCCGCGCTCTCCGGCACAAACTCTTTTGAAACTGTCACCGGGCTTCCCCCTGCCATTACGGGAGAGCCTGTCTCCCGATCCATGAGGGTTCCCGTCACAGTATATGTTTTGCCGGGAATCAGATTGATATACATCACTTCATCCAGGATCCTGACGTTCTCATCCGCGTTTGCGGCATGTCCCCCGGTCTTACTGTCCCGGGCTGTTGTGCCTCCGTCAGGGAAGTGGATCGTCTGCTCTTCGTCTTCCAAATCCTCATGGGCGAATAAAAAGACTCTGGTCCCGTTTTCCGGGTTGATGCATTCCATCCTTTCGAATATAACCGCGCTTCTGCCTCTGAGTTCATCGGAGTCGAGGGCAAAATATACATCTATACTCCCGTCTCTTTCTTTGGGCGTAAAGATCCGCTCTTCCTCTTTTCTTCCTCTCTCGTCCACCATCACGGCCTCGAGTTCCCGCGCTTCTTCTTCGCCGGCAGGCTTTAACAGAACTTTTCCGCGCACTGCGTATTCAACTCCCGGAGCTAGGCTCTCATAAAAGATCCTGTCTCTTATGATCACTTTTCCTCCGGCCATCATGGTGTGTTCTTCCGTATCGGGATCTACTGCCGCAGTGTGTCCGCCGGGAATGTAAATGGTCTGCCCTTCGTCCTCCGGATCGCAGTGCCGGGCGATTTCAGATGCGCCCAGGTACAATTCTTCAAAGACAACGAGTTCACTGCCCGCGAGCTCCGACGCGTCAAAGGCAAAGAGCAGTTCCTCCTCTCCCTCGGAACTGTCAGGTATAAATGTCTTTTCCGCTGTCACGCGCTCTCCGTTTACTGTGAGGACGTCCCCGGCTTTCCTGACCATAAGTGTGCCTTTAAGCGTATACTCCTTGCCCGGCAGCAGATTCTCATAAGAGACAGTGTCCCTGATCTGCGCGTTTTCCACTGCATTCATGATGTGATTACCTGTAACCGGATTTACAGCCTCTGTCCTGATCACAGGGAAGTAAATATGCTGCGGAATATCTTCAAGGTCCGCGTGGACGGCTATTTCCTTCCCCTCATTCAGCAGACTTTCAAAGACGACTGCTGTTTTCCCTGCAAGAGAGCTGTCCGCGCGAAAGGTAAATACTATATCGACGGTGCCGTCGATCCGGTCCGCCGTGAACCTTTTTTCCGCGGTGACTTCTCTGCCCCCGGCATCTGTAAGGGTCTCCCCGGTCTCTTTGTCAACGAGACGTCCCTTTATAACATACTCTCTTCCAATGACCAGATTTCTGTAAGACACAGTATCAAGGATTTTTACTTCTCCTTCGGCAAGGGCGTTCTTTGAACCGCTCATCAGATCAGATGCTTCTGTAATGATCCCGGGCGGTTCCGGTGTGTCCTGTATCTCTAAACAGTTGGAAGATTCCCTCTTTCCCTGTATATCCACAAGCCCGACCTCATCAGAGTCGGGAATCTCTCTGACCTGTCCGATATACATTTTAAATCCGTCAAAAGTACCGTCATTGATATATCCGCGGGCGGCCTCAGTCTCCTCGATCGTGATCGTTCCGAGAGGAAGGATCGTCTCATCCCCCTTTTTGTGCAGCGTCCCTGATACCAGATTCTCGTCCCGCAGTGCTGCTATATATCTGCCATTGTCCTTAAGGGCTTTTATTACCCAGCTTTCGGAGGGTTCAGCAGGGAGATTCGAGGCGTCATAGTAACCGTCATAATAGTTGACAGTGAACTTTGTTCCTTCAAGGCTGTTGATCTTATTCCCTTCACCGCCTCTGCATTTCTTTTCGATCGTGAGATCTGCAGGGATGTACAGCGGGCTGTCATCTGCGGTGACCAGTGTCGTCTCATCCGGAGCTACGGTGAATTCATAGACCGTATCGGAGCGTTTAAATCCCTGCGGAGCGATACCCTCGATCATATAGTATGTCCCGGGACTTATGTCTATTGTGGGAGATATGCCGTCCGCATTCGTGATCAGCGTGCCGCCCCGTACAAACCCGTCATTTCCTCTTTCGATCGCGGTTTCTTCCGATGTGTAGATCCAATAGCGTGCGTCTTTAACCCCGTAACAGCTGTTGCCGTCGGACAGATCCGGATCAGAGGATACTTTTCTTACTTTCACACCGGGCAAAAAAGAGTAACTCCCGAAACCGAAATTCTGATGTCTGTACCCATAACTTGAGCGACCGTTCTTTTCCGTGACATAGCCGTAATAGTCATCGGGAACCGGCAGATCCTCAATCGCGTGTACATATCTGTACACAAGATCTCTCAGCCTGCTGTTCGCGTCTTGAAATCCGACTCCGACGCCGGACTGGGAATACCCGAGTCTCGCGTAGATCTCCGACGCCGCAACATGGGTGACAATATTGTTGAAACCATAATCAGAGGTTCCGGTTATCCCTTGGATCACATCCGCTCCCGGACCGCTTGGTCCGTAATAGAGAGCCTTAATAAACATAGGCGCGTAAACCTGATATACCTCTCCGGCAGTAACTCCCTCCATCTGACGTCCGTCCAGATGCGGATCCAGACAGTAGGACCAGCCAACCAACTTGTCTCCCACATACATGCCATAGCAGAAAGTTGACCAGTCTTCCTCATTCCCGCCTAAAAGCCCGTAATACTTATACCAATAGCGGCGTTCTCCCCGGTGGGTTATCCTGACCTTCCCCGAAATATTCCTGATTCCTCCGCCCCCTTTCGTCCAATTCGGTTCCGGAGCCGCCTTAAGCACAGCAGGTCCGGTCTTTTTTGCCTGAGACTCCGCTTCCCCGGAGGATTCCTTTTCAAATTCAATATCAAATACGATCCGTTCTTCTGCTATAACCTCCGCGGTATAGGAAAAGTTCTCTTTTCCTTCCCTGATTCCGGTCTCCTGATCGCCGCCAGAATCACTGCTCACCGAAAAACGTGTGATCTGATATCCTTCCGACGGCTCCGCGGCCACTGTGACCGCTGTGTGCTCCGGGTATTCCGTGTCCAGTACATATCCTTCTTCAGTCAAAACAACTGCCTCAGGATCTGCGCCGCGCCTGGTAAGCGTGATGTCTCCTTCTTCCCCTCTCATAAGCAGATAAGACGGCTCTTCCATTGAAGCCCCCTCATCTGTATCCGCGATCACCTTAATAATGCCTCCGGCACATTCCGACCGGATCGAGACTCTGCCTGCCGAAGCTGTCTCCTGAGGTATGTCTTCACCTGCAGGATTCTCCGTCCCGTCTGTCCCAGGTTCTTCGCTTTTCGTTTTATCCTCGTCTTCATTCTCACCTGCATCGCCTTTCTCTGTTTCCCCGGCCTCAGATGAGGACTCCGCGTAAGATGCGGAACTTCCCGCATCCTGCCCTTTCCCGGCCGGCTCTGATCCCCCTGTGTCCGTTCCCGTATCCGCGGTTTCGTTCCCTGATTCCGCAGCAGTTTCTGCCGTGCCCGCGCCAAAAGATTCCGCGGCAAATACTGTCCCCGGAACCGGCGTTAAAACAAGCGCGGCCGCGACCACAGCTGCAAGTATCCAGCTTAAAAATCTCTTCATTCCTTCACTCCTGCTGTTAATGACTTATGAATTGTGACTCTATAAAGAACGGGAAACGAGAGCGGCTGAGGAGCCGGACAGGTAAACTGGGAGAAACCCCGTAATTTTCTTCTTAAAATGGATGATCTGCGCAGAAAAAGCGCGGAAATGCGGCCTTACAGAAAAGGCCTCTTTGCTCCGGCGGCAAAAGATCGCTGCCCGACCCGGAACCGATAGGGAGATTATAGAATATGTCGCTCGGAAAGTACTTGAAAAAGTAAGAAAAAATCCAAAAAACGCGGCATATCTCATGATATGCCGCGTTTTCGCGCTGATTTCGCTAATAATCTAAATCTTTTTCGGCGAGTTTTCCGCCGATGCAGTTCAGCCGCCGAACAGAGTATTGAGGATTCCTCTTCCAAGGCTGGATCCCAGATTTCCTCCGAGGGTCTTGCCGAATTTTCCGCCGATGGTTCCTCCCACTGTCTTGCCGACTTCGCGGCCGACCGTACCTGCGACAGTCCCTCCAATACTCTTGGCAGCGCGTTTTTTGGCAAGTGCTTCCTTCTGAGCCTCTTTCGCTGCAGCTGCGGCATCTTTCGCCTGCTGTTTGGCGGCTTCCGCCTCCTCTTTCGCTCTTTGCTTGGCAGCTTCCGCCTCTTCTTTCGCCCTGGCAAGCGCTGCTTCCTTCTCTATGCCCAAACGCAGAAGGATCTCATATGCGGATTCGGGATCGACCGCTTCCGCGTATTTACCGTACAGAATGCTCTCCTTGATCTTTTGATCTCTCTCGTAGTCAGTCACTGCGCCCATTCGGCTCTGCGGAGGCAAAATGGCCACCTTCTGCGCCATGCTCGGTGTTCCGTCCTCCTGAAGGAAAGATACCACCGCTTCGCCGGTTCCCAGTCCCAGGATCGTATCAAAAGTATTGAAAGCCGGATTTACACGGAACGATTCTGCTGCTGCCTTAACAGCTTTCTGATCCGCAGGTGTATAAGCCCGGAGTCCGTGCTGGACTCTGTTGCTGAGCTGCGCGAGTACCCCGTCCGGAATATCCCTGGGATTCTGTGTGCAGAAATAGACTCCTACGCCCTTGGAGCGGATGAGCTTGACTACCTGTTCGATTTTCTCAAGCAGCGCCTTAGGCGCGTCGTTAAAGAGCAGATGCGCCTCGTCAAAGAAGAACACCATCTTGGGTCTTGAGAGGTCGCCCACTTCCGGAAGCATTTCAAAGAGTTCGGAGAGCAGCCACAGAAGGAATGTGGAATAAAGCCTTCCGTTGTTGATCAGGCTCTCGCTGTCAAGGATATTGATCATCCCTTTGCCGCCTTCTGCCGCAAGCCAGTCGCGGATATTGAGACCGGGTTCCCCAAAAAATGATTCACCGCCGTCGATCTCCAAAGCGACAACGGCGCGAAGGATCGCGGCAATGGACGCGGGACTCATCTTGCCATACATAGCCTCGTAATCCTTGCGGTTCTCATTGACATGATTTAGCATGGACTTGAGATCCTTGAGATCGATCAGAAGAAGTCCGTCGTCGTCAGCGATCTTAAAGATGATCGACAGAATGTTGGACTGCAGCTCATTAAGTTTGAGGATGCGGGCCAGAAGGAGCGGTCCCATCTCAGAGACTGTGGTCCTGAGCTGAATGCCCTTTTCACCGTAAATGTCCCAGAACGTGACCGGATACCCCTGATAAGAAAAACCATACTGCGCGAGACCGAAGCGTTCGATCCTGGCGCGCATGTTCTCACTGTCCTCACCGGGAGCCATCATTCCGGCAATATCACCTTTGACGTCAGCAAGAAATACGGGAACTCCCATATCGCTGAACGCTTCAGCCATGACCTTAAGTGTCACGGTTTTTCCTGTTCCGGTCGCTCCGGCGACCAGCCCGTGCCTGTTTGCCTTTCCGGGCAGAAGACAGATTTCCTCTCCGGCATCATTAAGAGCCAGCCAAATTTTGCCATCCTTATACACTTTGTCACCCCCGTCATATAAAACTTAATAGGTTGTTCCATGCCTGAGCGCGTTTCGCCCCTGAAAGCTCTCAGTCTTTATACATTACGTACTTTAAGTATACACTAATTCTGCTGCTCTTTGGCTTTTTCTTTTTCCTCTTTGCGTTCCTGTTCGATCCGCTTTTGGACATGATAGAAACTGATACCTTCCATTTCATCCACAAGCTTATCGTAAGCGATCAGTTCCTCGTCCCAGCTTTTATAGGCGGGATCCCCTCTGTGATCGGTCAGGATCCCTTCTCTCATGAAATAGTCTCCGAAAAACGTTGTCATCTTTATGACGCCGTCCAGGTTCATGTGATCCCCGCGGTCGTTGGAATCCGTCTTCCAATCGATCCCAATGTCATCGGCGTACTGGTTCATATCGATGTAGGTGACGCCTTCCTCGCGCGCAAATTCCGCGATATTATTCACCCTGGTCCAGTTATAGTTTTTCGGGGAAGCGTCACTGTATAGGATCAGTTTGATGCCCTTTTCGTCACAGAATTTTTTGACCTTCCGAAACCATGTGCGGTTGAAGTCCGGGATCTGTGTTCTGACATTTTCCAGTTCCTGGTCCATGTAGTCGGGATCTCCCTTGTATTCCTGGATCTCCCGGTTGATCAGATAACCTTTGTGATAGATCTTGACGCCTCTCCCCTCAATATAGGGTTTCCAGATACTGTGGTATTTAAGGAATGTAAAGCGGTGATACAGCGGCTGGGACAGGAGCATCTGCTGATCCTGCTTGTCGTTGTACCTGAAGAGGGAAAGCGTCTCAAAGAGAAGGTACTTGGCATCCTGCTTCTCTGCTGCCTCTATGACTGTATAGTATATTTCCGGCATCCGAATGCCGTCAGCACCGATATTGAAGGAAGTGTATCCCTTCTGTCTCCACAGCTCCATCGGTGACAGAGAGGAGAGACTGAGGCTGTCCCCCATGTTGAGAACATCCACTGTATACGGCTCCTGCTTCATCATCTCCGTGATCCTGGCATTTCTGTTCTGGACCCGGTTGTCATCGAACCACTTGACCGGCGTCGACAACGCGGAGGCAGCGGTCAGAAGCAGCAGAAAGACCGCTCCGAATAGTATTAACCTGAGTATTCCCGAATTTTTCACGTCTGACATTACAGCCTCATAGATAAAATTGCGCAAAGGACTTCCGGCATGAGCATTGCACTCTTTTGATCCGGAAGTCCTTTTAAGCTTTACTTTTTCACATCGTTATTATTTGTGGTATCTTCTTTTTTGTACTTCTCGTCCCACTCTTTGTTCTTCTTTTCAGTGTAGATGTCAAGATAACTCTTTCCGTCCATCTCCTTGACGAGTTTGTCATATTCCACAAGTTCCTCATCCCAATCACTGTAGCCGGGATCTCCCCTGTGGTCTGTCAGGCTGAGTTTTTCCCGGAAATAATTACCGAAATACTTCACAACCTTCCTTGCGCCGTTCAGGTTCATATGATCGCCGCCGTCATTCGTATCCAGGTCCCAGTCGATCCCAAGCTCATCCGATCTTTCGTTCAGGTCGATATAGGTCACGCCCTTTTCATCCGCGAAAGACTGCATAGCATCGATCCGGACCTGATTGTAGTTCTTGGCAGAAGGCATACTGTAGATTATGATCTCTATTCCTCTTTCGTCGCAAAATCGCTTGATCCGGTCAAATATCAGACCGTTAAAAGCGGATATGCTCATCTTGCTGTTGGGATCGTTGATGTCCAGATCCAGATAGTCCTCTTCTCCGTCGTATTCCCATACATTCTCATTGATGGTGTAACCTCTGTAATAGGTCATCAGGCCTTTCTCTTCCACCAGAGATTTCCAGATGTTGTGATACTTTAAGAAAGCAAAACGATGGTAGAGGGGCTGGGAGAGAAGCATCTGCAGATCCTGCCCCATCGCGTAGCGAAAAAGTACCAGTGATTCGATCATCAGATACTTGGGGCTCTGCTTTTCGCAAGCTTCAACCACAGCGTAATAGGCCTCATTCATGCGCATGCCGTCCGCTCCGATATTGAAAGAGGTGTATCCCTGATCCCTCCAGAGTTCCATAGGCGAGAAGCCGGCAGTGCTCAGACTGTCGCCGAGATTCAGAACATCTATCGTATTGTCAGGCTGCTCCATCATCTGTACAGTACGGGCATTTCTGTCCTGGATCAGCTTTTCATCAAACCATTTCGTGGGTTTCATCATCGCTGACGCGATCACGAGAAGAAGTAATGTAATCCCTCCGAAAAGGATCAGTTTCACAATACTCTTTCCACTGTCATGTGTCATATCAGAACCCCGCATAAATCAGGTCTACAGGCTGATAACCTGTTCCGTACGCTCCGAACAGCAGGATCGCGAAGATGATCAGATAATACACGCTCCACTTGTAAGGTGTGCGCGCGTTCAGTATTTTTCCTCTCACATCGACGCCGTGCTCCTTAAGGAATCCGACGATCCATACGATCACGCTGCCCACGCAGATCGCCCAGACGTCACCTGTGGTGATCGCGTCCGGCCAATACTTCCAGATCGAACTGATATGGAAATTCCCGAAAATACTGAAGAACATATGGAATCCGGCCTTGAGATCCACCGCGTTGAAGAACAGTTCTCCCGTAAAGATGATCACCCAGGTCTTGAGGATCCGCAGTGTCTTGAGCCACCAGACGTTCGGATCGAGACCTATCTTTGCGTAGTTTTTCTCCTTGATCGGCTCCATCGCCACTCCAAAGAGAAGGATCACAAAGTAGTACATACCGTAGAACAGGTATTTCCACCCGGCTCCGTGCCAGATACCTGTCGCCACCCAAACGGGAAACAGCGCCATCGCGCTCGTTCCTACCATGGCCCAGTACTTTCCGTATTTCTTCCTGGCCGTCTTATTCCAGTTCTTTACCATGGGTGATACCGTGATCGGGTAGAACACATAGTTCTTGAACCAGTTGCCCAGGCTCATATGCCAGCGTCTCCAGAATTCCGCAGCGCTCTGCGCCGAGAAAGGCTGGTTGAAGTTCTCCGGGAGTGTCACGCCGAACATCTTTCCGCTTCCGATGACGATGTCGATACTTCCGGAAAATTCAAGATACAGCTGGACCGTATAGGCGATCGCGGCCAGTATGATAAAACTTCCGTGGTAGTCTTTATAGTTGCCGAACAGATGCGTCGTAAGGTAGCTGAGTCTGTCAGATACCACCATCTTCTTGAACAGACCCCAGATGATCCTGAGGAAGCCCTCATTGAGATTCGCCATATTCAGGGGCTCGCCGGCAAACAGCGCATCCGATGTGTCGGGATATCTCGCAATGGGACCTTCCATGATCTGCGGGAAAAAGCTCAGAAACAGAGCCAGTTTGCCAAGGTGCTTCTCAGCGGGATATCTCTCCCAGTATACGTCGGCGATATAGCCCACTGCCTCCAATGTATAGAACGAGATTCCCATGGGGAACATCACTCTTGCCATCGGCAGCTGCGCGCCGAGCTTGCCCAAAAAGAGATTCATGTTCTCGATCACGAAGTTCAGATAGTTCACATAGAACAGAATGCCCAGCAAAACAAGGACTCCCACTCTCAGGGCAAATACCCTCTTCTTCTGGAACTCCTTCTTCACTTCGCTCTTTTGTTTGCGGTCTGTGCACTCAGCCTGCTTTTCCTTGCACTCAGTTCCGATCTTATCCAGCCACAGGCCTATTCCCCACGTGAACGCCGATGTCGCCATCAGCAGAAGCACGAGGTATTTGCTGAATGAAATGTACAATGCATAGCTGGCGGCGAGCAGAACTCCCCACCTTGCTTTTTTAGGTACCAGCTGGTATATGATCAGAACGACCGGCAGAAATACCAACAGGTACAGATTGGTATATATGGCCATTTACTCAGTTCTCCTGAAGCCTCTGGATCATTTTCCACATTGCAGCTGCCGAGTTGAAGTTCTCGGGAGTCATCTCTGCCGCGTCAACTTCGATATCAAAATGCTCCTCGATCTCGGAGATCAGAGTGATGATCCCGAAAGAATCAAGAATGTGATCGTCAATCAGTGCTGTCTCGTTCTCATAGTCTACAGAGTCATCGATGTCCTGCAGGATTTCCAGTAATTCTTCCATAATTTCCTCCTAGTATTTTTCATATAATGTAAGTAACATGCTTATCATAACTTATTTAAAGCGAAACCGCCATATCACAATAAGATTTGTTTGTCCTCAATATTTTGCCATATTAAAGGTGTAGGACTGGATCTGGTCCCTCGCCCTGATAAATCCGTCTTTTTCTCCGAAGAGCACAACAGCAGGCAGCTCATGGCTGAGGAACAGGGACATGCCCTCGTAGAAACTGTAAGCGCCGGTCTTAAAGAAGACAACACGGTCGCCGAGTCCGATCGTCTCCGGGAAGCTCCTGCAGAGCAGATCGTTCATTGTGCAGAGGGAACCGTAGATGCTCCAATCCTTCTGTGCTCTTTCACAGGGTTCATCCGCGGGGATCACAGCCATCTGAGGCCTGTACATTCCCTTGATCTGACCGTCGTAATTGAGCTGATGAATACCGCCGTCCACAAGGCATATCGCGTTGCCGTTATTCTCCTTGATGTCAAGCGCAGTCGTCACATAGCATCCGCACTCAGCGGCATAGGCTCTGCCCATCTCAATGGTCACGATGCCTTTCCACTTCATATCCTGCACCATCCGGCGGAACATCTCAAGATGCTCCGGATCCCTCAGATCCTCTTCCTTCTTCTTCTGATCCTCGAAATAGGAAACGGCAAAGCCTGTGCCGTATTCGAGTTCAGGGACCTCAAACTGCGCTTCTTCGTGAAGTCTCTCAAAGAAAGCGTCCAGCATGGCCAGTTCCTTCTCATGCTTCTTAAGCTTTTTCTTCTGCGTTCCGGAGAAGAAATGAATTCCCGCGAATTCGATGTGGGGATAATTCTTTCTGTCCTTTATAAGGCCAAGGATCGTATCCTCGTCCATACCGAACTGGCTGTCGTTGGTAAGTCTGGGGTATATCCTGAGGGTCTTTTCGTGCGCATCCGCCCATTCAGACAGCATCTTAAGCTGCAGCGGGGATTCCGCGGTATATCTGGCTGTGTCCTGACCGTATTCGAGAATCTCCATCAGATCATCCCGGATCTTGAGGACACCGGAGATATAGAGCTTCTCCGCCGGGATCTCAAGATCCCTGCAGATTCTGAACTCACCCATGGAGCACACTTCGATGCGCTCCACCTGTCTGGACATCTCAAGAGTCAGAAAGGGGTTGGTCTTCATTGAATAAGTCAGTCCGATCTCTCCCTTGAACGCGTCGCGGAATCTCTGCACGCGGTCCCTGATGCAGTCGAGATCAAACAGATACAGCGGTGTGCCGAAACGGTCAGCCGCTTCTTTGATTCTGCTCAGTTCCATAGTCATATCCTCTCTTATTTCGCGGCCAGAAGCGTCCTGAAGTAAGCTCTGTCGATCTTGCCGTTCTTATTATAAGGCATATCGTCGACTCTGTTGATCCTTCCGGGCACCATGTAAGCCGGCACCTTCTCCTTGAGGCGGATCCTCACTTCCTTGGGCTCAATGTCGCCCATGTACCAGCACACGATCCTGTTCTTGGGCTCATCAAAGAGGCATACTGCTCTCGCGACGCCGTCCAGCGCCATGAAATTGGTCTCGATCTCTTCGAGCTCGATCCTGTGTCCCATGTGCTTGATCTGGAAGTCTCCGCGTCCGGCAAAATAGAGCTCGCCGTCCGTTCCGTATGCCGCCAGATCGCCTGTCTTATAGACGCGCTGCTCACCTTCGCCGAAGTCATACATAATAAACTGCTTCGCAGTCTGTTCCGGATTGTTGTAATAGCAGATGGCCAAAGACTCACCGGCGCAGCAGATCTCACCCGAAACGCCGGGCTCGGTCACCACTTTGCCCTCTTCGTCCATAAGGAAGACCGTTCTTCCGGGGAACGCACCGCCGATAGGCAGCTTGTCCGTCTTCTCGAAGGTTCTGTTGATCCTGTAATAGGTGCAGTTGCAGGTAATCTCGGAGGGACCGTAAAGATTTACGTACTCCGTCTGCGGAAGCGCTGCCTGCCAGATCTGCAGATGCTTGATCGGCATTACTTCGCCGCTGAACATGATGATCCTGACCTTCTCAGGTACTCTGTAGCGCAGTCCCTTGAGTCCGGATACGATGCAAAGAGCCGAAACCGCCCAGATCAGTACTGTCACATTCTTATCGCATAGATAGTCCAGAAGCCTCGGAGGCGTGCTGAAGAATTCTCTGGGAATGAGAACGACTTCCGCTCCGGTGAACATTGCGGAATACAGGTCCTTGACAGATACGTCAAAATCAAAAGGAGCCTGGTTTCCGAGGATGTCCTCACAGGTAATTCCGAAGATCTGAGTGAAATGACCGATAAAGTCGATAACCGACTTATGGCCCACAATGATGCCCTTGGGATTTCCCGTGGATCCGGATGTAAAGACGCCGTAGAGCGGGTCCTCACCCTTGATCTGTCCGCGGATCTCAGAGAGCCTTGCGGCCGCTTCTTCGCTGATCTCGCCGGCTTCCGCATAGAGCTGCTCGAGATAGAGCACTTCTCCGGTATATCCGGACGCAGTAAGCTGATCCCTTCTGGCTTCATCCACCACTACGATCTTTGATTCAAGCACATCAAGGATCTTGCGGATCCTCTCCGGCGGCTGCTCGGGGTTTACGCTGACGTAGAAGCCGCCCGCGTAAACAACGCCGTACATGCAGGAAAGCGTAGCCGTACTCTTTTCAGCCAGGATAGCCACAGGCTGCTTGAGGTTGATTTTCCCGCTCAGGATCGCGCCGATCCCCCTCGCCTTCGTGACGAGTTCCGTATAAGTAAGGCAGACCGATCCGTCGTCAACAGCGGGACGGCTGCCGTATTCTTTCTCAGTCAGTTCAAGTCTGTCAAGTATAGTTTCCAATAGTTATACACTCCTTCCAATATCAATAATTGACTTTAACCGCATCTAATCTACCATAATCTCAAAACTTCATTTTTGCAAGCCTATTGTGTTAATTACCGGCAAAAACTCGACAAATTCTTTCTTCTGCATTATACTGAAAATTCAGAATTTGTCACTTTCGGGAATTGATCAAAATTGGAAACAATTTGTGATCGCCGTAAAGCCGCCGTTCGGTCATTTATTAAGGACTTACAGGACATGCCGCAGGAACCCTCTACAATCACTAAATCAAAATATAGCGTTCCCATACGATCGGTGCTTAAGATCATCGCATTTTCCCTGATCCTCGCGTTCCTTCTTGTCGGAGCCGGGATCCTCTTAAACCCGGGGCAGTGGTTTTTGGAAGGAAGGATCAAGGACAGAAATGCCCGGGACGCGGAGATCACTACGATCCCCCGGGACTGCATCGATATCTATAATATAGGAAACAGCCTCGCCATGGTGGGCATCTCCCCTATGGACCTCTGGAAAGATGAAGGATTTACATCCTTTAATCTATGCAAAGGCGCGGCGAAGACATCGGAGGCATATTATCTGCTAAAGCACGGACTCGATTACCAGCATCCGGATCTCATACTCATTGAGTCCAATATGCTGTTTCGAACCGACGATCCTTTATCCGATCTCGGCACCGGACTCACGGAGTTCTTCGAATATTACTTCCCCTTCTGCAGATACCACAATCTGTGGCAGGCCGTCGGATCGGCTCCGAGCCTTCGCGAATACTATATGGGATATCTGATCAGTGAGCATATCCTGCCTTACACAGGAGATACAGACTACTTAAAGCCCACAGATGAGAGGAAAAAGATCGAGCGCCTCTCCACTTACTACATGGACAGGATCCTCAGACTCTGTGAGAAAAATGATATCGATGTCATCTTCTACAGCCTCTGTTCACCCAAGTGCTACGATACCACAAGGCTCAACTCCATCAGGGACTACGCGCAGTCCCGCGGACTTACATACATCGACCTCAACCAGAACTGGGAAGAGATCGGAATCGACTGGAGTCACGACACCAGGGACGAGGGCGACCATCTCAATGAATACGGCGTCGCTAAAGTCACTTCTTATATAGGAAACTTTCTCAGAGAGAATTACAGTCTCACAGATCACAGAGGAGAGCCCGAATACAGCGACTGGGATACTCTGTACACGGCATATGAGAAAACGCTTGCAAAAATGGAGGGCGTCAGTTACTACATGCTCGAGGGCGATGAGATCTACGACTGACCAATAATGAAAGAAAACGGATGGTTTCTCAGAACCATCCGTTTTTTTGACATACTTTATAGATTCCGTCGTCCACATTTGCAGGGGCGATCTCATCCGCAGCCGCCTTGAGCGCATCATGTCCGTTGCCCATCGCGACCTTGTAAAAGTCCGGGGCAAACATATCCAGGTCATTGGTGTCATCGCCAAATACCACTACTCTCTCCGGATCTCCGCCGACAAGTTCCAGGCATCTCAGGATCCCTTCCCTCTTGCAGTCCTGCTGGATCAGCAGATATTCCGGCTCAAACCACAGGCGTCCCAGGGGTTCTGACGCGGGCAGGATCTTTAAGATGTCTTTCTCGCAAGTCTGCGGTATAGAAATGTACATCTTATAGATGATCCCTTTTTCTTCAGGAGTGTAGTTTTTGTCGATCACATAGGTGGTCGGCTCTTTTCTGATCCCCGCCTGGTCATAGAACCTGAAGTCCCTGGTCCTCACAAGTTCAGAGTCCTCGTCGGCGACCAGAACGCCGTAGCCTTTCTCCAGCGCCTCATAGTACAGTCTGAGAGCGTTCTCATATACCAGCGGGCTGTTCTCCACAAGCATTTTGTCGATGACGATCGCCTTGCCGCCGTTGCACACCATATTGTCAAAGCCGTTCTCTTCAAAGAACTTCCTTGCTTTATAGTGTGCCCTTCCGGTGTTGATCGCGACGAAATGACCGGCGTCTCTGAGTTTTGAAAGAGCAAGCGCCGCCGAAGGAACGATCTTTCCCGTACTTCTGTCCGTCAGCGTCCCGTCGATATCAAAGAAGAAGTACTTTTTTTCCATGAGCCCGCTCAGCCTCTCAGTTCTCTGTACTGCTCCTGAAGGCTGCCGTAAAACTCTGTGCCGTCAAAAGTCGCGAAGTAGTCCATCTCAGTCTCCGCCCTGCGGATCTCCTGTACGCTTCCGTCCTCTTTCAGAAGAAGTTCAGCGCTGCGCAGTCTTCCGTTGTAGTTGTAACCCATCGCGAAACCGTGCGCGCCGGTATCGTGAATAAACAAGTAATCTCCCATGTCGATCTTGGGGAGCAGACGGTCCACCGCGAACTTGTCATTGTTCTCGCACAGAGAACCCGTGACATCATACATGTGATCCCGGAGCGCGTCTTCCTTGCCGAGCACCGTGATGTGATGATAGGAGCCGTACATAGCGGGCCTCATCAGGTTAGCCGCGCACGCGTCCACGCCGATGTATTCCTTATAGATATGCTTTTCATGGATCGCTTTGGTGATCAGCGCGCCGTAGGGAGCCAGCATAAAGCGGCCCATCTCGCAGTAGATCGCCACATCTCCCATGCCCTTGTCGCGAAGGACAGCGTCGTAAACTTCCTTAACTCCCTCGCCGATCACCGCGATATCATTAGGAGTATCATAGGGGGAATACGCTATGCCGACGCCGCCGGACAGGTTGACGAAAGCGATATGCACGTCGAAGGTGCGGTGCAGTTCAGCTACAAGTTCAAACAGCTGGGCTGCCAGCATCGGATAATACTCGTTAGTGACAGTATTACTTGCCAGGAAAGCATGGATTCCGAAGTGCTTAACCCCCTTTTCTTTGAGGATCCTGACTCCCTCGAAGAGCTGCTGCTTCGTGAAGCCGTACTTGGAATCGCCGGGGTTGTCCATGATCCCGTTGGACATCCTGAAGACGCCGCCGGGATTATAGCGAAGGCTCATGGTCTCAGGGAATTTACCTCCCAGAATCTCCTCCAGAAAAGGAATGTGCGTGATATCATCCAGGTTGATGATAGCGCCGAGTTTAGCCGCATACGCGTACTCCTCTGCCGGCGTATCGTTGGAAGAAAACATGATGTGATTTCCATCTGCCCCGACAGCGTCGGCCAGCATCAGCTCCGCAAGGGATGAGCAGTCGAATCCGAAATCATAATCATTAAAGATCCTCATGATATAGGGATTCGGCGTCGCCTTCACGGCAAAATATTCACGAAATCCCGTATTCCAGGAAAACGCCTTTTTCACCGCCTCCGCGTTCTCGCGGATTCCCTTTTCATCATACAGATAAAAGGGGGTGGGCCATTTCTTCGCTATCTCTTCTGCCTTCTCTCTGGTGATATAGGGTGTTTTTTTCATGATTCCTCCATTTCCAGGAAGATCCGGTGATCTTCCATTCTTTATTCACGCGGTCAGAGCTGCCAGTCTATAGGCGTCTCTCCGTGTGCTTGCAAAAATTCGTTGCACTGGCTGAAATGCCTGCATCCGAAAAATCCTCTGTAAGCCGACAGCGGACTGGGATGCGGAGCCTTAAGTACCAGATGTCTGGGATTTGTCACCATTACGGATTTGGTCTGAGCCGGTGAACCCCAGAGCATATAGACGATCGGCCTGTCCTGCTGCTCCACCGCCTGTATGATCGCGTCCGTGAACTGCTCCCAGCCGTGCCCCCTGTGGGAATTCGCCTGATGAGCCCTGACGGTCAGCACCGTGTTGAGAAGCAGGACTCCCTGCTGCGCCCATTTGGTCAGGCACCCGGTCTGCGGCATTTTGCAGCCGACATCGTCGTGCAGTTCCCTGAAGATATTGATCAGTGAAGGCGGGATCTCTTTCTGGTCCTCCGGCACTGAAAAACAAAGTCCATGGGCCTGGTGCACATTGTGGTAGGGATCCTGTCCGAGGATCACTACTTTGACCTTATTGAGGGGAGTCAGGTGCAGCGCATTGAAAATCTGGTCCGCAGGCGGATAAACAGTCCCGTTTCTGTATTCTTTCTGCAGGAATGTATAAAGCTCCCTGTAATAGGGTTTGGCGAATTCCGCTCTGACAGCGGGAAGCCAGTCGCCCGTGATCTGTGCCATTTTCTTTCCTCTGTTTTATCTAAGAGATCAGAGTGCAGCCTCCTTAAGGAGCGCCAGCACAAAGGTCCATACATTTTCCACGGAAGAGATCTTCATTCTCTCCCTCACCGTGTGAACGTTTTCCAGGTCCGGGCCGGTTGAAATGCAGTCGAGTCCTTCCAGTTTGCCTGCCAGAATACCGCACTCAAGGCCGGCGTGGATCACATTCACTTTGGGTTCTGTGCCGTATAGTTTCTTATAAGTGCTCACAGAAAGATCGCGAAGCGGCGAGTCGTCTCTGTACTCCCATGCCGGATAAGAGCTTCGCACCTCCGGTTTACCGCCGAACCCCTTAGTAATGCACACAAGACGGTCCACCAGATAATCAGCCTGGGAGTTCACACCGCTTCTGACCATGAATTCAATCCTGACTGTATCGCCTTCGGTGCGGATAACGCCAAGGTTCAGGGATGTCTGGGGCATTCCGGCGATCACATGGCTCATGTGAGTGATACCGTTGGGCAGAGCCATCAGGTACATGAGCAGATTACCCGTGTTCTTCTTGGAAGCAGCTTTCACCGTTTCCGCGTCCGTCCACTCAAAATCCCACTCCATGCCGGGATCGGTGACGGAATACTCCTGTTTCATCGGCTTCGATCTCCTCGCAGGAAATCTTCTTTGAAAACAGAGCCTGTGCTTTTGATCCGGTCGGCACCGCGTTATTGGCGTCTCCGCCGTCTAAGCGGATCAGGTTAAAAGGATGAGCATTGTAGAGAGTGCGGAGCATTCTTGCCATAAGGACATTGCCGTTTGCGCTTCCGATATGGATCTCCGATCCGGAATGGCCTCCCCGAAGCCCGCTGACGCTGATATTGAGCGCCTTGCCCTGCCTGTGCTTCATTTTCAAGGGCATCCGGCAGACCACGTCCGCGCCGCCTGCGCACCCTGCGGTGAACACGCCTTCGTCCTCTGAATCCAGATTCAGGAGTCTGCGGCTCCTGAGACCGGAAATGTCGATCTCGTTTGCGCCGATCAGTCCAACTTCTTCATCGGATGTGAATATACATTCCAGATAAGGATGAATGATCTCATCGTTCTCCAGGACCGCGAGCATCATGGCCACTGCGATGCCATTGTCGGCGCCCAGCGTTGTGCCGTCGGCACTCATCCAGTCCCCGTCGACAAGGATGCTGACCGGTTCAGTCAAAAGATCGATCTCCTTGTCGGGCTCACTGGCAAGGACCATGTCGATATGTCCCTGCAGCGCAATGGGTTCGGCGTCCTCGCAGCCTTCCGAAGCATTCTTGGAAATAATGACGTTATTAGCGTCATCCTGCATGTACTCGAGCCCTTTTTCTTCCGCAAACGCCGCGATATAGTCACTGATCTCCTTCGT
>CACZJD010000020.1 GCA_902781325.1 uncultured Lachnospiraceae bacterium
TCTTCTTTTTAGGAATATATTCAGGGTTGCATTTCTGTTAAGTTGTCATATATTCGATTGTGATGGTTTTTCGGACGCCTGTCTGACAGGCTGTCCGTGTCGCTTCTGTTTCATTAGCAACTCTGATATCATATCTCAGAATCAGATGTTTGTCAACGTCTTTTTTAAAAAGACTTGCGATTATTTCTTAACTTAACTTTACGATTGTGTTAATTTTATTTCGCTTTCATCAGCGGCGTATTTAATAGTAACATTACTGATACCTATTTGCAAGCACTATTTTGATTTTTTTGAGATGATTTTTGAAATGCCTTTAGGGCACAAATCATGCCGGGTTTCGCAGGCAAAACAAATCCTGCACCGGTCAGACAGGTCCCATTTCATAGAAATAGAGCGCTGCTCCAGCCGATGATCAATCATCAATCAGGAACAACGCTCCTTTTGTGTAATCAGTATGTTTATTTCGATCCTATATCCACTAAAAACCAGTATTTCTTCATTTTCGTAAGTCGCTTTTCGAAGATTGGCTCCACCAGGGTTCAAGAATTCCCAGGTTTCGTAGGGGCATTTACGGTCTTCGATTCTGCCAAAACACAAGATTTCTTTATTTTCGTTGGAACACCTACTTGTTTTTTTTCGTACGGAATAACTGAAAAGGGGAATGTTAGTGGAACAGCCCCCACCAAAACCTTCCACTAAAACCTTAGAAGCCCGAAAGTTTGTCGGAGGCAAGCCAACTTTCTGCAGAAGGTGCCTCGCCTTTCATCCGCAGCAGTCACAAAACCATGCAGAGCCCCGGTTAAGGCACTCACACCATCACAAAATACCTCAAAATTGAGTCCGCCAGGTACAGGATTACCGCCCCTTCAATAAAGCCGCCGAAGACGCCCAGTATGTTGTCCACGACTCTGATCACGGGGAGCCGGGAGAATATGTGGAGCGAGGCGAAGAGCAGGTGAAAGAGTCCGAAGGCGCATACCACCACGACAAGGAGCAGTATACCTGTAAGCGCTGAGGAGACGTCGCCTGTCGAATAATTGGCGGCAAGGCCTGCAGCAAGGTTATAGCACGCCGCGGCGCAGACCAGGGTAAGGACTGTATTGAGCGACTGGACCAGACCGTTCTCCGATCCCTTCTTTATACAATATCCCCAGACCAGTATGCTTATTATGATAAGTATCCAGAAAGTGCTGCCCATTGATCTGCTCCTTTACCGAAGTTTGATCTTGTCGATCTCATTTTCCGAGACTGCTGCCAGACCACTCAGTCTTGAAGAGGGGATCAGGGTCTTTACTGCCCTGTCAAATCCGCCGTTAAAGATCTCTCTCCCGTTCACCGTGTAGATCTGCATGGAGCGCTCGTTGTTGATATATACCTTGCTGCCCTTGATCTGGATGTCATCAAATACCATGGTAAAGCCTACGCTTCCCTCTTTTTTGCCATCCCGGCCGAAGAGATCAAGGTGATACAGGTTCTCTCTGGTCAGATCCGTGAACAGGAGGCCGATGCGGCCCTCGCTCGCGAATATTCCCTGGAGGTTCTCTGTGAGCATGTTGTTGAAGCTGTTCTGCGGTTCGGTCCCGCTTGTGTCAAAGACGACCAGGCGGGAGTCGGATGCGGCCGCACACGCTTTATTCCCCATAAATCGTACATAGGGGAACACTTCGTTCGTGTATTCAAAATATCCCACCAGATGCTGGTCATACTTCTTTCCCGCTTTTCCGAAATTGTAGAAACTCAGGTTGGAGACCACCGAGTCATCTTTCATCAGAAGGCTTGAAACGCATACCTTCTCGCCGTCCGGAGACACCGCGACTTCCATGGGAAAGCCGTTTTCCTCCATTGAGCGGATAAAGTACGCGATCTCTTTGCCTTCCCTGGAGTATAGCCTGATCCAGCTCTTGGTGCTGTCATTGAGGATCGCGGCCACTTCGCCGCACTCCGATACGCTGACCTTGTGGACAGGTATGCTGGTGTTCACTGTGTAGAGCTGCTTTTTGACGCTCATCACGTAAATGGATGTTCCGCCGTAGTCAGCGATCGCGGCCATATCTCCGCTCATACTCACGATCGGCTGGTCCATCTCGTATGTGATGCTCCATTTCACGCGGCCGTTTGTGTCCGCGCAAGTGGCGCCATTGGGGCCGTACTGCAGCACATGGCCGTCAAAATTTACACAGACGGCACCTTCTTCAGCGGGAAAGTCTCTGACTTTCACGATCTCGGCGCGGTTATAGCGCCTGGTCGTGAAAAAAAGCACCATGAGCAGGAGCACGATCACAGCGATCACAGTTCCGAAGATCCGGTAGATCCGGATCCGCTCCCTGTGTTTTTTGATCTGGTCTTTATAGGTCAGAGCATTTTCTCCCTGTGACTTCCCCTGCGCCTTTTCTCCTGCGGTCTCCCGGGCAGGATTCTGTCCCGTGCTGCTCCCCATCAGGAGGCTGTCGTCAGGCATTTGGGAATTCCCCTGTCTTCTGCCTGTGTCGAAGATCTCACGCGTCTTCTGATCCTTTATGTTTTCTGTTATTCCGTTCTCTCCGGACTGATCCGGAAACTGTTCAACTTTAGCCATTTATCCCTCAATTACCTGCAGGCAGGAAAGCGGTAGACCGTTGTCTGCACATAGTCCCTGCCGGGTCCGAAGATTGCCTTCGGGAAATTATCGTGATGCACGTTGTCGGGGAAGAACTGGGTCTCAAGCGCGTAAGCTGATCTGGGTCCGTAAGTGCGGCCCTTCTTGCCGCCCTCTGCCACCATGCCATTGGCCGTATAGAACTGGATGCCCGGCACTGTCGTCAGTACTTCCATAACACGCCCGGTTGCGGGATCATATACCTCTCCCGCAGCCAGAAGGCTTCCGTCCCCTGTATAGCCGTCGATCACGAAGTTGTGGTCATAACCGCCCGCGAACTTCATCTGCTCGTCATCAGAATCGATATCCTTTCCGATCGCTTTGGCTTTCCTGAAATCAAGAGGTGTTCCCTCCACAGGGACGATCTCTCCGGTAGGGATCAGGTCAGCTCTCACCTTTGTGGCGAAACTACAGTTCAGCTTGAGGATCTGATCGCCGATGAATCCGCTGTCCTCTCCCGCAAGGTTGAAATAGGAGTGGTTGGTGAGGTTGATCACTGTCTTTTTGTCAGAGATCGCTTTATAGTCGATCCTGAGCTCCTCATTTGTAAGTGTGTAAGTGACGGAAAAATCTCTGCTGCCGGGGAAGCCCGCGTCGCCGTCAGGCAGGTTCAGCCTGAAAGTCACGCTGTTTTCTCCGATCTGCGCGTCATGCAGTCTCTTATAGAACATCTTGTCAGAGTGGAGGTTGTTTCCTCTTTCATTTGCGGGCAGATGGAACTCTTCGCCGTCAATGACAAAGGAAGCTCCCGCGATCCTGTTGGCGCTGGGTCCTACGACCGCTCCGAAGCAGCTGGGGTTCTCAAGATAGTGCTCCACATCCTCGTACCCGAGAACGATGTCCTTCATGTTCCCGTCTCTGTCGGGCGTCTCGAGGCGCACCAGAACTGCGCCCAGATCCGTTACTTCCGCGTACAGGCGGTCCGTGCGGATCTTATATAAAGAAACCTCTCTGCCGTCTGCAAGTCTGCCAAAATATTCCTTTACTACACTCATCCCCAAACCTCCTTATGTTTTCACTGAATTATAATTCCGTTCTTCCTTCCAGCGCCCTGAGCAGAGTAACCTCGTCGATGTACTCCAGGTCTCCGCCGACAGGCACGCCGCTGGCGATACGCGTCACCTTGATCCCGGAGGGTTTGATCAGTTTGCTGACATACATCGCCGTCGTCTCTCCCTCGAGGCTCGAGTTCGTGGCAATGATCACTTCGGACACCTCTTCTTCCCCAAGCCGCTTGATCAGTTCCTTGAGTTTGATGTCGCCCGGCCCGATCCCGAGCATAGGGGAGATCGCGCCGTGAAGGACATGATAGACGCCTTTGTACTTGCCCGTCTTCTCGTAGGCGGCCAGATCTCTGGAGTTCTCCACCACCATGATGGTGCTGTGATCTCTGTTTGCGTTTCTGCAGATCGGGCACACCTCTTCGTCAGTCAGGTTCTGACACACCTTGCAGTAGGTCACATGCTCCTTGGCGTTTACGATCGTATCCGCAAGGTGCTTCACCCTCTGGGGAGACATTCCGATAATATAAAAAGCGAGGCGCTGTGCCGATTTGTTTCCAATTCCGGGCAGCGCCGCCAGCTCATCGATTAATTTATTGATATATCCGCTGTAAAGTTCCACGTGTTAAAAACCACCCATGCCGCCGAAAAGCTTCTCGCTCTCCGCGTCCACCTGTTTCGTAGCCTCGCCCATAGCGGCGATGATCATGTCCTGCAGCATCTCCACGTCGTCGGGATCCACTGCGTCCGGAGAGATCGTAAGGGATTTCAGCTCTTTCTTGCCGTTTATGACTACTTCAACAGCGCCGCCGCCTGCGGATGCAGTGAATTCCTTCTCCTCAAGGGCCTTCTTATTCTCTTCCATCTGGCGCTGCATTCTCTGCGCCTGTTTCATCAGATTATTCATATTGCCGGGCATACCGCCGGGAAAACCGCCTCTTCTTGCCATCTTCTATTCCTCCTCTATCTTCATCTTGACAATATCGGATAAATCAACGTAATTGTCCGTGAATTTCTGACCCTTGTCAAGTGCCTTGTACTCTATTTCAACATCCTTTCCCGAACACTGCCTGAGAAAATACCGCAGCCTGTTTCTGTATCCCTCGTCGTGGATAAAGTGATCCGCCGTCACATAATTACTGAACACGATCACAAGCTGGCCGTGGTCTCCTACGCTGTGTTTCGCTCCAAGGAGCGATACTCTTGTCATTCCGGAAGGAAGCTGGGAGATATATTTTGTCCAGTTGCGGACGATATCCGCGACGTCCTCGGGAACCGCTTTAGGATACTGTTTCTTCACGGCAGGTTTCGCCTGCGCGGGCTGTCCCACGGCGGCTGCTTCCTGCCGGCCTGCGCCCGAGGCCTGTCCGGGGTCTGACCCCGCTCCCCAGCCATTGCCCGAAGGTCTCTCCGCGATCTTCTTCTCGTCGTCGAGAAGCCTCTGTTCGAGTTCCCGGATCCTGTTTCTGAGGGTATCAAGTTGGTCTTCAGCGCCCGTGTCGGCGCCTCCCATCCTTCCTCTGGCCGCCCTGATGATGGCCATTTCCGTCAGGATCCTCCTGCTTGCGCTGTAGCGGATCTGCTCAACAAGGGCGGAGAAGATCCTGATCTCTCTCATGATCTCGGAAAGTTCCGACTTCCTGGCGTCTTCGATCATCTGCGCCAGGTTGTCCGCGGAGATATCCAGCGAGTCCTTCGTGCTCTCAGAGGCGCACAGGAGCATCAGATTTCTGAGATACCACAGGAAATCCGCCACAAACTGCATCATTTCCCGTCCCTGCATCAGCACATCCTCGAGGACTTTCAGGGCATCCGCCGTATTCCCCTCGTGAATGTAGTTGTAGAGTTTGCTGAACACTCTGGTGTCCACCGCGCCCAGGATCTCCAGCGTCTTTTCGTAAGTCAGGATCTCGTTTCCGTAGTTGAACGCGTTGCACTGGTCCAGGAGACTGAGTCCGTCGCGCATGGAACCGTCCGCGGCTCCGGCGATGTAGCGAAGCGCCTTGTCCTCCACCCGCAGTTCTTCCGCGTCCGAGACCTCCCGCAGCCTTCCCTCGATCGTCTCCGTGGAGAGTCTTCCGTAGTCGTACCTCTGGCACCGGGACAAAATAGTGATCGGCAGCTTGTTGGGCTCCGTCGTCGCAAGGATAAAGATCGCGTAGGACGGAGGCTCCTCCAGCGTCTTGAGCAGCGCGTTGAAGGCCGCTGTAGAGAGCATGTGGACCTCGTCGATGATATAGACGCGGTATTTCCCCTGGGTGGGGGAATAAGCCACCTGGTCGATGATATTCCTGATATCGTCGACGCCGTTGTTGGAAGCCGCGTCCATTTCCACTACATTCAGGCTCGCGTCCGCTCCGATCGCTCTGCAGGAAGGACACTCGCAGCATGGACTGCCGTCCTGCGGATTCTCGCAGTTCACGGCCTTGGCGAAGATCTTCGCGATCGTCGTCTTGCCCGTGCCCCTGGTTCCGCAGAAGAGATAGCTGTGCGCGATCCTCCCGGATATGATCTGGTTTTTTAAGGTCCTGACAATGACCTCTCTGCCTCTCACGTCCTCAAAAGTGCGCGGTCTGTATTTTCTGTATAGTGCCAGATAGTGCTGATCTGCCATTTATGGTCCTTTCTTGTCTCAGATGCCGCATGTTTGGGCTTAATTACTACCTATTATAACTAAAACAGAGAAAAGGTGCACTGCAAATCACAGTACACCTTTCCCAATTGACTATTTTGCCTTAATAAGCGCTTCCGCGCCGGTTATCAGTCGCCGAAACTGATGCCCACGAGCTTCGCCTCTTTGATGATGCTCGACTTGGGATCCACAGTCTTAAGCTTGCCGGCCACCTCGCTGAGCGGAACCTTGACCATCTCGCGGTTCTTGTAACCGACCATGTAGCCGTATTCCTTCTTGAGGATCAGCTTGCCTGCTTCCGCGCCGACCCTGGTCGCGAATACGCGGTCGTAGGGATCCGGAGCTCCGCCTCGCTGTGTGTGTCCGGGAACAGTCACGCGGACTTCGCGGCCGGTTGCCTTTGTGATCGCGTCCGCGATCTCATAAGAGACGGAAGGAAATTTGTAATTGGCGAGTTTCTTCTTATATTCTTTCTTGGAGAGCTTGGCGTCCTCTTTGGAGACCGCGCCTTCCGCGACAACGATGATCGTGAAGCGGCTGCCGCCCTTATCTCTTTCCTCGATCGCCTCGATCACCTTGTTGATGTCATAGGGAATCTCCGGGAGCAGAATGATGTCCGCGCCGCCCGCAATACCTGCGTTGAGCGGGAGCCAGCCGACCTTGTGTCCCATGATCTCGACGATGAAGACGCGGCCGTGAGAGCTCGCTGTCGTGTGGATGTCATCGATGCACTTTGTCGCGATATCAATAGCGCTCTGGAAGCCGAAGGTCATATCCGTGCCCCACAGGTCATTGTCGATCGTCTTGGGAAGAGTAACTACATTAAGTCCCTCTTCGCTGAGCAGGTTGGCCGTCTTGTGAGAGCCGTTGCCTCCGCCCATGACCAGGCAGTCCAGCTGCAGTTTGTGGTAAGTCTGCTTCATAGCCGCTACCTTGTCCACGCCGTTCTCATCGGGCTCGCGGATCGTCTTGAAAGGAACGCGGCTTGTTCCGAGGATCGTGCCGCCCCTGGTCAGAATGCCCTTGAAATCCTTTCCTGTCAGGATGCGGAACTTCCCGTAGATCAGGCCCTTGTAGCCGTCTTCGAATCCGTAGAATTCCACGGGTTCCTTGGCATTGTTAACGATGCATTTAAAAACACCTCGCATCGCGGCATTGAGTGCCTGGCAGTCACCGCCGCTTGTCAAAAAACCGATTCTCAACATTTCCTGCTCCTCCTTGATCATTAATGTTTTATAACATTTATGCCGGATTCCCTCCTCCGGCCGCTGCACGGGTTGGAATTGCGGATCCCGCCGGATATTTTGTCAGAAATCCACAATTTTTCTGTTGTCAACCATATTCTGATTATACACTTAATCCATATTTGTAACAAGATGCCTGTCTCTAAAGGCAACAAAAAACCTGCTGTCGTTCACAGACAGCAGGTATAGGCGCGGAGGACATGGGATTCGAACCCACGCGCCGGTATTAGCGGCCTATCGCATTTCGAGTGCGACCTCTTCGACCTCTTGAGTAATCCTCCGTATCGCAATCCATTATATGGCAGGATGCCGTTTAAAGGCAAGAAGAATTTATTTTTAGAGTCTATATCTTCAGAGAGCGTGATATACTGTAGAGAAGAATGCGCTTAAGCGTCCGTACGGTTATGTGCGGATCCGGAACCGGGCGCCTTACATGCTGCAGCAACAGGAGGAACTCCCATGCAAGTAATTGATATTTCCTTTATCGACGCTTTCAGCTTTTTAATGTGGCTGGTCGCGTCCTTCGGCCTCTCCAAGATTTTTAAAAAATTCAATATCGAGGGCTGGTGGGCTTTTGTCCCCGGCGCCCGCATATACTGGCTGGGGCGCTGCGCGGACAGAGAGGAAGACGGCAAGATCGCTATGGTCTTTGAAATCCTGACCTATCCGATCCTGCTCTCAGGCCAGCTCGTTAATCCCGATCTTGAGATCTCCAAATATCTGGCTCTTCTCAATATTTTCTTCGGGATCGTGTGTATGATCTACAAGGCGAGGATCTGCATAGATCTCTGCGGAGACCTCAAGGTGAACAAAAACTGGGCGTGGCTCTGGGTCTTCGCGGAGGTTATTCCCTGCCTCGTCTGGGCTTACAACGATAAGTACACGCCGAACAAGGCGCTTCTGCGCTACAACGGCCTCGACCCCATTCTCGACGACGAGCTCCTTCGCTCCCTCGAAGAAAATGTGGATACAACCGATTCCGGGCTCGCGGTAAAGATCAAGGACCGCACAGTCCGCAATTTCCTGGACAAGCGCTACCTCCTGCGCGAGATCTTCATGAATGTTCCGCCCGGACACATGGTCCTTCTGCTGGGAGGCTCCGGCGCAGGAAAGACCACCTTTATCAACGCCGTGACCGGCTACGAAAAGGCAAACGCGGAGATCCTGCTGGACGGCATGGATGTCTACGAGAAATATGACAAGATGAAGTATTCGATCGGATTCGTTCCCCAGATGGATCTGATCCGCAGCAATGATACAGTTTACAGAACGCTCTACGACGCCGCTCTCCTGCGGCTTCCGTCCAGCACCGGCCTCATCGAGATCGGCAATCGTGTAAACGAGGTCCTGGAGCAGTTCGGCCTCTCCTCCGTCAAGGGGAGCCTGGTCGAGAAACTCTCCGGCGGTCAGAGAAAGCGTCTGTCTATCGCTATGGAATACATTTCCGACCCCTATCTCTTCGTCCTGGATGAGCCCGACTCCGGTCTGGACGGCGTCATCGCCAGAGACCTGATGCGCCGGCTGCGCGCCATCGCGGACCAGGGCAAAATAGTGATCGTCATCACGCACACCCCGGACCGCGTCGCGGATCTGTTCGACGATGTCATCGTGCTCGCCAAGGACTCCAAGAGGACAGGACGCCTTGCGTTTTACGGCAGTATCGATGAGGCAAGAGAATTTTTCGGCCAGAATTCCATGGAGGGGATCCTGCGCCTGATCAACCAGAAAGATGAAGGAGGCGAGGGCCGCTCCGATGAATTCGTCCTCAAATATGCGGAAAGGCAGGTGGAACCCAAATGACAAATGAAGCTAACGCGAATGTTTCTTCCAATAATAGTTCTTCCCGCCGCTCCCCTTTCAAACTCATTACGGGAGGACACCGCGGCCGTCTTGCTCAGATCCCGATCTACCTGGGCAAAGATTTCCGCATGTTCATCTTCCAGAACGACTGGAAGGTCCTGCCCATGTCGGCTCTGATCGCCGCTCTGATCGCGCTGGTCGTCGGCGAGAATATGTATGTCACCATGGAGGGACAATTCCAGTGCTCCCTGGCCCTTACCTGTGTCTGTATCTGGAACGGATTCTTCAACTCCATCCAGTCGGTCTGCAGAGAGAGGCCTATCATCAAGAGAGAACACAGATCCGGCATGCACATTTCCTCTTATGTGATCGCGCACCTGATCTATCAGATGTTTCTGTGCGCTATGCAGGCTCTGATCACAGTATCCGTCTGCAAGATCGTCGGTATCAAATTCCCCACGGAGGGCTTTATTACCCAGTGGTTCCTGCTCGATATCTGGATCACGATCTTCCTGATCACTTACGCGTCGGACATCACCTCACTGTTCATCTCCTCTGTCGTGCACACCACGACTACCGCGATGACAGTCATGCCCTTCATGCTGATCTTCCAGCTGGTCTTCTCCGGCGGAGCCTTCACGCTCTCCGGTCCCGCAGCCAAGCTGACAAACCTGACTATCAGCAAATACGGGCTTGTGGCGCTCTGCTCCCAGGGCAATTATAACTCCCTCAAGTCGGTCACCCTCTGGAACACCATTTTCAGGATCAGGGAAAGCAGTCCTGAGCTCAAGGAAGCCCTCTGGCAGATCGAACAGGCCGGACAGCTCGAGGAGATCCTGGCCCGCAGCGGCGAAGCCATGCAGGAGACGGCCTATGCGATGACCAAGAGCAATATTTATTCATGCTGGGGCCACCTTGTGATGTTCGCCGTCATCTTCGCCATTTTATCCATCATCGTCCTCGAGTTCATCGATAACGACCGCAGATAAGTGCTTATACCGGAAAGCGTCCGGATCACAGTAATACTCAGGAGGTAGTAAAATGTTAAAGAACTTTGTAAAGGCTGTAGAGCCCGGCGAGGAGGAATTAAAGAAGGAACTCAAAGAAGCGCAGGAGAAACTGGCCTCCTATCAAATGGAGATCAAAAACGCGAAGCTTCCTGTGATCGTCATCTTCGAGGGCTGGGGCGCCGCCGGCAAGGGCAGCGTGATCGGCAGAGTCATCAAGAGCATCGACCCCCGCTTCTTCCGTGTCCGGACAATGGCCGCTCCCACCGAAGAGGAGAAGCGCTATCCCTTCCTCCACAGATATCTTTTGGAAATCCCGGAGGCCGGAAAATTCACATTCTTTGACACCTACTGGATGAATGAGGTGGTCACACAGCTGATGGAAGGCGAACTGGATGAAAGCCAGTACAAGCACCGCGTCCGCAGCATCAACACCGCGGAGCGCTCTCTCACCGACAACGGCTACCTGGTGATGAAGTTCTTCTTCCATATCAGCAAAAAAGAGCAGAAAAGGCGTCTGGATGCCCTGATGGAGGATAAGAACACCCGCTGGAGAGTGAACGACAACGACCTCCATGAGAACAAGCACTATAAGGAATATCTGGACGTATACGAGCAGTATCTCGAGGACACGGACCGCGCCGCGGCTCCCTGGTATATCATCGACGCCAGCAATAAGAAGTGGGCGGAGCTGCAGGTCCTGCGCTTCCTCAACCAGGGCATTGACACTGCCCTCAAGAACCATTCTCTCGCCGCTCCGATCCGCCAGAATATCTTCCCTCTCAGCCCTATTCCCAGGCTCTCCGAAGTGTCTCTGGCTGACAAGACTATAACCAAAGAGGAGTATGACAGGGAGCTGGATCGTCTGCAGAAGGAACTGCAGGATCTGCACAATGAGCTCTACCGCAAGAAGATCCCGGTCATAATCGCCTATGAGGGATGGGACGCGGCCGGCAAGGGCGGCAATATCAAGAGGATCACCAGTGCCCTGGATCCCCGCGGCTACGAAGTTCATCCCATCGCAAGCCCTGAACCCCACGAAAAGTCCAGACATTTCCTGTGGAGGTTCTGGAACAGACTTCCCAAGGACGGCCACATCGCGATCTTCGACCGGACATGGTACGGCCGCGTCATGGTAGAGCGGATCGAAGGCTTCTGCAGCGAGAACGACTGGCAGCGCGCCTACAACGAGATGAACGAATTTGAGAAGGAACTTGCCGACTGGGGCGCCGTCATCATCAAATTCTGGGTGCAGATCGACAAAGACACGCAGCTCCAGCGCTTTAACGACCGCCAGAACACTCCTGAAAAGCAATGGAAGATCACCGATGAGGACTGGCGCAACCGCGAGAAATGGGATCAGTATGAGGCTGCCATCGATGAAATGCTCCAGAAGACTAACACCACGTTCGGGCCGTGGTATATTCTGGAATCCAACGACAAGAAATACGCCCGTATTAAGGCCCTGAAGATCGTCGTAGAAGCTCTGAGAAAAGCTTGCAAAGAAAAAGAGTGAAGTCTTTGACCTCAGAGTGTGATTACAATATACTGATATTGTAGTTATTTGTTCAGACGGAATGGCCCTGTGAGCCATCCGGTCCGAAGGGAGGAAACGCATGAAGAATAAACTCAGACTGACCGCGCTTCTGGTCGCGGTCGCAATGTTGTCCGTCTCTGTTCTTACGGGATGCGGCGGAAGCGGCTCAGACAACAAGAAAGAAGCTGAGGAAACCGCGGCAGTGCAGGAAGAGCAGGCGGAAGCTCCGGCAGAGTCTGCAAAGGAAGAAACGGCAGCTGCGGAGGCCCCTGCAGAGACATCGAAGTCCGACGCCCCCACAGCCGAAGATGCAAAGGCTTATGTCAAGGCGGTCCTGGACATCTTGTGCACCGGCGATTACGATCATTCAGTCGATCTGTCAGATATTCCGGAGGGCGAAGAAGCCCAGCTTCGTGACAGCACGATCGAGAGCGCTGTCGAAGCTATCGCAAGTGACGCCGGACTCAGTGAAGAAGTTAAGGCTGACTTCACCGATGTTATGCGCGTAGCTTTTTCAAAGGCCAAGTATACAGTCGGCGAAGCGGTACCCACTGAAGACGGCGGATACGATGTCACTGTTACTATTGAGCCTCTGGAAATGTACGCAGGCGCTGCAGATAAACTGCCGGAGAGAGTCTCCCAAGACGAGCTTGCAGGTCTTAGCGAAGAAGAGTCCAACAACCTGATCTATTCCAAGGTCATCGAGATCGTCCGCGAGAATCTGGAAGAGCCCGAATACGGCGAGCCTCAGGACATTATTGTTCATTACGGCATCATTGACGAGCAGAACAATCTGTGGGGCGTCAGCGAAGAAGAAGGAGAAAAGCTCGGAGCGCTCCTGTTCTCCGCAGATATGGAATAATCCATAACAGACAAGTACATATCGGGAAAAAACCGGGTTCGTACAGGAACCCGGTTTCTTTTTGTATTCTTCCAATCTTTATATCATCTTTATACCTTTCTTAATACCCTTATCCCCGTTTTATGCCATTGACTGTAAACTGAATAAACATACAAGGACAGATCTACACAGAGGAGGCATCTATGCGAATTACTAAACTGCTGAGAATCTCTTCTTTCCAGATCATCATCGGAAGTTTTCTGGCCGTCATTCTGACAGGCACATTTTTACTGATGCTGCCTGTCTCTTCCGCAGAAGGCGCTGCGACACCGTTCGGGGACGCTCTGTTTACCGCGACTTCCGCTGTCTGCGTTACAGGCCTGGTAGTACATGATACATTCCGCTACTGGTCACTTTTCGGCCAGCTTATTATACTTCTCCTGATCCAGATCGGGGGTCTGGGAACAATCACGCTTGCCACTGTCGTCACCATACTGGCAGGGCGCAAGATCAGTCTGTTTCAGCGAAGCATCATGAAGGATGCTGTATCAGCTGATCAGATCGGCGGCATAGTCCGCTACACACAATTTATTTTGTCGGGTACCCTGGCAGTGGAATTTCTGGGAGTTATCACTCTCTTCCCCATTTTCTTCCGGAAATATTCACTGTCCAGGAGTATTCTATATTCCGTTTTCCATTCTGTATCAGCTTTCTGCAACGCAGGATTTGATCTGATGGGAAAGGATCAGCCGTTTACATCCCTCACCGGATACACGGGAAGTATTCCGGTCAACCTCACAATCATGACACTTATAGTGGTGGGCGGTCTCGGTTTCAGGACCTGGAGCGATATTGGAAAGAACAAGACTCATCTCCACAAATACCGCCTGCAGACCAAACTGATCCTGACCACAACGGCGATCCTGATCTTTGTTCCCGCGATTTTATTCTTCATCATTGAATACCAGGGTTATCCTCTTAAAGAAAGGATCCTGGCCTCTCTGTTTCAGTCCGTGACTACCAGAACTGCCGGTTTTAACACGACGGACTACAACGAATTTACAGATGCCGGGAAACTTCTCAGCATCGCGCTGATGCTGATCGGCGGATCCCCCGGTTCCACAGCCGGCGGCATGAAGACCACGACCATTGCAGTCCTGATCCTCAACGCGAACGGGACCTTCCGCCACAGGGATGAGGCTTCCGCCTTTTCCCGAAGGATCAGCGACCAGACGGTCAAAATAGCGGCGACCATCTTCGCTCTCTATCTGACCCTGTTCACTGTCAGTTCCATGATCATCAGCCTTGTGGAATCCCTCCCCCTGCTCACTTGTATGTTTGAGGCGGCTTCCGCGATCGGAACAGTGGGACTGACTCTCGGGATCACCCCGCAGCTGGGCCCTGTATCCCGGGGAATTCTGATCTTTTTGATGTATTTTGGCAGAGTCGGAGGATTGACTCTGATCTACGCAGCCGTTCCTTCCCGCAGGATGCGCAACCAGCGCCTGCCTCTTGAGAATATCACTGTAGGCTGAGACCGCATTACATCGTCCCCTGCGCAATCAGTTCTGCTGATTCACGGAAAGCTATATTGTGGAGGTATTATCGATGAAAACAGTTTTACTTATAGGACTTGGAAGATTCGGAAGGCACTGTGCGAGAAAACTCAATGAACTGGGACACCAGGTCATGGCCGTCGATGTGCGCGAAGACCGGGTCGACGCTGTTCTTCCCTATGTTACGGACGGCCTCATTGGCAATAGTACGCGCGCTGATTTTATGAAGACCCTAGGCGTCCGCAATTATGATGTCTGTATTGTCGCGATCGGCGACGATTTCCAGAGTTCTCTGGAGACCACAGCGCTGCTCAAGGATCTCGGCGCGCAGCACGTTGTGGCAAGAGCCGCAAGAGATGTTCACGCGCGTTTTCTTGCAAGAAACGGCGCTGATGAGGTGATCTATCCCGAAAGACAACTTGCCGAATGGACCGCAATACGCTATAGTTCAAACCATATTTTAGACTATACTCCTCTCAGTGAGGAATATGCAGTCTATGAGATCTCGATCCCCGACAACTGGATAGGAAAGAGTCTGGTTTCCCTGGACCTGCGGCGCAAGCACAGAATAAATGTCTTCGCGATCAAGCAGGGTGAACTTCTGATCACCGACATCAACCCCGATGCCCCTCTTCGAAGCAACCAGACTCTCCTGGTCATAGGAAAAAATAAGGACATCGATAAATGTTTGAACTAAAAAACTCGGATTCAAACTTCAGTGATATTCGCCGCATAGCGGCGTCGTTCATTCCCCGGAACTCCAACAGCAGCAGAAATCCGGCCATCGATTTTTTGATCTGTAACGCCGTGCTTGTAGCCTGTACGCTCATCGGCATGTTCTTTCGATGGTTCGGCTTCTCGGACGCGACGATCATCTCCGTCTATATTCTGGGGGTTCTGCTCTCCGCAGTGCTGGTCACCGGCTATATAACAAATTTCATTGTTTCCTTCGAAGCAATGATCGTGTTCAACTTCTTCTTTACAGAGCCGCTGTTCACACTGCACGCTTACGATGCGGAGTACCCGGTCACCTTTGTCGTAATGCTGATCGTCTCCCTTATAGCGGGCTCGATCGCGGCAAGGCTCAAGGCAAGCGCTGTACAGTCCGATCTGATGTACGCGCGCACAAAGCTCCTGTCTGACACCGCGAGCCAGCTCCACAAGCTGAGCGATTACAATGAGATCCTCAGCACCACCGGCGGGCAGCTCACTAAGCTCACAAACAAGCCGGTACACCTGTATGACAGGAACAGAGGCCCCGAGACCTGTCTTCTCTTCTCCCCCGGAGAAAGTGCTCCGAAGGAGATCCTGACGGACAATAAGAGCCTTGCTGCCGTCAAATGGGTCTTTCTGAAAAATGACCGGGCGGGAAACGGTACCGCGATGTTTCCGTCCAGCCCCCTACGCTTTCTTCCGATCAGCAGCAACGACCGCGTATATGCCGTAGTCGGGTATGACCCGATGGAGGAACAGGCGGATCTCATGGATCCGTCCGGGCAGCCCGGGCAGTTTGACCATTCCCTGATCGTATCCATCCTCGGCGAGTGCTCCATGGCCCTCGAAAAGGAGCGGATCCAGAGAGAAAAGGAAGAGACGGAGCTCCGGCGCAGGAATGAGCGATTAAGGGCTGATCTTCTCCGCTCCATCTCCCACGATCTGCGCACACCGCTGACTTCCATCTCCGGAAATGCCAGCAACCTCCTAAGTTCGGGCGAAAGCTTCGGGGAAGAGACGAGGCAGCAGCTCTACACAGATATTTATGACGATTCTGTCTGGCTGATCAGCCTGGTGGAAAACCTTCTGGCTGTCAGCCGCATCGAGGACGGCAGCATGAAGCTTCACCGCAAACTCGAACTCCTCGACGACATCATCTCGGAAGCGCTGCTGCACATAGACAGAAGAGCCTCCCAGTATACGATCATCGCGGAGCCCTCTGAAGAGACGATCCTGATCGACGTGGACGGACGCCTGATCGTGCAGGTTCTCATCAACCTGATCAACAACGCGATCCAGTACACTCCTCCCGGCTCCACGATCCGGATCAGCAGCGTGAACATGGGCGACTGCGCCAAAGTTATCGTGGCCGATGACGGCCCGGGCATTCCGGATTCAGAGAAAGACAGCGTATTCACAATGTTTTACAGCGGGAGTAAAAAAGTGACGGATTCCAAGCGGAGCCTCGGTTTGGGACTTGCCCTGTGCCGGTCCATCATCCGTGCCCACGGATGCGAGATCATGCTGGACGACAACATCCCCCACGGATGTGTATTTTCCTTTACCCTGCCCATGAAGGAGGTGACACTGCATGAATAAATTCGTGGTCCTCGTTGTGGAGGACGACAAGCTGATCCTGAACCTGATGACCACAACACTCGGTATCCACAACTATAAATATCTGACCGCGGCTTCAGCTTCCGACGCACTCCTGCAGATCACATCCCACAATCCGGATGTCATCTTCCTGGACCTGGGACTGCCGGACATGGACGGCGTGGACCTGATCCGCAAGATCCGAACCTGGTCCGCGGTACCGATCATCGTCATCAGCGCGCGGAGTGAGGACACGGACAAGATCGAGGCACTGGACGCGGGGGCGGACGACTACCTGACCAAGCCTTTCTCCGTGGATGAACTCCTGGCGAGACTGCGTGTCACCCAGAGGCGCCTTGCCGCCTCCCAGGGAAACATGAACTCCCATATCTTCGAAAACGGGGATCTGAAAGTAGATTTTGCCGCGGGTACCGCCTATATGAACGGGGAAGAACTGGCTCTTACCCCTATTGAGTACAAACTGTTATGCCTGTTCTGTAAAAATATCGGCAAGACACTCACTCACACCTACCTGACCGATGCCATCTGGGGCAATACTTTTGACAGCGATCTGGCTTCCCTCAGAGTTTTCATGGCGTCTCTCAGGAAAAAAATAGAAAAAGACACCACACATCCTCAGTACATCCAGACAAGAATCGGCGTCGGATACAGAATGAACAGGCTCTGAGCGGCCTATAACCGCCGGATGCCCCCCCACAGCCTTGTAAGGAGGACTCTATGCGCGATCTGTTTTTGTTTTTATTTTTCATTCTTGATGCTTCTGTTGTCGGCTTCATGCTGTGGAATATCTGAAAAATATGGATTTTATTCCAAAACTGTTATATGATTGAGAGACTGACTGTATTTTAAGGAGGCTAACAGTTTTGGAACAGAATAATCGTGGTTCATTTACAGGTAAACTCGGATTTGTCCTTTCCGCCGCGGGCGCTTCCGTCGGCTTGGGCAATATCTGGAGATTCCCTTATCTGGCTGCTAAATATGGCGGCGGCGCTTTTCTGCTTGTATACATCATCCTTGCCCTCACATTTGGCTACACGATGATCATCGCCGAGACGGCGATCGGGCGTTCTTCACAGAAAAGTCCTGTGGGCGCGTTTAAGTTTTTCAGCGATTCCCCCTGGGCAAAGGCGGGCGGCTGGATCAACGCGATCGTTCCGGTCCTGATCTGCCCTTATTATTCCGTAATCGGCGGCTGGGTATGCAAATATCTCTTTTCATTCCTTACCACTGATATGAATGAAATTGCCACAGACACCTTCTTTACGGATTTCATCACCAACGGCGCTTCCGCGGAACTCTGGTTTTGCGTCTTCGTCGCGCTCAACCTGGTTATCATCTATATGGGTGTAGAGAACGGCATTGAGAGAGTTTCTAAATTCATGATGCCGATCCTGCTGGTGCTGGCGCTCGTCATAAGCGCCTACTCGATCACCCGCCCCGGCGCGATGGCAGGCGTCTCCTATATGCTGATCCCCCACTTTGAGAACTTCTCCTGGATGACCGTAGTCTCAGCAATGGGCCAGATGTTCTACTCTCTGTCCATCGCTATGGGTATCCTGATCACCTTCGGATCCTATATGAAGAAGGAAGTCAGCATCGAGGACTCCACTGTACAGGTCGAGATCTTTGACACAGGCGTCGCTATTTTGGCCGGCATGATGATCATCCCCGCCGTGTTCGCGTTCTCGGGCGGTGATCCGGAGCAGCTGGGCGCAGGCCCCTCTCTCATGTTCATCACAATGCCCAAGATCTTCGCAAGCATGGGAATCGGCCGCATCATAGGCGTACTGTTCTTCACACTGGTGCTGTTCGCGGCGCTCACAAGCTCCATAGCGCTGACTGAGGCAGCCGTCTCCACCATCAGTGATGAGTTTAAATGGAGCCGCACAGCGTGCACTACTGTCATGGCTGCGGTCATGCTCGCTCTGGGAACGCTCTCCTGCCTCGGCTACGGACCGCTTTCCTTTATCACCATCATCGGAATGCCTTTCCTGGACTTCTTCGATTTCCTGACCAATTCCGTGATGATGCCCATTGCGGCCTTCGCAATCTGCGTGCTCGTCACCAAATGCATAGGGATTTCCCGTATCGAGCAGGAAGTGGAAATGGACGGGCATCCTTTCCGCCGCAAGAAGGTCTTCAATGTTGTGATTAGATATATCGCACCCGTTTTCGTGCTGATCATTCTGCTCAGTTCGATTGCGAACGCGTTTGGGCTGATACAGATGTGACGTTTGTGGGGAACAATACATAAACACGTGCGCCGCCGGGCGCACATAATTAAGGGGCGTGCCGCAATTACTTGGCGGCACGCCTCTTTTCTAGGCGCTCATTTAGGTATTTTAAACTTGCTTTCCATCGGATTCAGCTGAAGGTCACATTTGGATGTATCCAATTTGACACTTCTGTCCGGAGATTCCATCGGATATGGCTATTTTCTTTTATGGATGTACTCTATATGGGCTCTTCCGTTTGAAGTCTCCATCGGATACGTACGAAGCTGGATTTGGATGTAGAGTTTGCCTATTCAAACACCATCCGATTTGAAGGCAAGCCATAATGGATGGTGAGTTTGTGCAGGACTGGTATTTCAAGCACCATCGAATTTGGCGATAGGCCGGAATGGATGTAGCGTTTATGCCAGACAGGCATTTCAAGCTCCATCGGATTTGGCGACAAGCCAAAAAGGATGGAAAACTTGTTCCAACACAATCAACCAGACCAGTCAGCCAAACTAGTTAGCCAAACAAATCAACTAAACTAGCCACTACAACTATAAAAGGGGCGTGCCGCCAAGCGTAAAGTTTCAAGCCTTCACACTTAACGCGGCACGCCCCTTTTCATAACTCACAAATCATCTCACATCCCAATCTCCACATCCGCCACTCTCATCGTAGACTTCCTGTGAGAGACAAGCAGCACTGTCTTGCCTTTCGCCTCATCGCGAAGCGCCTTGAGGATGACTGCCTCATTGAGGCTGTCAAGGTTGCTGGTAGGTTCATCCAGCAGCATGAAGGGCGCGTCGTGCAGGAATGCCCTGGCAAGTCCGATCCGCTGGCGCTCTCCGCCTGACAGGGTGTCGCCGAGCTCGCCGACGTCTGTATCGTAACCGTCGGGCAGCGTCATGATCCAGTCATGCAGAGATGCTTTGCGGCAGGCCGCTTCCACTTCCTCTTTTGTCGCATCCAGTTTCCCGATCCTGATATTGCCTGCAATGGTGTCCTTGAACATCTGCGTATCCTGAGTCATGTAACTCTCCATGTCTCGAAGATTTGTTGTATTGATCTCGCTAAGGTCGATATCTCTGGCAACAGCTGCAGCGGAATCCTCGGGAATATCTACAATACCGATTCTTCCCTTGTTGACAGCCCAGAACCTCATCAGGAGCTTGAGCAGCGTCGACTTGCCGCAGCCGCTCTCGCCCACGATTCCGATGATCTGGTTCTCATGGATGCTCAGGGAGAAATTCTTCAGCACAGGGGTGCTGCCATAGCCGAATGTGACTTTGCGGCACTCCGCGCCATGGAATTCGACTTCCGGTTTTCCCGTGATCTCTTCTGTCTCAGGCTCTTCGTCCAGGATCGCAAGTACACGCGCACCGGAGGCGACTGTATTTTGCAGAGTCGTTCCCAGGCTCGCCAGTGCCGAAACCGGACCAAAAGAGGAAAGGAGCGCCAGTACCGGGATCAGAAAGCCGTCAAAACCCACCTTTCCGGTCGTGTAGAGCCACCCGGCGCAGACTGTCATCAGCACATCAAATACCAGTATAAAGGTATTGGCGATTGCCAGGTTAAGGCCAGTCAGGCGGTTCAGCGAATTCTGGTGCCACAGAAGGACTTTGGATTGCTTGTGCATGGCAGCCATACGGCTGCGGCTGCTGTCATACTGGATCGTCTCATCGAGACCGCGGATATTCTCCAGAACGCAGGAGGCGAGGTCCGCGGAGTGCTTGCGCACTTTCTCTCCCATGTTGCCGCTGATCCCGGAGATGATAAGAGGAACAGCAATGCCGACACACAGATAGGCGGCCAGAGCCAGAAGCCCCAGGCCTGTATGGAATGTGCCGATATAGACACACATGATCGTCGAGGTCACAAGCGCGATGCAGATCGGCGAGATCGTATGCGCGTAGAACACCTCAAGAAGCTCCACATCGGAAGTGATCAGGGCGACAAGGTCTCCCTTGTCCTTTCCCTCGAGCTTGGCCGGGCAGAGTCTTCTGAGCGCGCCGAACACTTTGTCCCTCACGAGCGCGAGCAGAGTAAAGGCAATATAGTGATTGAGACGCTGCTCCGCGAACCGGAGGACCGCCCTTAAAAGCGCAAGGACAGGAAGGAGGATCCAAATGGTTCTGATCGGGATCGGGACGTCCAGGCCGAGCCCGCTCAGGATCGCGTATCCTCCGAGGATCGGAATGAACTGGACAGCCAGGAATGCAAGAGTTCCGGCCACTACTGCCAGGATCATATAACTGGTCAGTGGTTTGACCACTCCGAGCATTCTCAAGAGAGTACCTATCTTGGAGGGTTTGCGCTTTTTTGTTCTCTTACTCATGCTGACTCCCCTCCTTTCCGATCTGTCCCGTACTTCCGATGCGCCTGGTGTCTCCGATCGATCCGGTGTTTCCGACACGGCCGGTGTCTCCGATATCCGGTGCTTCCGATACGGCCTGTATTACCGATCCTGCCGGTATTTCCGATCGATCCGGTATTTCCGATCGATCCGGTATTTCCGACGCGCCCGGTATTGCCGATCCTGCCGGTGGCTCCAAGATCCCCTGTCGCGGCGATCTTCTCGATCTCGCCGGTCAGCCACTCCTCGCCGGAGTCCTCATCTCTTCCCAGGCGCTCAAGTTTCTGCTGCGTCCTCCACAGGACGGAATACGTGCCGCCCCACTTCATCAGCTCTCTGTGAGTGCCGCTCTCCGCTACTTTGCCCTTGTCCATCACGAAAATGCGGTCCGCGTCCCTGGTGTTCACAAGGCGGTGCGAGATCAGGATTATGGTCTTAGCGCCCTTCATCTGCCGGATGCGGCCAAGGATGATCTCTTCGCTCTCCACATCGATGTTGCTGGTCGCCTCGTCGAAAATATAGACCGGGCTGTCATGCAGCAGCGCCCTGGCAAGGGCCAGCCTCTGTCTCTGGCCGCCGGAAAGGTTCTGGGCGTTTTCTGTCAGCTGCGTATCCAGGCCGTCCGCACCCTTCAGGAATTCATCAAGCCTGCACTCCGCAAGGACTTTCCAAAGCATGTCATCGTCTGCCTCGGGATCTCCCATCAGGAGGTTGTCCCTGACAGTTCCTTTAAAAAGATAAGAGTTGCTGCCGATGTAAGTGATCCCTCTCATGCGGCTCTCCTCCGAGCACTCGGAAAGGTGATCTGGGCCGATCATGATCGTACCGCTCTCCACCGTGCTGCGTCCGGTGAGAAGAGATGCAATGGTAGATTTGCCGCTGCCGCTCCCGCCCACAATGCCCGTGAAGCTGTTTTTGGGGATCTGCATGTTGATCCTGTGCAGGACCTCCCTCTCTCCGTCATAGGAGAAACTGACGCTCTTGAGAAGAAAATTCCCGCCGTTTTTCGGGAACTCTTCCGTCTTCTCTTCAGGCTCTTCTAGTTCCAGGAACTTAAAGATCCTGTCGCTGGCCGCCATTCCGTTCATAGCTACGTGGAAATAGCTGCCGAGCCTTCTCATGGGGAGGAAGAAATCCGCTGACAGAAGGATCATAAACAGGCAGGGCGCCAGTTCGAGGGTCCCCGTGACAAAGGAGCGGGTCGCGAGCACAATGCCGAAAGCCGCGCCTCCGTAGGCAAGGAGATCCATGATAATGATGGAGTTGAGCTGCATCGTGAGGACTTTCATGGTCACAACGCGGAAGTGCTCCGACTCCTTATTCATCTGCTCGTGCTTATAGCCGTCCGCCTGATAGATCTTGAGGGTGGTCATGCCCTGCAGGTTCTCGAGAAAAGTGCTGCCGAGTTTCGTGTACTGGTCCCAATATTTTGCCAGGATCTTCTTGGCGATCTTCTGCACCATCATGATCGTGCCCGGGATCAGCGGAACGCACAGTAATAGGATCAGGCCGGTCTGCCAGCTTCCTGCCGCTGTGAATAGAGCGAACAGGGTCACCGGCGCGATGAAAGCGTAGAAGAACTGGGGCACGTACTGGCCAAAATAGCTCTCCAGCTGGTCCACTCCCTCCACCGATTCCTGCACGATCTCCGCGGTGGTCACTTTCTCCCGATAGCTCATGCCGAGTCTCAGGAGCTTTTTGTAGATCAGATCGCGAAGCTTGCGTTTTACTGTCCGGGATGCCAGATAACTCATCCGGACCGCGTATCTCGCCACAAAGAAACGGATCACTATAGTAATTGCAATGACTATAATGGCCGGCGCCGCGCTTTGCGGCGTCAGTTCGCCCCGGTACAGCCTCTCTGCCGAGACTGCGATCAGACCGATCATCACCGCGTTCAGGCAGAGCTCGATCCACTGCAGGATGATATTTCCCGCAATGTATTTTTTGCTCTCCGGGCACAGAGCCGTCAGTCTTTTTTCAAACATGTAAAGATTCCTCCGATTCCGCTCCTTTATGCCCTGGTCTCTTCGGCAGGCTCAAAAGCCGGCATCAGCTGGAGCTTGTGGAGGTTGATCCTGTGCAGGCGGTCGATCTTCGCCTTGATCGCCTCGTCTTCGCACTCGCCGGTGAGCACATATTTGTCCAGCATAGCGTATGTGAAGCCGAGCTTCTGCTCGTCGTCCTGGCCGCTGAGCCCGTCTGACGGAGTCTTGTGCACGAGGTCATAAGGAAGGCCCAGCGTATCGCCGATCTGCCTCACTTCATGTACCAGCAGATGGGAAAGGGGGCTGAAATCGCCGGCTGCATCGCCGTATTTAGTGGAATATCCGACATAGTCCTCGGAAGCGTTGCATGTGTTGACAACTCTTGCCCCTCCGGGAAGCATCTGTCCCACCGCGTAAAGGGTGGACATCCTGAGCCTGGGCGGGAGGTTGATCTCCGTATCCCTGGTGATCCCGTCAGTTCCGCTCAAGGCCAGGAGATCCTTATTTGATGTAAGCATCTCTTTCATCGCCTGGAAAGCACCGCCGATATTGAGTTCTACATAAGGGATCCCGAGGAATTCCACGAGTTTGACGGAATCGGAAATATCGCTCTGCACGCCGTTGGGCATCAATACGCCGACCACTCTGTCTTTGCCGAGGGCCTCAGCGCACAGCGCCGCCGCAATACTGGAATCCTTTCCTCCGGAAATGCCGATCACGGCTTTGCATCCCTTCCCGTTCTGTTCAAAATATTGCCTAATCCACTCCACGATTTCGTTTTTGGTCTTGACCGGATCCTTGAGCATGATTCTGTGCCTCCTGTTTTATTTCATTCATTTGTTTTTCCGTATATACCAAAAGTTCCAACTGTCTGTATAATAGCATTAATGGAAAGATTTGAAAATCGGATGTGTGTATCCGGATACAGAAAGGAGCCCCCTATGGCTGACCTCAACGACCTGCTCGAATCCTATTATGAGGAGATCGATCCCGCAAAAAGACGTAATATCCTGGACGAATACATTGCCGCTGCCGGCGGCAGCGATCCTGCCGCCTCCTACCGCAAAGCGCTCTATGAATACCGCTATGTTGATCCCGCTGATCCCCAGAAAAAGCTGGACCGCGTCATGCTTGCGTTCCTGGATTTTCTCTATCTGTACAGGAGCAGCCGTGTCCTTCCCGGCAGATATGTGAAAGAAGTACAGGCAACGATCAAAGCCCTCGAGCTCGACGAGAAAGTCCACGCGGACCCGCTGTTCGCGGAAGCCTTTGGTATGGAGATCCGGAACGCTGCCAGGCGGTATTTTGAGACCTGCAAGACGGACGGCTATCACAGGAAATTCTTCGGTATCACCGCGTCCAAGCCCGAGGAGAAGGAAAAGCAGCGCTGCATCGACGTATGGCGCATGTCCTACGGCCTCGCGGAACGTCTTGGTCTTGAGGAAGAGATGGATCTCTTCTGCCGGGCGCTGAGCGAAGCGTACAGGCTCTCGAGAGTCGACGGACTCACTCTGACGGAGGCGTACCGGTCTTATAAGTGATGTTCACGCACACTCTTTTGTTGTATAATGATATTTCAATGTTTTGCTGACGAAAATTCACTGATCCTGGAGGAAACCGGATGAAAATGCCGCTGATCTCTGTTGTGCTCCCGATTTACAATATCGAATCCTATCTGGACCGCTGTATGGAAGCGGTGCTGAACCAGATCCTATCTGGACCGCTGTATGGAAGCGGTGCTGAACCAGACCTACAGTAATCTTGAGATACTCATGGTCGACGACGGTTCACCGGACAGCTGCCCGCAGATGTGCGACCGCTATGCGGAGCAGGACTCCCGCGTCAGAGCTCTCCACAAAGAGAACGGCGGCCTCTCCGACGCCCGCAATTACGGCATTGCCCGCGCGCGCGGCGAATACATCACCTGCATCGATCCCGACGACTATGTAGATTCCGACTACGTCGAATATCTCTACAGGCTGATCGACAAATACGAGACCAAAATGTCCATATGCCAGCATGTCACGGAATATGACAACGGCTCCGTCAAAGACCACGGCTCTTCAGGCGACGAGCTGATGGACATCGAGACCTGCCTGCGCAGAATGCTCTATCACGATGTGATCGACACCTCCGCCTGGGCCAAGCTCTACCACCGCAGCCTCTTCGGCACAGTCTCCTACCCCGTTGGGAAGATCTTTGAAGACATCGGCATGACCTACGCGCTGATGATGCAGTGCGACACCGGCATCGCCGTCGGCTACGAGTCAAAATATCACTACATGTACCACATGAACTCCATCGTCAACAGCAGCTTCTCGCCCCGCAAGTTTGATCTTCTGGAGATGACCGACAAGATGGGCCGTGAAGTCGTGAGTGTCTACCCTTCCCTCAAGCAGGCTGTCCTTCGCCGGCGCGTCTACGCGCGCTTCAGCACTCTCAACCAGATGCTGGGAACCGATGACTACGGCAAGGAGCGCGAGCAGATCATCCGCTTTATCCTGCGCCACAAAAAGAGGATCCTGAAGGATCCCCGCGCACCCCGCCGCGACAAGATCGCGATCCGGCTGCTGTCCGTAAATTACGGGCTTTATAAAGCCTTCTGGAAGACTTACCAGGGGACGATCTTTAAGAAGAATTAAGCCCTTAGAGCCTACTCTAAGGGCTCTATTACAACAAACAATAAGACGTCCCTCCAGCTTGCCTGGAGGGACGCCTCAATTTCTCAATATAAGTTGTCTTACTTACCTCAACTGCTGCAAAATATACGGATCCTTGATCTTCTGGTCCTCCGCCAGCAGCAAAATCTTGGACAGGATTTCTGCTGTCTTGGGATCCTCATCGATGAAGGGCAGGAAGATCTTACCTCTTTGCTGCGAATGCACAGGCAAAATATTGACCATATCACCGCTCTCCTTGTGGATCACGCCGCTGCCAAGCTGGATGTTGTAGTTCCCCATTGTTCCCCTGATGAAGGCGTGCGTTCCCTCGAAAGTAACATTTGTGAGTCCGAAGAGCTCCATGTTGAACTCGAAGATCGCCTTGCGCATCTCGATCGTGGAGTGGCTTGTCTCAGGATCTACGCCGCCCGCATGGGCCACACTTACTGCCAAATCCACATCACGCATGACTTCTGAATAGAGGATGTCCGGCACCTCGGAAAGTTTCTTCTGTCTGTAAGTCTTTCTGTCGTAGAAAGAAACATACTCCAGTGTAGGGCACTCCGTATCTGCCGGCGAGAACCAGTCTGCCAAAGCATAGATCGTCGCGGCAATGTTCTGCTTGAAGAAGATCTTCTGCAAGCCTTCGTCGTAGTCGGCCACCCATCTGCGGCCGCGAAGCGCTGCAACAGTCTTCTTAGGCTGAATCTGATAGCCTGCGAACAGCCTCGAATCCAAGGCATCCTTTTCTTCTTCCAGTTTGGGATAGAATTCTCTGAACACCTGCTTGAAGGGCTGCTTTGTACCGCTTGCCTGCTGCTTTTCGAAGAAGAGCCTCTGGTACTTCGGCAGTACACCGAGCCTGTAGAGAGTGATCGGATGAGCAACAAACAGCTTTGTATCCTCCGCAAGCGCAGGATCAAGTGCCGCAAGTTCTTCCAGAGTGCCTGCAAGCTCATTCGCTTCCGCCCCCACAAACACCAATCTTCCGAGGATTCCCGCCGTTACCGGGTTCCGGCACAGCTGCAGCAGTTCGCCGTAGCTGTAGGCGTCCTCCTCTTCCATGGCCCGCTCGAACATTGCGGCGCAGCGCGAGTACTGGTTCTTGAGTTTGGAGGCGAATTCCTTCACATCGTTAAAGGTCTCGTCTTTCTTGAGGGCGGCGGGAACGGACTTGACGGCTTTGTCTTTTTTGAAGAGTTTCAGTTCTGACTTTCCGTCCGCATCAACGAGAATCCGTGCCACATAGTCGCCCATCGCAATTCCATCAAAATATCCCTGATTCGACGTCACAAGCTCCGTCTCCATGGCGAGCGTCAGACGCAGTTCATCCGCGTAGCCCGCTGTGGTTGCCATATTCTTCATCGCGTACTGCACGCACTGCGCCTCGCTGGCTCTTCTCTGGGCGCCGAACTGCTTGCTTTCCTTGAGGAATTTCTGCAGGAACTCGTAGCGGTGCAGGGCGTCCTGCCTGTCCTTCATGGGGATCAGGCCGTAACTCATCAGAAGGTCCTTGTTGCGCTTGTCCGCGATCGTCTTCTCGAGTTCGTCGCGGTCTACTTTGCCGGTGGCGGCGTCCGCGTACTTGCGCGCGCGGGTGTGTTTGCTGCCGTCCGCGATATATTTTGCCGCCTTGTAGAGCTTCGAGAAGTTCTTCTCGCCCAGTTTCTCATAGACTTCGAAGAACCAGTTGGTGTCGAAGCACCCGTTATTGAGTTCTTCGGGCGACAGCGGTGTGTATCTGGCGATCACTGCCTTCTTGCGGTCGTCAAACCGCTCGTTCATGTGCGCCATGAAGTAGTAGCAGCCGCTCTTAAATCCGTCGATCCCCAGCACCTCTTCGGCCAGATCCAGCCACTGAGGCGCGTACATGGCCACCTCGATCAGGCGGTCTGTGCTGACCTTGTTCTCCTTAACTGCCTTTTTCAGATCAGCAGCCGTCTCAGAGTCGGCCGGCCAGCAGACCTTGAGCAGATGGCTCAGGGACTCTTTCTTGCTAGTGCCGCCGTTATACGAGTAATAGGTGTTCCTGTCCAGAGGGTCTGCCCCCATCGCGCGCAGGATCTCCATCAGGCGCGGGATACCCTCGATCCGGGAGATGCGGCTGACCGCGTCCGAGAAGACTGTAGGCGTGTCGCCGCGCTTAAGCTCCACGTTCAGGATAAGGTTGACAATATTTTCGTAGATCTCCTTGCCCAGTTTGTAAAAGCTATTCTGTGTATCCAGTGTCTTCTTCTCCATATCCACCGGCATATAGAATTGCAGCTGCCTTAGCGCATAGATCGTGACATTCGAAAGAAACAGGCTGCCCAAATCTCCCACTGCGTACTTGAGTCCGACCAGTTCGAAGGCCGCCTTATAGAGGAAATCTCTGCTGATCATCCCCAATTCATGCGCCTTCACATAGGAAAGGATCGAGAGGATGTTGGAAGAACTCCT
>CACZJD010000021.1 GCA_902781325.1 uncultured Lachnospiraceae bacterium
GCAATGCATTCAGCTGACACGTACTAATCGGTCGGAAGCTTATCCTTAAGTTCTTGGATGGAACGAAGTTCCTTCGGTGTTCAGTTTTGAAGGTACAGAGAATATGCCTTGATAGCTCAATGGTAGAGCACGCGGCTGTTAACCGCGGTGTTGCAGGTTCGAGCCCTGCTCGGGGCGCTTGAGACAGCAGTAAATCTGCTGTCTTTTCTTTTGTCGAAATAAATCCGGCAGAATAAAATCCAGTTGCTAATGACTTTTAATTCTGCTATACTATGTAGGCTATGAATATAAATGAGGCTCCGTGGTCAAGCGGTCAAGACATCGCCCTTTCACGGCGGTAACACGGGTTCGATTCCCGTCGGAGTCATCGGACAGTTTTCAAGTTTAATCCTTTATTTGAGAGAACTGTTCATAAATAAGCCGAGAGGCTGGGGGACGGTCAACTCGTCTCCTGAATATCTGATATGGACCCTTAGCTCAGTTGGTTAGAGCTCCCGGCTCATAACCGGTCGGTCCTGGGTTCGAGTCCCCGAGGGTCCATTTGCCTTGAAAGGCACCATAGGCGGCGGTTACATGACCGCCGCCGAATACATAAAAACGATCGTTTTTAAAGGCGGTCTTTATATGTGGCCGGCCGGCATGGCGGAATTGGCAGACGCGCGGGACTTAAAATCCCGTTCCCGCAAGGGAGTGCGGGTTCGACCCCCGCTGCCGGCAGTAAAGGAGCTGTTGCATATTTGTGCAGCAGCTTTTTTTGTTGTCGTAGAGTATACAGGCAATGTGATAGAATAGATTGAAGTGCAATGTCAGGATTCAGGAACCTGCCGGGGAGACAGGGTTCTCAACATTCTATATAGAGGGCTGATATGATAAGAAAACAAATACTTGCTGCTAAAGCTGTTCTGGCAATCTTATGCGCATCTCTGGTTTTAACGACCGGCTGCGGCGGCGCGCATGCTGCAAATAAGCAGGAAACTGATGGCGGCGAAGTCTCCGGCAATGCGCAAATAGAGACGGATACAACCTCGGAAACAGATAAAGAAACAGCTGCATCGGCTGATGATTCTCAGAGTGCAGAGGAAACAGGTGCAGCGGCAGAGGTGCCTCCTTTGGAAGAGACTGTGACCGATGAATACATACAGAAGACTGTGCATGTCTGCCGGGAGAATATTCCGGATGGATCAGCGCAGGCTGATCGGAAAGAAACATCGGACGATACAGCGCAGATCAGATTTTATAAGGAAACACCGAATGTGCCGTACATGGGGATCAGGGAGTATTTTGACCTGATGCTCGGGGGCGGATTAGATGTACAGGATCATGATGGCAGAATGTATACGCTTATCAATGCCGCAGGAGCTGAGGCCCGCGTAGATGATGGAAGAAATACGATTGAAGCAGATAATATGCCGGCGTTTGTCAATTATTATGAGGCGGCAAAAAACGGAGCGGCGAGTTCTTTTAAAGACAGCGCTGCTCCATATCTCAAGTTGAGAGAAGCGGTCTACGAGGGAGAACCGCAAGCAGTCAGTTTTAATCTGGGGAAATTGGGGATCGAAATACACGGGGATAAAGATGATGTGTGGTTCCCTGTTTCTATATTGTCATCCTGGCTGTCTGATATCGCGCAGAACAGGGTTATGTGCAACGGCAATGCCCTGTATGTCTGCCGCAGTAAGTCGCCCTACGAAATTGATAACGGTTATTACAGCACAGAGTATATGGACAGCATCCTGAACGGCGGGGAGAGGGCTAAGGACCTGACAACGTACAGTTATGGGGAGCTGGGGTTTATCTTCCAATATATGTACGGCTATCCCGGCAGAACGCAGCTGGATCCGGAACTTCTGAGGAATGAAGGGTTCGATGCGGCCCTTGCGGCTTTCGGCGATACAGGGAGGGAACTCCGGATGGACCTGACTTCGAGGGATTTCAGGGAGTTCTGGTTCGGCATGTACCGGCTCTCCGAAAAGCCGCTTGAGGACGGACACAACAATACGACACTGTCGATCGGTATAGTGGATGCCGAACAGGAGAAGTATCAGGCTTTCCGGGAGTATACCTGGTCCAAATTCGACAATTTCGGGATCTCGGATTTTGTAAAGAAGATCAGCAGCGCCAACCAGGGGATTTTCAGCGTGCGCCCTGAAGATTATATGGACTCCGGGTATTACAGTCACGGGGATACAGCAATCATTCTTCTGCGCGCTTTCACTGTTGACGAGAACGGATGGAACGCGTACTACAAGGGAGAAGGCGGGATTCCCGATGACACTATGGGAACGGCGGCCAAAGGTCTTATGAGAGCCGCTGAGGACGGAGAGATCTCAAATGTTGTCTTTGATCTCTCTACAAATCCCGGGGGATATTCAGATGCTGTGGCAGGTGTCCTGTCTCTTATGACCGGCAGAGATCATCTTCGCGGATATGATGAACTAAGCAAGCAGTTCTTCGATGTATATTTTGACGTGGACAGAAATCTGGACGGAGAGTTTAATGCCGAGGATGAAGAGGTCAGTTACGATTTCAATTACGCGGTAATGACCAGCGGAGCGTCTTTCTCCTGCGGAAACCTGTTCCCGTTCCTCGTCAGGGAAGACGGCGGCATGGTGGTCGGAGACAGATCCGGAGGAGGGTCCTGCAGCGTGCAGAAGGCAGCCCTGAGCGAGGGGTTTGAGATCAGTATATCCGGCAGCAAATTCAAACTCACGGACGGGGAAGGATCGGATCTTGAACAAGGAGTGACGCCGGACGTGCAGCTTGAGATCGAAACAAGGAAGGAAGCCAACGAGTTCACGGGAGAGGAGATGGAGACCCTGGATTATTCGGCTTTTGGCGATCTGGACGGAGTGTGTGAAAAGGTAAGCGAATGGTTTACACAGAGTAAATGAAATAGGACAAGGAGGCAGAGATGAGATTTCCTGAGAACTTTTTGTGGGGAGGCGCTGTAGCAGCAAATCAGTGTGAAGGAGCCTATCTGGAGGACGGAAAAGGACTGAGTGTTCCGGATATGCTGCTCGGAGGAGATGTGAACACACCGAGGACTTTTCTTCCCAAAAGGGATCCCTCGGCGTTTTATCCAAGCCACGAGGCGATCGATTTTTACCACCGTTACAAAGAGGATATCGCGCTTTTTGCGGAGATGGGATTTACCTGTTTCCGGCTGTCCATCAACTGGGGAAGGATCTTTCCGAACGGGGACGACAATGAGCCGAACGAAGCGGGTCTGGCGTTCTATGACAAGGTGTTCGACGAGTGCGCGAAATACGGCATTAAGCCGCTTGTGACACTGTGCCACTACGAGATTCCCTGGAGCATTGTGACAAAATATAACGGCTTCTATTCCAGAAAGACCATCGGCCTCTTTCTCCGCTATGCGGAGACGGTTTTCCGCCGATATAAGGACAAGGTCAAATACTGGCTCACTTTTAATGAGATCAATATCCCCTGCATGGGAGAGGGAGGGATCGGCAACCTGTACGGCCTCGGACTTATGGATGAGAGCGATATAAACGCTGACCACAGGATCCCGCTGAATGAGCTCAAGAGCGATCTGCAGAGAACATACACGGCGCTTCACCATGAGTTTATCGCGTCTGCGCTCGCGGTGAAGATGGGACATGAGATCAACCCCGATTTCGTGATCGGCAATATGATCGCGCATGTGACGGTATATCCTCTGACGCCCAATCCCAGAGACGTCCTTGCGGCGCAGTGGGAGGATAATTTCAAGAACAATCTGTGCGGCGACGTGCAGGTGCGCGGCGAGTATCCGGATTTCGCGTTCAAATTCTTCAGGGACAACGGGATCGAGACGTCCTTCATATTGGAAGGTGATACTGATATCCTCAAAGAGGGAACGGTGGATATGTACACCTTCTCCTATTATCAGTCGGGCTGTATCACGGAAGATCCTGAGGCGGAGATGGCGGCCGGAAATATGGTCAAAAACGCGAAAAACCCCTATCTGAAGGCTTCAGACTGGGGCTGGCAGATCGATCCCGACGGACTTCGCTATACACTTATATACTTACACGACAGGTATCCGAAGCTGCCTCTGATGGTCGTTGAGAACGGTTTCGGCGCCTTTGACAAAGTGGAAGAGGACGGCTCGATCCACGACCCTTACAGGATCGCCTATTTCAGGGAGCATGTCAGGGCGATGGGAGAAGCCCTGGAGGATGGCGTGCCGTTGATCGGATACACCAGCTGGGGGCCTATTGACCTGGTTTCTGCCGGAACCGGCCAGTATGCCAAGAGATATGGATTTATCTATGTGGACCGGCACGATGACGGCACCGGAGATTTCTCCAGAAGCCGAAAGGATTCATTCTACTGGTATAAGAAAGTGATCGCTTCCCGCGGGGAAGACCTGGATTGAGATAAAAAAAGATGTGCCCGTCAGAAAGCTGTTCTGACGAGGCACATCTTTTTTGTGCTGTAATATTATTGTTTTCTGACCCAGATGCTCAGAGATCCGTCGGCACAGCTAAATACACCGTATCCCTCCTCGTCGATCACGATCTCGTGGTTCTGCTTGCCGAGCGCATCGATCCAGGTCTCGCCGGCGTGCTGCTTTCCGACATACATTGACTTGTCATCGCCGGTCCTGTTCGTGAGGACGACTGCCAGGCCGTTTCCGCCATGAGCTTCATCGCCTTCCATTGTCCAGCCTACTACGTCAGGATCGTCAAAATAGTCATGCTGTGCGCCGTATACGTGAGTCTGGCGCAGATCCATCATCAGATCGATCTCTTTGTGGAAAGAGGGACCGTTCTTAGATTTAACGCCATAGTAATTGCCGTAGAATACGCAAGGGTATCCGTCGGGGCGCAGCAGGATCACCGAGTAGGCAAGAGGGACGAACCAGGGCTGGATCGCGCTCTCAAGGGCCTGTCCTGTCTGTGTGTCGTGATTGTCCACGAATGTAACCGCGTGGGTGGGATCGCGCTGTACAAGAGTATCCTGCAGAAGCCCCCGCATGTCGTATTCGCCGCTGCTGTTGCTGGCCTCGAAGAAATGGAAGTGGAGCGGCACGTCGAACAGTGACATACAGCCTCCGCAGCTCTTCAGGTAATCCATCAGGATACCGATCTCTGAGTTCCAGTACTCGCCGACGGCAAACAGTTCTTTGTGGTTGCTGGCCCTGAGTTTTCCGAGCCACTCGGGGAAGAAGTTCTTCTCGATGTGCTTGACGGCGTCGAGACGGAAGCCGTGCACACCTGTGGTGTCGAGATACCACTGCCCCCAGCGGGTCAGCTCTTCGCGGACCTTCGGAACGTTGAAATCGACGTTGGCACCCATCAGATAGTCATAGTTTACGTTTTCGTGGTCCACCCCGTGGTTCCACTGGACGCCTTTAAATTTGTAGATCGCGGATTTATCCTTGAGCTCGTCGTAATCGACGCCGTTGAAGCAGGTGCTATCCCATATAAAGTCGGAATACTCGCCGTTTCTTCCGGGGAATGTAAATTTGGTCCATGCCTCGATCGTCTTGGGATCGGAGACCGCTTCTGTCCGGTTTTCCTGGTTGACCTTGACAGCCTGGATCGTTTCTGTCTCATCCGCGCCCATGCGGTGGTCTAAAACAATGTCCGCATAGACATCAATACCGCAAGCCTGTAAATTTTTAACTGCATCTATATATTCATCTTTGGTCCCGTATTTGGTGGGGACCGTTTCTTTTTGATCGAATTCACCGAGATCGTACAGATCGTAGACCCCGTAGCCGGTATCGTTTATACCTGCCTGTCCTTTGTAAGCGGGCGGCAGCCACACGGAAGTGACGCCCTTGTCGGAGAGTTCCTTCGCGTTCGCGGATACTGTCTTCCAGAGCGAGGCATCTGCCGGCAGATACCATTCAAAATATTGAAACATTACACCATTTTCTTTACCCATAACAGTGAAACCTCCTTTCACTGTGAGGCTTGTGGTTGGAATGTATCATAATTCTATTAAGTTGGACGTACAAGGACTATTTTGACAAGTTATGGGAGTTTTCTGACATCCGGTTGTCCAGAGCCCTGTGGAGATTGCCGCTTATATAGAGGTAGCCGGCAAGGATCGGAATATAGGATATGGACATGGTAAGGAAAAGAGAGATGATCATTCCCAGGATCCTGGGCAGATGAAGATAAACTCTGAAGACCATGAGAAGGGCAATATATCCGAAGAAGATCAGGTAGATCACGCCGCACATACCGGCGGACTGCAATATGTTCTGTACTGCGTTATTGGAGAAAGGCTTCGCGACGGTATAGGCATAGACAAAGACCAGGGCCAGCGCGATGACGCCGGAGATCCTGGAGGGGTAGTAACTTGTGAGCGGCTGCGGTTTTCTGATGGGATAGTGGAGTTTGCGGAGGATCGCATAGCTGAGATAGTAGACGATCAGACCTTCCATGGCTCCCACAAATCCAGTGCTGATAATGTACATGCGGCGGAGATAGTCATAGGACAGAATGCCGGTGGAGGTATCGACGCCCGCCTGCGCGAGCATTGTGTTCATAGTCTCCTGCATTGCCATGATATCTGCATTGAGGTCAAAACCGGCAAAGGTAGCCAGGGCCACGGTACACAGAAGCTCTATGGCTGCGGAGAGGATCATCACCAGTATGAGCGTGCGGTTCATATCCCTGCGCGATTTGATGCAGGATCCGTAAACCATGCCGACAAAGGACATGCCCACCGCGTAAAACATACCGGTAAAGGTGCCAAAGAGAAAAGAGATCAGGACCGTGCAGACGAAGACAGGCAGACTGTCCTTCCACCCGTATTTGGCGGAGAAGGCCACCATGGGGATGGGAAAAATGAACATAAAGAAACCCTCGAACATTCCGCCTGTCTGCCGGTTGAGCAGAAGCAGAACGCCGAAGACTGCAACGATCATAGCTCCAAAAGTTAATTCCTGTGTTTTCGTATTCATAAATAGGAATATACACCAAAATACAATCATTGTAAATCTTCACATTATTGGACTGAAGTGTTGTATTAATAAAGTAAAAAGTATACAATAATATCTGTGTTTTGCTGTATACATTTTGGTATTTTGTATAAAAAATAACGAAATATCAAAAATTGAGTATTGCGGGCACAAAAAAACAGGAAAGAGGCGGGAAAAGAAAATGAATCCCAAAACATTGAAGTACATCCTCAAAAGAATCATTCTTGCTGTCTTCACAATCTGGGTCGTGATCACTCTGACCTTCTTTATCATGCACGCAGTCCCCGGAGGACCGTTTGTTGGTGAGAAGGCAGTCACACCGCAGGTTCAGCAGGCAATGGAGGCCAAATACGGGCTGGACAAACCGCTGTTCCAGCAGTATCTCACTTATCTCAACGACGTATGTCATCTGCGCTTTGGTCCTTCCCTGAAACAGAGAGGACGAATGGTCATTGACATCATCACCGACGGATTAAAGACATCCGCTAAGCTCGGCGTTATCGCCGCGGCTATTGCAACTGTAATGGGCGTCATATTAGGCTCCTTCGCTGCACTGCGCAGAAATACACTGCTCGACAGGATCATTATGGTGATCACTACGGCATTCGTGTCAATGCCTTCGTTTATTATGGGGTCTCTGCTCCTCGTTACTTTCACAGTCAGGATGCATGTGTTCCCGGCTAACGGATCGACAGCTGCAGGACTGATACTTCCGGTCATTACGCTGATGCTGTATCCGATGTCCTATATCACGAGGCTTACGAGATCCTCCATGCTGGATGTTCTCGGCCAGGACTATATAAGGACTGCAAAGGCAAAGGGTGTCAGCAGGGTAAATGTTATTTTCAAGCACGCACTCAAGAATGCGCTGATCCCTGTCATTACTTATCTGGGTCCCGAACTTGCGTATATCACGACCGGATCCCTGGTCGTAGAGCAGATCTTCGCAGTACCCGGCATCGGCCGCGCCTTCGTAAACAGTATTACGAACCGCGACTATACACTGATCATGGGAACGACCATCGTGCTTTCGACCTTTATCGTTATCATGAATCTGGTCAGTGATATTATGTACAAGGTTGTGGATCCCAGGATCAATCTGGAATGACGGAGGACAGGAGAAGTGAACGATAATATCAAACATCTGAGTATGCAGGTGAATCTGGATGATTTCATTCCTGCAACCGAAGAAGAAAAAGAGTATATGGTACAGATGCGTCCTTCTACGACCGCGTTCAAGGACGGTATTCGCCGCCTCAAAAAGAACAAGGTGGCAATGGTCAGTTTCTTTATCATTCTGATCATCACGCTCTCGGCGATCTTTGTGCCGATGTTCTGGCCTTATAAATATGAAGCCATGCTTGGAATGCAGCCCGGCCAGCCTGTGGACGCTTCCTTCAACAATCTTAAGCCTTTTGAATACTCGGCGAGTGAGCAGGCCCGTATTGCGGCAGGGGAATCCGTATTCCCTCACGTCTTCGGAACGGACGCCAGCGGCCGTGACTACTTTATCCGTGTTGTCTACGGAACGAGGATCTCGCTTGCAGTCGGCTTTTTTGCCAGTATCATTGTCCTTGTGATCGGCCTTTTGGTGGGCTCGATCTCAGGATACGCAGGAGGTACCGTGGATATCGTGATCATGAGAATCGTGGATATCATCTACTCCCTGCCTGACATGCTGATGGTCATCCTGCTGGCCTCGGTCATGAAGATGCGGCTGGGCACAGCGCTGGAAGGCACTCCGCTTGCCAAGATCGGATCAAATATCATATCCCTGTTTATAATTTTCGCGCTGCTGTACTGGGTCTCCATGGCGAGACTGGTCAGAGGACAGATCCTGTCCCTCAGAGAGCAGGAATATGTTCTGGCGGCACAGGCTGCAGGCGCCAAGGGCAGCTGGGTCATCAGAAAGCACCTGATCCCGAACTGCGTATCTGTCATCGTTATTTCGACAGCACTGCAGATCCCGAGCGCTATTTTTACAGAGAGTTATCTGTCCTTCCTCGGACTGGGCGTCAACGCGCCTATGCCTTCGCTGGGTTCACTGGCGTCGGATGCGCTGAACGGTCTCAGTTCCTATCCCTATCGTCTGGTCATTCCCGCAATCGTGATCTCGCTGATCGTTCTCTCACTGAATCTGTTCGGCGATGGTCTTCGCGACGCGTTTGATCCGAAGTTGAATAGTTAAGGGAGGAAACGATAATGGCATTATTAGAAGTTAAAGACCTTCACACTTCCTTCTTTACAGATGCGGGAGAAGTCCGTGCCGTAAACGGTGTTTCCTTCACACTGGAGAGGGGCAAAATATTGGGAATCGTCGGAGAGTCAGGCTCCGGCAAATCTGTCACTGCTTATTCGATCATGCAGATCTTGGCAGCGGCAGGCAAGATCGTATCCGGTTCCATCAAACTGGACGGACAGGAACTGGTAGGAGCCGGCGAAAAGGTCATGAAGGAAGTAAGAGGAAACAGGATCTCCATCATCTTTCAGGACCCCATGACAAGCCTTAACCCTACCTATACGATCGGGCAGCAGCTTATGGAGGCGATCCATCTTCACACAGACAGAGATAAACAGCAGTCCTGGGACAGAGCTGTAGAAATGCTCAGGCTGGTAAACGTCAATGATCCCGAGAAACGTATGAAACAGTATCCTCATGAGCTGTCAGGCGGTATGAGGCAGAGGGTCATGATCGCTATGGCGCTGGCCTGTGAACCTGATATCCTTATCGCGGACGAGCCCACGACCGCGCTGGACGTTACGATTCAGGCCGGTATACTGGAGCTCATGAAAGATATTCAGAGCAAGATCGGAATGGCGATCATTATGATCACCCATGACCTTGGAGTTGTCGCGCAGCTGTGCGATGAAGTCATCGTCATGTATGCCGGAGGCATCTGCGAACAGGGAACGGCGGATGAGATCTTCTACAATCCCTGCCACGAGTACACAAAGGGTCTGCTTCGCTCGATCCCCACTGCTGATGACAGCGGAGACAGGCTGGAGCCCATTTCGGGTACGCCGATCGACCTGCTCAACATGCCTAAGGGATGCCCTTTCGCACCTCGCTGTGACAACGCGATGAAGATCTGTATGAGAGAGCACTGTGAGAAGATGACTATCAATGAAAACCATTCGGCTGCATGCTGGATGAATGTAAGGAAGGCGGTGAAAGGCGAATGAGCACGAATAAGACAAGCGAACAGCCTCTCATCGAGGTCAGAAATCTGAAGCAGTATTTCAATATCAACGCCGGGTTCTTTAAGTCTATCCCTCTTAAGGCGGTAGACGACATCTCCTTTACGATCAGGGAAGGAGAGACCCTTGGACTTGTAGGAGAGTCCGGATGCGGCAAGACGACGGCCGGCAGAACGATCCTTCACCTGTATAAGCCCACAGCGGGAGAGATCATTTACAGAGGAAAGTCCATTAAGACCGCCAAGGACATTGAGGAATTCAGGAAAAAAGCTACTATGGTCTTCCAGGACCCATACTCTTCCCTGGATCCCCGCATGACTGTCGCGGATATCATCGGAGAGCCGCTGGATGTGCATCACATGTACAAGTCCGAACAGGAGCGCCGGGATAAGATCCTGGAGCTTATGGAACATGTAGGGCTTAACTCTGAGCACGCGGCCAGATATGCGCACGAGTTTTCGGGAGGACAGAGGCAGCGTGTCGGAATCGCCCGTTCGCTTGCTGTAGACCCTGACTTTATCGTCTGTGATGAGCCTGTTTCCGCGCTGGATGTTTCGATCCAGGCGCAGGTCATCAATATGTTTGATGAACTGCAGAGTAAAATGGGACTGACCTATCTTTTCATTGCGCACGATCTGCTTGTTGTCAGACATATTTCCGACAGGATCGCAGTCATGTATCTTGGAAGAATGGTCGAGCTGGCCGATGCCGCGGACATTTATGAGAGACCCCTGCATCCGTATTCGAAGGCTCTGATCTCCGCGGTGCCCGTGCCGGATCCTAAGGTGGCTCGAGCCAACAAGCGCATCGCGCTTTCAGGCGAGATCCCGAGCCCTCTCAATGCTCCTTCGGGATGCCCCTTCCACACCAGGTGCCCTTATGCACAGCCACGCTGCGCGGAGAGCATGCCCGAATTCAAGGAAGTGGAGAAGGGAAGATTCGTGGCCTGCCACAGGACAGAAGAGATCAACAGCTGATCTTCAATATTTTAATAGGTTTCAAAATGCGGTGCTGACGTGCATTTCAGGCGATGCGCGCCCGCTGCGTTATGAAATAAAAGGGATAAAGATGCGCATTTACTGCCATCACTCTATCTTGAAAGGAGAGTATTATGAAAGTGAAAAAGTTATTTGCTCTTGCACTCAGTGCCGTAATGGTTCTCGGACTTGCAGCATGCGGTGATTCCGCTGCCAACACAAGCACTTCTGACTCAGGAGCAGCAACTGCTGACGCAGGAACCGTAACAGATAAGACACAGGCCCTGAATGTCTGCCTTGCCTCTGAGCCGGCAACTCTTGACCCTGCTCTGAACAGCAGTGTTGACGGCGCTACGCTTTGCCTGCACCTGTTCTCCGGTCTTGCAAAGTGGGAAGAAGATGCTTCCGGAAATCTCGTGATCGTGCCGGATTGCGCGACAGAGCTGCCTGAAGGCGTTCCGAACGCAGACGGAACAGTTACCTATACATACACCCTCAAAGACGGCCTTAAGTGGTCCGACGGACAGGATGTCAAAGCCGGCGATTTCGTGTTTGCATGGAACCGCGCAGCAGGAACAGACCTCGCAGCTGATTACGGCTATATGTTTGAGCTGGTAAAAGGCTATGATGAGATCTGGCAGAGCAAAGAAACCGGTGAGAAAGATGCCGATGGCAATCCGGTCATGGAATTTGTCAATCCCGATGCCAAACTTGCAGTCGAAGCTCCCGATGACAAGACCCTGGTAGTCACCTGCACCACCGCTGTTTCATACTGGAATGAACTTCTTGCGTTCCCGGCTTATTTCCCTGTCAGAGAAGACGTTGTCGCCAATGAGTCCTGGGCTACAGATCCTTCTACCTATGTCGGAAACGGCGCTTACACCATGACAAAGTGGGATCACAACAGTCTGATCACCCTTACAAAGAACGATCAGTACGTGGAAGCTGACAAGGTCACAATGCCCCAGATCAACTTCTTCCTTTCTGACGACGCCAACAACATGCTGACCAACTTCAAGAACGGCGACTGGCAGCTCATCGACGATGTGCCCACCAACGAGATCGCGTCCCTGAAGAACGAGTATCCTGATGCTTTCAAGGTTACCGGACAGCTCGGAACTTACTATGTATGCTGGAACATCAATGAAGATATCCTTCCCGCTGACAGCGGACTTGAGGGAGCTGAGGCAGAGGCTGCCCGTCAGGACATCAGAAATGCCATCTCTCTGCTGTTTGACCGCAATTACATCTGTGAGAGCGTTGCTCAGGGCGGACAGGTTCCCGCATCTTCCTTCGTCGCTATGGGCCTGACAGACGCAGACGGCAAGGAATTCTATCAGAACGCAGGTCACAATGACGGCTTCGCAGGCTACTACAATGTTGCTCCTGAGGCTCTTCAGGATAACTTCAACGCAGCAGTCGAGACTCTGAAGAAGTACTACACATATGATGAGGCATCCGGAAAGTTCACCAATGTTCCCGCACTGGTATATCTCTACAATACCTCTGAAGGCCACAAGGCGATCGCAGAGTATCTGCAGAGCGCGCTGGCAGGTATCGGAATCACAATGAACCTTGAGAACCAGGAGTGGAACACATTCCTTGATACCCGTAAGGCAGGCAATTTCTCTGTTGCACGTAACGGATGGCTCGGCGACTACAATGATCCGATCTCCTTCCTGGATATGTGGACATCTCAGTCCGGAAACAATGACTGCCAGTTCGGCAAAGGCGCCAACGAGAAGACTCAGGCGTACAGCCTTGACCTGACAGATCTCGGCTATGAGACCAAGGTTGAGAACGGCACATGGGCAGAGACCTATGATGTCATCATCGCGGACATCAAGTCCTGCACAGACACAAATACAAGATATGAACTGATGCACAGAGCAGAGGATCTGCTCATGAGCACCGGCTGCATCTGCCCTCTGTATTACTACACAGACCTGTACATGCAGGATCCTGAACTGCAGGGTTACTTCAGCAGCCCTCTGGGATACAAGTACTTCATGTACTGCCACTATTGATCGGCCCGGCTGCAAAGACGGGACGGCATTATTGCCGGAATATTGCTGATCAACAAACTTAAAACAACAGCCTGAAAGAAAAAGGACTGCTGCATTTGCAGCAGTCCTTTTCTTGTGCGATAAGCTGCCAAGCGCATCTCGTGCCTGCAACGAAGATGCATTTGGCGGCCAACGGTCAATCGAGTGGGAGCATCCTGCTCGATTAGGTCAAAAAGAAACTGCCGCATCAGCGGCAGCTTCCCTGAAATCATATGTGAGTGTTAACTGATCATTCCTCAGCGGGTTCCTCTTCCGGGACATCAGGCTTGATATCAGCGCTTCCGACGTCCTCGCCGGCGTGCTCGGGCTCGCCGATGGCACCGGTCTTGACTTTGCTGATGATAACTCTCAGTTTGCCGTTGGGATCTACGGGGATCTCATCGAGCCACTGATAAGTGATCTTGATGGAAGGATCCTTGAACATGGCCATGAGCTTCTCGTCGAGGACCTTCTCGATCTCTTCCTGTTTCTCCACGGGAGTCTCCGGATTTCTCACCATCATCAGGGTCAGATCCTCGTAGGTCTCCTGAACCATTCTGTAGGAGATGATCTCGGGGATGTAGTTGACTACGCCGGAGATGTTGCCCCACTCGGTAACGCTTCCGTCTCTGTGGTGAATGACGTCATTCATGCGGCCCTGAACACCTCTGACAAAACGAAGGCCTTTCTTCATATAACTGTCAGCCTGATCGTAGGAAGTATAGTTGATCAGAGGAAGCTCGGTCTTGTAAAGAGGAGTGATGACCATCATGCCCTTCAGGGCGGGACCGGTCAGATCCTGATTATAGACGTTTACGACAAAGAGGTCGCTGTTCACCTGATAGTATTTTCTTCCGGGGATCCTGATGACGCAGGAGCCTGTTTCGCCCATTCCGTAGGCATCGATGAGGCCGGGGCCGAAGACATCCATCAAAAGCGCTCTGGAAGGATCGTCGAGCATCTCGCCGAAAGGTGTGTAGAAGCTGGGCTGATGGAGGTAAAGATCATTTTCCTTAACATACTTGGCGATGCGCATCAGCAGGTTCTTGTGGTTGTAGAGATAATCGGGTTTGTATGCATTGATCTCATCCACAAGGGTCTGGGTGTCTACACGCTGTTTGATCGTGTCGGACATGTATTTGCGGCGAAGGATGCCGAGCTTTTGGACAGGGGAATCATATTCCTTGACCGGTCCGTGCAGAGAATTGGGACGGCACATGGTCTTTCCGGTGAAAGGATTGAATCCGCCGTATCCCATGGTGCGGAGCCAGTTCGCTGTGACGTAGGCGTACTCCTTGGGGGAGATCAGGACGCGCAGCGGTCTGCCGGTAGAGCCGGAGGTGGGAGATACGTGCCAGTATTTGTACTTCTCGGGATCTTTGGCAGCTTCCTCGTCCATCCAGTCGCGGAGCTGGTCCTTGGTCAGAAGCGGGAATTTGTAGAGATCCTCGGCACAGTGATAATCATCCGGGGTCGTTCCGCTCTGCTCAAAGCGCGCGCGGTAAAAAGGGATCTCATAAGCGGCTTTCATCAGCTCATGAACGCCTTTGTTCTGCTTTTCAAGGATCCTCTTGTAATTCCTGCTGTTAACGGGCTGTTTTTCAACTTCCGCGTAAGCGGCCAAAGTATAGACGTGTTCCAGCTTGTGATCCAGTTCGTAGTTGCTCATAGGTTCCTCCTTATTATTAATATCGTTTCACAGCAGCGGCTGTGAAAAGAAAAATTTCAACGTTTCTATTTTAGCATATTAGTCAGGATAATGTGCAGGTATTGAATTATCCACACATGGGGTATTATGATATTTAATGTATATTTTGGCAATTGCCAGTTTGGTATGTATTAGGGAATAATACACATTTTGGTATAAAGTGGGGAAAAAATGAAGGACAGAAGAATTACCAAGACCAGGAAATCCATTCAGAATGCGTATCTGAATCTGCTCAAGCGGAAAGGGACAGAGAAGATCACGATCTCGGACATTGCAAGAGAAGCGGATATCGACAGAAAGACTTTCTATCTGCATTACGACTCGACGGAGGACATTATCCGGGAATACGCGGAGGAGAAGACAAGAGAACTCCTGACCCGCCTCACGATCAGAAGTTTCTTTTCGCTGTCCTTTGACAGAAAGATATTCGCGAAAGAGGTTAATTCAATGCTGGCTGAGCATCTGGAATTCTGCAGGATGGTCGCCGGAAATCCGAGCCTCGGGTTTTTCTGGAACGAAGTGCAGAATGTAACGGTGGATATTCTCTCTGAGATCTACGCAAGGCACTCCAGGCTCCCCGAGAGCGACCTGAAGATTCAGGTGAGCTTCTTCGTGGCGGGCGCAATGTACGTGTATCAGAGATGGCTCAGGAACGAGATTCCATGCAGCATGGAAGAACTTGGAGATAAAGTAAGCCAGATTGCTTTCACGGGAGTGCAGAGCATTTTGAGGCAATCGTGAAAAAAGCCGCCCCGGATGATAAATTTTGTTAATTGTTTCGCGTATATTTCTATTGTATCAAAAGAAAGAAAAAGAGAAGACAAATACTGCGAATAATATTAAATAAATATTTCATATATATTTTGATAAAAAACAATAAACTTCAGATTTTGTAACAGAAACATCCGAAACTTTCTAAAAAAATCCTAAATATAGTGAATAAACAGTAGATTTCTTGACAGTAAAAAATCCATCTGCTATAGTACCGACGGCTGATAAACAGTTTAGTTACGAGGTTTTTACAGCCTGATACAGACTAATGCCGAGCTGCCGCCCGGCAAAAAACTGGAAGAAAAATCAGGAGGAAGCATGTTTTTTACAAGATCTAAGGTACTGACAGGACTGGTCACATTCTCTATGGCGGCAGCCGTATTGGGAGCACCGGTCAACGCGATGGGATATTCCGCAAGGCTTGATGCCGCAGCGGATCTGAACCCGATCACGGGCAATGTTATCACACCGGAAAATGCACAGGCTGAATTGGTCGCGGATGCGGTTTTGTCAATTGTGGGCCCGGGGCAGAAGATTAGAGCCAAGAAAGACAGCGGTGAGAAGAAGGCCGTCATCGACGCCGCCACCGAAAAGAGCAGTCTGAAACAGGAAGGCAAGATAGAGCTCGCTGTAGCCGCCCCCAATGTATATCTGAACATTCACACAGATGCTTCGCTCGGAAGCGAAGTGATCGGAAAATTATACAGCAACGATGTCGCCAAGATCCTTCAGGATAACGGCGGCGACTGGGTAAAGATCGAGTCCGGCTCTCTCGTCGGATATGTTCTCGGCGAGTATCTGGTCAAGGGAGATGAAGCGGCGCTTCTCTCCGAGCTGGTCAAGAAGAATGTTGCCGTAGTCGACAACAGCGAGAACGAGGTCAAGGTTCATAAGAATAAGAGCGAGAAAAATGTCATTATGACCGTCTCCCAGGGCGAGCAGATCGAAGTCAGGGAGAACATGGAAGAAGATGACGGCTGGATCGAGGTCGCCACTGAGAACGGCAAGGGATATGTCAAGATGGAGGACGTGAGCGTCACGGATTCCTATCCTGTCGCGGAGACAGTCGAGGAGCAGCAGGAGCGCATTGAGAATGCCACGGTGAAAGATATCGCCGACGACGCGCAGAAGAAAGCCGATAAGGCTTCAGAGGTCGCTGAAGCGGCGGCGCAGAAGGCAGAAGAAGCAGCCAGCATCTTTGAAGATGAGGACGCCGAGCCCACAAAGGCTGAGGAAAAGGCCGCGGAAACTGCGCAGGCGGTCGCGGAGAAGGCGCAGACAGCAGCGGACAACACACAGGTGACGGCTGATACAGCGAAGGAAGAAATGCTCAGTCACGGAGCAGAGACCGGTCAGGCAGTCGCGGACTTCGCGCTTCAGTTTGTCGGAAATCCTTACGTGTGGGGCGGTTCAAGCCTTACGCACGGCACAGACTGCAGCGGCTTCACGATGGCAGTGTATTCAAACTTTGGTGTAAGTCTTCCGCATTATGATGCTTCTCAAAGAGGATACGGCATAGGGATCGATTCCCTGAGCGACGCAAGACCGGGCGATCTGATCTGTTTCTACGGCCACGTCGGCATTTATATCGGAGACGGAATGATGGTGCATGCTTCCAATGCAAGGGATGGCATCAAGGTTTCCAGAGCGGATTACCGGGCGATCGCTGCGATCAGAAGGATATTCTACTGATCAGGTGACAGGATCCTGCTTTTTTGAGACCGCGTTAGTAAACTGAATTAAATAAAGGGCAAAAGATTGCTGCAGATACCGGGTATTTCCCCTGTGATCTGCAGCATTTTTTTGCGCGCTCCGACGAGGGCAGAATTCATAAAATTTGTATTAATTGGGCGTAAAACCCTATCCGTTCTGTGCAAGGATACGGAGATTGTGATATAATTATCTAACCGGACATCCGGCATCGAAAAAACAGCAGCCGGCAGGCTGCAGAAAGAGGTGTCTATGAAGTATGTCATCGTTGGAAAGAACATGGAAGTATCTCCTTCACTTGAGAAATCCGTGAAGGACAAGCTCGGCAAACTTGAGAAATTCTTTGCCGAGGACACCACCGCTCATGTCACTCTCGAGGTCAATCACGGGCGGCATATCATGGAGGTGACTATACCCACCAAGGGAGGAGTGATCCGCTGTGAACAGAGCAGCAATGATATGTACACTACTATTGATCAGGCAGAGGAAGTGATCGAGAAACAGCTCAAGAAGTATAAGAGCAAGATCGTCAAGAAGCACAAAGCGCAGGCCGCTTTCAAGAGAGAATATCTCGAAGAGCCCTATGCTTCAGACGAAGAGATCCGCATTGTGAGAAACAAACAGTTCGAGATGAAGCCCATGTATCCCGAGGACGCATGCGTGCAGATGGAACTTCTCGGACACGGCTTTTACGTATTCCGCAATGCAGAGTCCGAAGAGATCAACGTAGTGTATAAGAGAAAGGACGGAGCTTACGGCCTGATCGAACCCGAGGAATAAGATCCGGAAGCATTCCTTTTCCGGTCTGAACAGGTAACACGGCGGTTTCTCACGCTATCGGGACCGCCATGATTATAAACAAACAAGATGGATGGAGGAGTTGAAAATGGGATTTATTGATTATGAAGTGGACGGAGCTGTAGGTATTATCACCATCAACCGCCCCAAGGCACTCAATGCGCTTAACGAGGAAGTTCTTAATGAGCTGGAGCAGACTTTTGACGCTGTTGACCTCAGCGTCATCCGCTGCCTGATCCTCACCGGCGCCGGCGAGAAGTCTTTCGTTGCAGGTGCGGACATCGGAGCGATGAGCACCATGACCAAGGCAGAGGGCGCTGCTTTCGGCAAGAAGGGAAATGACATTTTCCTCAAGATCGAGAAGTTCCCTATCCCTGTGATCGCTGCTATCAACGGTTTTGCTCTGGGCGGCGGCTGCGAGATCTCCATGTCCTGCGATATCCGCATCTGCTCCGACAACGCTATGTTCGGTCAGCCTGAGGTCGGCCTTGGAATCACCCCCGGTTTCGGCGGCACACAGAGACTGGCTCGTCTTGTCAGCCCCGGCATGGCTAAGCAGCTGATCTACACAGCCCGCAACATCAAGGCGGACGAAGCCAAGAGGATCGGACTTGTCAACGAAGTTTATCCGCTTGAGGAGCTCATGCCCGCAGCCAAGAAGATGGCGGCATCCATCGCGGCAAATGCTCCGATCGCAGTTCGCGCATGCAAGAAGGCGATCAACGAAGGCCTTCAGGTAAGCATCGACGAAGGCGTCGCGATCGAAGAAGAACTCTTCGGAAGCTGCTTCGAGAGCTATGACCAGGTAGAGGGAATGGCCAACTTCCTTCGCAAGAAAGACGACCCCAAGAAGGTCAAGAAGGTCGCTTTCAGGAACGAATAATTTCCTGACCGGTCAAAAGAGTGCGCATTCCCGACGGAGTGCGATTCATTAAAGGCAATACTATTTTGCAATATATTTATAGTTATCAAAGGAGGATACTAAAATGAAAGTTGCTGTTATCGGCGCTGGTGCAATGGGATCCGGAATCGCTCAGACATTCGCTCAGTGTGATGCTGTTGAGAAGGTCTATCTCTGCGATATCAAGCAGGAGTTTGCTGACGGCGGTCTTAACAAGATCAAGAAGGGTCTTGACAAGCTGGTAGCAAAGGGCAAGATGGAGCAGGCAGCTGCAGACGCTATTACCGGAAAGATCGTTACCGGACTTAGCGACATCGCTGTAGATCCCGACCTCGTAGTTGAGGCTGCTCTTGAAAGAATGGACGTCAAACAGGACTGCTTCAAGAAGCTCCAGGACGAGATCGTAAAGAACCCCGACTGCATCTATGCGTCCAATACTTCTTCCTTATCCATCACACAGATCGGCGCAAGCCTTTCCAAGCCCATCATCGGCATGCACTTCTTCAATCCCGCTCCCGTTATGAAGCTGGTTGAGGTTATTGCAGGTATCAACACTCCCGCTGAAACTGTTGAGAAGGTCATCGAGATCTCCAAGCAGCTCGGCAAGGTTCCGGTACAGGTCAATGAGGCTGCAGGCTTCGCCGTAAACAGAATCCTGGTTCCCATGATCAACGAAGCAATCAACGTTTATTACACAGGAACTGCTGACATCGAAGGCATCGACAACGGCATGAAGCTCGGCTGCAACCACCCCATGGGCCCGCTGGAACTCGGCGATTTCATCGGTCTGGATATCTGCCTGGCAATCATGGATGTTCTCTTCGAAGAGACTCACGACAACAAGTACGCGGCAAGCCCTCTGCTTCGCAAGATGGTCCGCGGCAAGAGACTCGGCGTTAAGACCGGCATCGGCTTCTATGATTATTCTAACGGCCCTCGCAACAAGGTGCCCACAGATAAGATGTAATCAGAGCGGCTTCAACGAGCGATCTATAATATGACATGCGAACCCGGCAGGGAGCAGATGAGTTCCTCTGCCGGGATACTGACATAGCCGGCACATGGGACTTTGATTTGATTTTCGAATAAGCTTATTTGTTATTGCTTATAGCAGTTCATTGCCTTGGAATGGCGGTGCATGTTATATTTGTATAAGATTGTATACACTGTGTCTGCTCGGACAGAAGGAGCAGTCGGCAGTATACGAAATAACATCCCAGGAGGAGGACAATATGAACATTCTTGTTTGCGTAAAACAGGTTCCGGATACGACTCAGATTAAGATCGATCCGGTAAAGCACACCCTGATCCGTGAGGGTGTCCCGGCTATTCTGAATCCTTTTGACGGCTATGCTCTCGAGGCAGCAGCTCGCATTAAGGACAAAAATCCCGATACCAAGATCGTAGTAGTCACCATGGGACCGCCGCAGGCAGTCGCAGTCCTGAAGGAATGCGTCGCGATCGCGGCTGACAAGGGCTATCTGGTAACCGGCCGTACTTTCGGCGGATCTGATACTCTTGCTACTTCCTACATCATTTCCCACGCCATTAAGAAGATCGAAGAGACCGAAGGTGCTTTCGACGCAATCTTCTGCGGCCGCAATCTTCTGCGGCAAGCAGGCAATCGATGGTGATACCGCGCAGGTTGGTCCCGAGATCGCTGAGTGGCTGGGACTTCCCCAGGTTACCTATGGACTCGAGTGCGAAGCAGTTGAGGGCGGCCTGAAGGTCCAGAAAGAAGCTGAGAACGGCAAGCAGATCATCGGCATCAAGTTCCCTTGCCTTGTTACTTTCACAAAGCCTTCTTTCGATCCTCGTTATCCCACAATCAAGCGTAAACTTGCTGCTAACAGAGCTAAATTCGAGACACTGGGCGATGATTTCGATTCCACCATGGATAAGGCTCACTATGGTCTTGCAGGATCTCCTACACATGTTAAGAAGTCCTTTACTCCTCCCGTAAAGCAGGGCGGAATCAAGATCAAGGAAGAGACCGGCGCAGAGTCCGCGGCTAAGCTGGCTAAGATTCTGACTGATAATGGAATTATCTGACAGGAGGGATAACAATGGAAGCTAAGACAAAAGACCTTTGGGTATTTATTGAAACTAACGAGGATGGTTCCCCGAAGAAAGTCGGTTTGGAGCTCCTGAATCCCGGCCGTACCCTTGCAACCAAGCAGGGCGGAAAGCTGGTAGGCGTTGTTATCGGTAACAACGTTGCAGAAGCTGTCGAGCAGGCCGGCATTTACGGCGCCGATCAGGTTATCGTAGTCGAGGGACCTGAGTACCAGCAGTTCACGACCGATGCATATGTAAACGCTCTTACATATGTCGTCGAGAAGTATGGCCCCACCACAGTCATGATCGGTGCTACACCGAACGGCCGTGACCTTGGCCCCCGCTTCTCCTCCAGACTCAGAACCGGTCTTACAGCAGACTGCACGAGCCTTGACATCGACGAAGAGACTGGCAACGTTGCATGGACACGTCCTGCATTCGGCGGCAACCTGATGGCTACCATCATGTGCCCTGACCACCGCCCTCAGTGCGGTACTGTTCGTCCCGGCGTCTTCAAGAAACCTGAAGCCGGCGAGAACAAGGCAGAAGTCATCAGAGAAGATTATCATGTCGCTCCCGAAGACATCCGCACATGCATTCTTGAGACCATCGAAGATGCAGCAGGCGAGATGGTCGATCTCGAAGGCGCTGACATCATCGTATCCGGCGGACGCGGAATGGGCGGCCCTGAGGGATTCAACACCACTCTTAAGCCCCTCGCGGATCTGCTCGGCGGCGTAGTAGGTGCTTCCCGTGCAGCTGTTGACAGCGGCTGGATCGCACACGCTCACCAGGTTGGCCAGACCGGCAAGACCGTTGGACCTAAGCTTTACATCGCTTGCGGTATCTCCGGCGCTATCCAGCACGTAGCAGGTATGAGCAGCTCTGACTGCATCGTTGCTATCAACAAGGATGAGGATGCCAACATCTTCAACATTGCTGATTACGGCGTAGTCGGCGATCTGTATGAAGTGGTTCCCGCGCTCACCGCTGAGATCAAGAAGCTGAAAGAGGCATAATTTCAATATTGCAGACAATATGAGAGGCCGCATGGACCGTTTGGTTCATGCGGCCTTTAGTTAATGAAATTTCAGCACATCAGGCCCCAAATGTTTTTTCGGGGCTCTGAAAAAATAATATAAAAATATTGATATTTTATTCACAATTAGATTTTGCTGTGATATAATAGATAAGGTGATAAAAAAGCCGTGTATGGACGCATATTTCGTGTTTGCGGCTTTCACCGGAGCAAGGAGTGAAACATATTATTTAAGGAAAATTGGAGGAAAGAAATGGCAAAGAAAGTTGTTTTGGCGGGCGCATGCCGTACGGCAATCGGCAAGATGGGCGGACAGCTCAGCACAGTTAAGGCTGCTGATCTTGGCTCAATCGTGATCAAGGAAGCTCTTAAGCGCACCGGCGTTCCTGCAGACCAGGTTGATGAAGTCCTCATGGGCTGTGTTATCCAGGCAGGCCAGGGCCAGAACGTGGCAAGACAGGCTTCCATTGGCGCAGGTCTTCCTGTAGAAGTTCCCGCAGTCACCATCAACGTAGTATGCGGTTCCGGTCTGAACTGCGTCAATATGGCGGCTGAGAAGATCATCGCAGGTACTGCTGATATCGTTATCGCAGGCGGCATGGAGAACATGTCCCTCGCTCCTTATGCAGTTATGCAGGGCCGTTATGGTTACAGAATGAACAACGGCGTTCTGGTTGACACCATGATCAAGGATGCTCTTTGGGATGCATTCAACGACTATCACATGATCAAGACCGCTGACAACGTAGCAGAGCAGTGGGGCCTTACAAGAGAAGAACTCGACGTATTCGCGGCAAACAGCCAGAATAAGGCATGTGCAGCTATGGAAGCCGGCAAGTTCAAGGATGAGATCGTTCCTGTAGAAGTCAAGATGAAGAAGCAGACTGTCATCGTTGACACTGACGAGGGCCCTCGTCCCGGCACAACTCCCGAAGGTCTTGCTAAACTTCGCACAATCAATGCCGGCGGCGTTACAACAGCAGGCAATGCTTCCGGAATTAACGACGGCGCGGCTTGTGTCGTAGTCATGAGCGAAGAGAAGGCGAAAGAGCTGGGTGTTACCCCTATGGCAACATGGGTAGCAGGCGCGCTCGGCGGCGTAGATCCCTCCATCATGGGTGTTGGACCTGTTGCAGCTACCAAGAAGGTTCTTGCAAGAACCGGCCTTACGATCGACCAGTTTGATCTGTATGAAGCAAACGAAGCATTCGCGGCTCAGTCCGTAGCAGTAGGAAAAGAGCTCGGCTTCGATCTTTCCAAACTCAATGTCAACGGCGGCGCGATCGCTCTCGGACACCCCGTAGGAGCTTCCGGATGCCGTATCCTTGTAACTCTCCTTCACGAGATGGTCAAGAGAGATGCCAAGAGGGGCCTTGCTACTCTGTGCATCGGCGGCGGCATGGGCTGCGCTACCATCGTAGAGAGAGACTGATAACTTTGTAAAGACTGTAAATACCGCCCCTGGACATAAAATCCTGGGGCGGTCTTTGAATAATCACATTTCAGGAGGAAGAAATCCATGAGCAAGAGAAAAGTAGTCCTGGCAGGTGCCTGCAGAACAGCGATCGGAACAATGGGCGGACAGCTCAGCTCCATTCCGGCTCCCGATCTGGGCGCTTTGGCGATCAAGGAAGCTCTTAAGAGAGCAGGCGTTAAGCCCGAGCAGGTCGATGAGGTCTATATGGGCAACGTTATCCAGGCAGGTCTCGGACAGAACCCCGCAAGACAGGCTGCCATCAACGCAGGCATTCCTGTAGAAGTTCCCGCTATCACCATCAACGTTCTCTGCGGATCCGGACTTCACTGCGTAAACCTGGCTGCCAAGCTTATCGAGAACGGCAACGCCGACATCGTAGTAGCAGGCGGTATGGAGAGCATGTCCAGAGCTCCTTATCTTGTACAGCAGGGCCGTTTCGGCTATCACAGCTGAGAATATCGCTGAGGAGTGGGGACTTACAAGAGAGCAGCTCGATGAGTTTGCCGCATGGTCCCAGCAGAAAGCTTCCAAGGCAATCGAGGAAGGAAAGTTTAAGGATGAGATCTTCCCTGTGGAAGTCAAGGTGAAGAAGAATACAATTGTCGTCGATACAGACGAAGGCCCTCGCCCCGGCACAACAAAGGAGTCCATCGCGAAGCTTCGCCCTGCGTTCAAGAAAGACGGCGTTGTCACAGCAGCTAACTCCTCCGGCATCAACGATGCTGCAGCAGCTATCATCGTTATGAGCGAAGAGAAGGCTAAGGAACTCGGCGTAAAGCCTCAGGCTACATGGATCGCAGGCGAGCTGGCAGGCGTAGAGCCCCGCATCATGGGAATCGGTCCTGTCGCGGCTACCCGCAAGACCATGGAGAAGTGCGGCTACACGATCGGCGATTTCGACCTGATCGAGGCGAACGAGGCGTTTGCGGCACAGTCTGTTGCAGTCGGACATGACCTTGGATTTGATATGGATAAGCTCAATGTCAATGGCGGCGCGATCGCTCTCGGACACCCCGTAGGCTGCTCCGGCACTCGTATTCTCGTAACGCTCATCTATGAGATGGAGAAGAGAGACGCCAAGAAGGGCCTTGCTACGCTTTGCGTAGGCGGCGGTATGGGCTGCGCGGCGATCGTAGAGAGAGACTGATCCGGAGAAGGCATCGGGTAAAATAGAAGAGGTTGAAATGATATGCTCAAAGGGGCGTCGCTTAATGCGGCGCCCCTTTTCCATACACCGGGCTGCCATTCATACCCATTGTTCTTTAGAGTGTCATTTCTCAGTAAAGACAGGAACCGGGCTTCGAAGAGCCCGGTTCCTGATGCAAAATATAAGCACGCAAACAACGCAAAACTCCGGCTATTTGGCCGGAGTTTCAGTGCACAAAAAAAGCTTCGTCTTACGACGAAGCTTTTTCGATGTAAGTGACAAGATTCGAACTCGCGACCTTCTGGTCCGTAGCCAGACGCTCTATCCAGCTGAGCTACACTTACACAACACAAATATATTATAAGAAAAAGCACGTTTTGTCAACAAATAATTTTAGAGTTTTAAGAAGTGATGGAAGCCGGAAGCGCCTGGTTGTCGGAATATCATTTATTGCCGGCGGCTGCAGGAACGGGAATTGGCTTGTTTCGCAGATATTTTCGGAGAAATATCTGTGATTATGAACATAGATGGTTTTTTTATCGATAATTCAGAAGGATTTAAAGAAAGGATTTCGTGATTTTACGATAATTGACGAAAAACTATATTTTGACAATGATGGATCGGCTGTGCCGGCAAGAAAAAACTTGCGGATTTTCCTCTGCGGCAGATAGGATAAATGCAGGGAGGACACTAATATGGCATATCAAAAGGATATATCAGCGGTGCTGGGACTATCTGTTTCGACAGTCAGTAAGGCGTTGAAAGGATATCCGGACATCAGTGAAGAGACAAAAAAGAAGGTGTTGAGGACAGCAGAGGAACTGGATTACAAGTACAGGGAGGGCAAAAGAGGCAATCAGACAGACCCGGGAATGTCAGGAACGATCGGAATTCTGGCGCCGGGATCCGCGGATCTTGTGAAATCGCCATATTACAGGGAAATGCTGTGCGGCATGGCGGGAGAAACAGCCAGGTCCTGCAGAGATCTTGTAATTATGGGGGAAGACTCTGCGGAACAGCAGATGAGCTGGATTGGAAGAGTGGCAGCCCGCAAGGCTGATGGGATTTGCCTGCTGGCGAGCAGAGAGGACCTCTACAAGGGACGCTTTGCAGAGCTTCTGGAGAGCGGTATTCCGCTGATCAGTGTGGAAAATGAAGTGACGGGGTATACAAGCATCTGCAGGGATTTCAGAAAAAACGCTGCGCTCATGATGAGGTATCTGAGAGAGAAGGGACACCGGATCACTGCTTTTCCGGGAGATCAAAGTATCGAGTACAGAAAGTATGCTTCTGTGCTTCGAATAGAAGCCCGGAAACTGGAAATGGATTGCCTTGAAACGGATCTCTCGAAACTGTCGGCGGAAAGAGTGCTGAGCCTGTCTGCGGAGGAGGGCGTTACGTGTGTGATATTCTCATCTCCCAGAGAAGCTTCCGACAGGATCAAAAACTGGGAGAACAACGGTCTGACGATACCGGAGGATATTTCGGCTGTTGTCCTGCAGACGGATAAGGAAGAATGGGGGAGTAATGAGGGCCGGATCACATGCCTGTCAAACGAGCCCGCGGAACTTGGGAGAGAGGCGGTCCGCAGGCTGGTCAGAATATTGGAACATCCGGAGACGGATATCGGAGAAAAAGTCTCTCTCGAGGGCAGTATAGAGACGGGAAGGACGGTAAATGACCTCGGCAGAAGGTAAAATGCCGGCTGATGATCACGATGGAAGAAGAAACGGTGAAGAATGGTTCGGCGGAAAATCCGCACGAAATATTTGAGTAATTTCCCAAAAAGCACGAAAAAAGACCGGCAGGATCACTCCCGCCGGTCAAAAAAGTGCGGATAACAGGACTCGAACCTGCACGGGGGGTCCCACCAGAACCTAAATCTGGCGCGTCTGCCAGTTTCGCCATATCCGCAGAAAAAAGTGAAAGGGAATGAACCTGATCAGACCGGTACCGCCTGACCGACATTTCCTCTAATAACAAAAAACAGCCGCAATCAAGAGATCGGCTGAAGAGTTACAGATGAGACATGGGGGGATCGAACCCCCGACAACTTGATTAAAAGTCAAGTGCTCTACCAACTGAGCTAATGTCCCGCAGCTGGGCTAGTTGGATTCGAACCAACGCATGCAGCAGTCAAAGTGCTGTGCCTTACCACTTGGCGATAGCCCAATGGCATTAAAAAAAGGTGGGTAATGGGACTCGAACCCACGGTCTCCAGAACCACAATCTGGCGCGTTAGCCAACTACGCCATACCCACCATAAAATCTTATTCCGAATATATTTATCGGAGTATGCCCGAAGGGACTCGAACCCCCGACACCCGGCTTAGAAGGCCGGTGCTCTATCCAGCTGAGCTACGGACACATAATCCCGGCAGCAGATCGCGCTTGCCGTCAACTGTCTAAAAAAGGCAATTGTTAAAGCGGGTGATGGGAATCGAACCCACGTATCTAGCTTGGAAGGCTAGTGTTCTACCATTGAACTACACCCGCATAAGTAATGAAGGATTATAAATTATCACACTTGAATCGGGGTGACAGGATTCGAACCTGCGACCTCCTGGTCCCAAACCAGGCGCTCTGCCAAGCTGAGCAACACCCCGGAACCAATCTCAAATGCAAGTGTTATTATAATTTGAAGCATCCCGATTGTCAACACAGTTTTTAAACTTTTTTGTCGAGATAGCGGATCCCGCAGGAAAGGACCCGGCCGCTCTCGAGAGTGAGCACGATGTAGGAAGGACACCGGTTTTCCTGCCTGGGCCAGGATGTGCTTCCCGGATTGAGCATCAGCACGCCTTTGCAGTATTCCGCCACCGGCAGATGGGAGTGCCCGAATACCGCAATGGATGCGTTTCTTCTGTGCGCCTCGCGGCAGACGCCCATGTATCCCTTTTCCAGACCGTAGCGGTGCCCGTGGGTCATGAAGATCCGGCACCCTTCCAGTTCTACGACTCTCTCATAGGGAGCGTCCGTAAAAAAATCATTATTTCCCGCAATAGCATAAAGGGGCGCGTCCGAGAGCTCGCGATAGACGAACTCACTTCCCTCGAAGTCCCCTGTGTGCAAAACAGCGTCGTATTCTTTTTCCGCGGCAAGGATCCGTAGGAAAATATCGTCCTGCGCGTGTGTATCTCCGAGGATCAATACTCTCATGAAAGTTCACCGTTAGTTTCTCAACTCTTTGCACTGCTGTTTTTTGTGCTGCGCCATTCATCGAGGACTTTGAGCATCGCCCGGAGCGCTTTTCCGCGGTGGCTGATCGCGTTTTTCTCCTCCTCAGTGATCTCGGCGCTGGTCTTTCCATACTCGGGAAGATAGAAGAAAGGATCATATCCGAAGCCATTCTTACCGTAGATTCCGTGCGCGATCACACCTTCCATAGCGCCGCGAACGACATGTTCGCTGCCGTCGGGAAATACTGCTGCTACAGCTGCCACGAATCTGGCGGTCCTTTCCTCATCCGGCACATTCTCCATGCGCTTCATGATCTGTGTCATCTTATAGTTGTAGTCGGTGTCATGACCGAGATAGCGGGCAGAATATATGCCGGGTTCCCCGTTCAGCGCGTCGATCACGAGTCCCGAATCGTCGCTCATCACAGTGATCTGTATATCATCCGTGTCAAAAGAGCGTGTGCCATCCGCACCGTCAAAAAAGAAGGTGCCGTCCTCAATCTTTTGGCGGACCAGCTTTGCTACTGCTCTGGCTTTGATAAGGGCATTTTCCTCAAAAGTGGCGCCGGATTCATCTGGATCTGCAGCGACGCCCGCTTCCTTCATGGAGAGCACTTCTGTGTCGGGATCTGTGATGATGTCGCGGATCTCCCGGATCTTACCTTTGTTGCCTGTGGCGAATATGATCAGTTGTTTCATTTGCTTTTCCTCTGGGGCTTTTAGCCCGGTCATTTACTTCTTCTCTGCGGCTTGGGCCCCGGAAACATGTAGAAATATGTCTTGAGCATGCCGTTGTAGATCTTGCGGTTTTTGGCGGCTTTGAGTCCCAGCGCCTCCTCGCATCCGGCAAAAGATGTGATCAGGTACATAGACCAGGAATCCAGACGTCTGTAGGCGTCACCGAGCTCACCGTATAGTTTTCTTATGGAATCTTCCTCGGCACCTGTCAGGCGCTCGCCATAGGGCGGGTTAGTGATCAGGAATCCGTATTTGCGGGGGTGGGAGAGCGCGGACACAGGTCTTGTCTGGAAATGGATCAGGTGATCCACGCCGGCAAGTTTGGCGTTAGCTCTCGCTGCGGCGATGGCATCCGGATCGATATCATAGCCCTGCAGATCAGTCTCGACGTTCGGCGTCTCCAGATCCAGCGCTTCGTCGCGGCTGTCCTTCCAGACAGACGCGGGAACAAGATGCTTCCAGGTTTCGGCTGTAAATGTGCGGTTTACTCCTGGAGCGATATTGGCCGAGATCATAGCTGCCTCAATGGGGAAGGTTCCGCTTCCGCAGAAAGGATCCACAAGGATCCTGCCGGGCCTCCACGGCGTGAGAGCAAGGAGCCCTGCGGCGAGGTTCTCGGCGATCGGAGCCGTGACCTTGTACTTGCGGTAGCCGCGCTTATGCAGCGACTCCCCGGTAGTATCAAGGGCGACCGTCACCTCGTCTTTCATGAGAAAAACGCGGACGGGATAGGAGTCCCCGGTCTCGGGAAATTGTTCCATCCTGTATTTGCGCTTCATGCGCTCCACCATCGCCTTTTTCATGATGGACTGGATATCTGAAGGGGAGAAAAGCTTGCTCTTGACGCTGGCCGCTTTGGTCACCCAGAAGCGGGCGTCTGCGGGCAGGAACTCCTCCCAGGGCAGAGCGAGCGTACCCTGGAACAATTCTTCAAAGGTCTCGGCGTGAAAAGAGCCTGCCTTGAGAAGAACTCGCTCTCCGGTGCGGATGCAAATGTTGGCGCGTGCGATGGCCTCCTCGTCTCCGAGCATCGTCACCCGGCCGTCGCTCACCTCCGTGATCTCGTATCCAATGTCATATATTTCATTTTTCAGTACGCTCTCCATGCCGAAGTGGCAGGGAACGATCAGTTCGTATTGGGACATCAGTATTCTCCGTATATTGGTGATGTTTCTTGCTTTGTCAGTAATCATCATAACTGGGATGACAGCTTTGCGCAAGAGCGCGGGTCACGAAAAGCCGGCAGCTTGCACAAGCTGTGCTATGACTTACCGGTTGCTGTAACTGAGCCCTTAGAGAGTACGGTAAGGGCAACGACTCTTCCCGGACAGGGAACAACCTTCGCCCAAGAGCATATACCCTGTCAGTAACGACTTTTCACGGACGTGGAAGTACCATAACAATAAAAAACAGAGATGACACAATTGTGCATCTCTGTTTTTGCTGCAAAATTTAACTTCACGTACGTGAAACCGGAGTGAATGACAGGGTATATGCTCTTGGGTGTAACGTCTGTTCGTCCGTGAACAGGTCGTCCCGCAATTATACGATGCCCTGAGCCTCCATCGCATTGAGAACCTTCAGGAAGCCGGCGATGTTAGCGCCTGCAACATAGTTGCCTTCCATGCCGTACTTCTTGGAAGCTTCGTCGATGTTGTGGTAGATGTTGACCATGATGGTCTTGAGCTTGGCGTCGACTTCTTCGAATGTCCAGCTCAGTCTCTCGGAGTTCTGGCTCATTTCCAGAGCGGAGGTTGCTACGCCGCCTGCGTTGGAAGCTTTGCCGGGAACGAAGAGAACGCCGTTGTCCTGCAGGTACTGGGTTGCATCGAGAGTTGTGGGCATATTAGCGCCTTCGCAGACTGCTGTGACGCCGTTGGCAACGAGTGCCTTCGCGTCGTCGAGGTGCAGCTCGTTCTGAGTTGCGCAGGGAAGAGCGACATCAACCTTGATGGACCATACGCCGCGGCCTTCGTGATACTCTGCGGAAGGTCTTGCAGCCTTGTACTCGGTCAGTCTTGCGCGCTTGACTTCTTTGACTTCCTTGAGGAGTGCTACGTCGATTCCTTCGGGATCATAGATCCAGCCTGTGGAATCGGAGCAGGTAACAACCTTAGCGCCCAGCTGCTGAGCCTTCTCGATCGCATAGATCGCGACGTTGCCTGCGCCGGAGACTGCGACGGTCTTGCCTGCCAGAGACATATCGTGGCACTTAAGGAGCTCGTCGGTCAGATATACGAGGCCGTAGCCGGTAGCCTGGGTTCTTGCCAGGGATCCGCCGTAGGTGAGGCCCTTGCCGGTAAGAACGCCTTCATAGATGTTGCGGATTCTCTTGTACTGGCCGTACAGGAAGCCGATCTCGCGTCCGCCTACGCCGATGTCGCCTGCGGGTACGTCTGTGTCTGCGCCGATGTGTCTGTAGAGCTCAGTCATGAAGCTCTGGCAGAATGCCATAACTTCTCTGTCGGATTTGCCCTTGGGATCGAAGTCGGAGCCGCCCTTGCCGCCGCCGATGGGAAGGCCGGTCAGGGAGTTCTTGAAGACCTGCTCGAAGCCGAGGAACTTGATGATGCCGAGGTTTACGGAAGGATGGAAGCGAAGACCTCCCTTGTAAGGGCCGATGGCGCTGTTAAACTGGATACGGTAACCGTTGTTAACCTGAACCTGACCCTTGTCGTCTACCCACGGTACACGGAACAGGATCTGGCGCTCGGGGGTTGTGAGACGCTCAAGCAGAGCCTCTTTTCTGTACTTGTCCTCGTCGGCTTCGATCACGACGCGAAGGGACTCAAGGACTTCCTTGACTGCCTGATGGAACTCGGGCTGTGCGGGGTTCTGCGCAATCACTCTCTCCAGGATTTCATCAACATATGACATTTTCGTTTCCTCCTTGTGGTTTGATTTCCTGCAGCATGTAAATGCGGGGGACTGAATACGAATAACGGAATGTAAGTATTATTGTATACAATCCTTGGCATAAAGGAACGCTTTGATTGTAGAATGCCATTGGGCATAATCAACAAAGCGGCCACTGCTTTCTCTTTTTTGCTATTATAAAACGCCCAATAGTCATGTGCAATATGGCAAAATAGAGAAGCAAAATACTAAATTTCTACAATAATAATTGTATACAAGTATGCAATAATTGGAATTTAGTTGATTTAGCGCTTTAAATGAGCAAAATGACGAAAAAAGAAAAAAGGTGTCTGCCGCCCGAAAAAAGGGAGACAGACACCCGGGATCATCAATATTACAGAAGAGCAACGCCCGCTTCTTCACACGCCTGTACGACTTCGTCAGGCCATATGGAACTGTGAACTTCGCCGATGTGGGCTTTCCTGAGGAAGAACATGCAGATTCGGGACTGACCGATACCTCCGCCGATCGTAAGAGGAAGTCTGTCCTCCAGGACCGCTTTCTGGAAGGGGAGCCCGGCGCGCTCAGGACAGCCTGCCTTATCCAGCTGGCTTCGCAGTGACTCTGCGTCGACGCGGATTCCCATGGAGGAGAGCTCCAGCGCGATATCCAGGATAGGATAGTAGACCAGAATGTCGGCATTGAGCTGCCAGTCGTCATAGTCGGGGGCGCGTCCGTCGTGGGGCGCTCCGTCTGCGAGCTTGTCGCCGATCTGCATCAGGCACACTGCGCCTTTCTCGCGGCAGATCAGGTATTCGCGCTCTTTACGGGTCTTGTCGGGATAGAGGGCTTCCAGCTCGGAGCTGGTGATGAAGAAGATATCGTGGGGAAGGATCTCCTCGATATAGTCGTAGCGGATCGCCATGTATTTCTCAGTCTTGCGGAGGACTCTGTAGACGTTCTGCACAACTGTCTTAAGGGTCTCGATCGTGCGGTCCTCTCTGGTGATGATCTTTTCCCAGTCCCACTGATCCACATAGATGGAGTGGATGTTGTCGGTGTCCTCGTCGCGGCGGATGGCTACCATGTCGGTGTAGAGCCCCTCTCCGACGCTGAAACCGTACTTGCCCAGGGCATAGCGCTTCCATTTAGCCAGGGAGTGAACGACCTCCGCCATCTGTCCGGATTCCTTGATGTCAAAAGATACCGGGCGCTCCACTCCGTTGAGGTTGTCGTTAAGTCCCGAGTCGGGGCGGACAAAGAGAGGTGCGGAGACTCGGCGCAGATTCAGCCGCTCGGCAAGGAGATTCTGGAAGAAGTCCTTGACAGTCTTGATGGCGATCTGGGTCTCGTGGAGATCCAGAGATGACCGGTAGTCCTCGGGGATGATTAATTTTTCCATAGCAGCCTTTCCGCTGACCGGCCGGGAGGCGCGGTCCGCATTTAATGATCATGATATATAAATTAACTTTGAATATTTAATCGCAAATCTGAAAAAATTGCAATAACGAATAAAGAAAGGAATGCTATACTGCATAGTATGGGCAAAGAGATAAGAATATCGGTCCGGGATCTGGTGGAATTCGTGCTGCGCGCGGGAGATCTGGACGAGCGGTCGGCCGGCGCTCCCGAGGATGTAATGCTCGAAGGGGCGCGGATGCACAGGAAGCTGCAGAGAGAAGCGGGACCCGATTACATGGCGGAAGTGCCGCTCTCCGTTTATTATCCTCTTCCTGACTGCGGGGAAGACGGAGACGCTTTTGTGCTTGTGGAAGGCAGGGCGGACGGCGTTTTCCTCGGCTGTGATCCGGAGAATCCCATTTTCGGAGAAGCCTGGACCATTGATGAGATCAAAACGACATACAGAAAGCTCAGCAAAATGAAAGGGCCTGAACCGGTGCACCTGGCTCAGGCCAAGTGTTATGCATATATATATTGTGTTCAGAATCAGCTGGACACAGTACGGGTCAGGATGACTTACTGCAGCCTCGTGACGCAGGAGATCCGGCGGTTTACACAGGAGTATACCGCGCAGCAGATCACAGAGTGGTTTGAAGGCCTGATGAAGGAGTATTCCAAATGGGCGGGCATGGAGATCCGATGGGAAAAAGTGAGGAATGAATCGCTTTCAGCGCTTGCTTTTCCTTTTCCGTACAGGGAGGGCCAGAGAGAACTCGCGGTACACGTCTATCACACGATCTGCCACGGAAGGAAACTGTTTCTGGAGGCGCCCACAGGTACGGGCAAGACGATCTCCGCGGTATTTCCGTCGCTGAAGGCGATCGGCGAGGGAAAAGCGGACAGGCTTTTTTATTTTACGGCGAAGACTGTGACCGGGCAGGTGGCCCTGGAGACTTTCTCGATCCTGCGGAGGAAGGGGCTGCGTCTCAAGAGTGTTCAGCTGACCGCGAAGGACAGGATCTGCCCCATGGAGAAACGGGCCTGCAATCCGGACGAGTGCCCGCGGGCGAAGGGGCACTATGACAGGGTCAACACGGCGCTGTTCGATCTATTGACCAGGGAGGAGGACCTGCAGAGGACTACGCTGGAAAAATACGGGGAGCAGTATAATGTGTGCCCCTTTGAACTGGGGCTCGACGCCTCCCTCTTTGCGGATGCCATAGTGGGGGATTACAACTATCTGTTTGATCCGAGAGCGAAATTGAAACGCTTTTTTGCAGAGGGAAAGGGGAAGTACCGGTATCTCTTCCTGATCGACGAGGCTCACAATCTGGTGGACCGCGGGCGCGAGATGTTCAGCGCTTCGCTCTCGAAGGAGGAGATGAAGAACTTCAGGAGCGCAGTGAGAGAGGTATATCCGGCTCTGTGGAAGAGACTCGGGAAGCTGATCAGCGCTTTCAAGCCTTATAAGGAAACCTTTGAAATCGGAGCGGAATCCGGATTTATACCCGAGGCGGAGTCTGAGACACCGGCGGGAATGCAGCTTATGCAGACGCCGGGAGGCAGGGAGCGCGTGCTTCTTGTGGAGGAGATCGATGCTCTTGCCGACGCGGCTTACAAAGTGATGGAGGAGATGCAGTCTGTTCTGCAGGAGCAGCGGCGGGAAACAGGCACTGTGGACGCGGCGGCGTCTCCGATACAGGAAAATTTCATGAACGCCTATTTTGCCCTGTCCCGTTTTCTGACGGCCTATGAGGGCATGGACGGCGAGTATCAGATTTATATACAGAAATACGGCAGGGATCTCGAGGCGCGGCTCTTCTGCGTGGATCCGTCCGTCAAACTGGCTCAGTGCCTGGACAAGGGGGAGGCGGGCGTGCTGTTTTCCGCGACTTTTCTGCCGATCCGATATTACAAGAGGCTTCTGGGCGGAACTGACGAGGACTACGAGGTCTACGCCAGGTCGTCATTCGATCCCGGGCGGCTAGGGCTCTTCATAGCAGGCGACGTGACAAGCCGCTACCGGATGAGGGGCGCGGAGCAATATGGCAAAATAGCGTCCTGCATCTACAATGCCGTTTCCCAAAGGCACGGCAATTACATGATCTTTTTCCCATCCTACAGCTTCTTGGAGCAGGTGCTGGAGCAATATGCGGCGCTGTATCCGGAGGATGAAGAGACTGCTTTCGCGGTTCAGAGACCTCAGATGACAGAGGAGGAGCGCAAAGATTTCCTTGACCGATTCGAAGAAGTAAGAGATGATAAAAGTCTGCTGGGTTTCTGCGTGCTGGGAGGAATCTTCAGCGAGGGAATCGATCTGAGGCAGGACAGGCTGATCGGGGCGGTCATTGTGGGCACCGGTTTTCCCCAGGTTTGTGCGGAGCGGGAGATCCTCAAGCGATACTTTGACGGCAGAGGAGAAAACGGCTTCGATTATGCGTACCGGTATCCGGGCATGAATAAGGTCCTTCAGGCGGCGGGAAGAGTGATCCGGACCGCTGACGATGTAGGCCTTGTAGTGCTGATGGATGAGCGGTTCCGGACAAGCGCTTACAGGCGGATTTTCCCCGCGGAATGGAGCGGAAACAGAATCACGGACAGCCATGAAATTGGGGATAAAGTTTCGAGATTTTGGGATGAATGGCTATAAAATGTGGATAACTTTGTGGACAGTGTGGATTTCTTTTGAGAAAATGCGTTTTCCTATTGCAAAATAGAGAAAAGTATGGTAATTGGAGATCCCGTTCAAGATAAGGAGGATTATTATGTGGGCAGAAGAAAGCGTAATCTATCAGATTTACCCTCTGGGCATGTGCGGAGCACCCTATGAAAACGATGGCGTGCAGGCGCACAGGATCCTGGAAGTAAAGGAGTGGATCCCTCATCTGAAGAGGCTGGGAATCAGCGCAGTCTATTTTTGCCCCGTCTTTGAGTCGGATACACACGGCTATAACACCAGGGATTACAAGAAGATCGACTGCAGGCTGGGCACCAACGAGGATTTCAAAGAGGTCTGTGAAGATCTTCACGCAGCGGGGATCCGCGTAATCCTGGACGGCGTGTTCAATCATGTCGGCCGCGGCTTTGCGCAGTTTCAGGATGTTCTGCATAGGAGATGGGAATCCCCTTACAAGGACTGGTTCAATGTCAGCTTCGACGGAAATTCCCCTTACAACGACGGCCTCTGGTACGAGGGCTGGGAGGGCAATTATGACCTGGTCAAGCTCAATCTCAGAAACGAGGAAGTCATCGCGCATATTTTCGATGCGATCAGGTACTGGGTGGAATATTTTGACATAGACGGACTGCGGCTGGACGTAGCCTATTGCCTTGACAGGGACTTCATAAGAAGGCTTCGGGGCTATACAGACTCCCTGAAGGACGACTTCTATCTGATCGGCGAGATCCTCGGCGGCGACTACAAGACTGTCATGGGCGAGGGGAAACTGCACAGCGCGACTAACTACGAGTGCTATAAAGGACTCTTCTCGAGCTTCAACAGCATGAACATGTTCGAGATTAACCACTCCCTCATGCGCCAGTTCGGCTCCGATCCCTGGTGCCTGTACAGAGGATATCATCTGCTGTCCTTCGTGGACAACCACGACGTGACCAGGGTGGCAAGCGTTCTCACTAACAAGAAGCACCTGCCTCTGATCTACGCTCTGGCTTTCGGAATGCCGGGCATTCCCAGCGTCTACTACGGAAGCGAGTGGGGTGTTCTTGGCGAGAAGAGACAGGGGGATCCCGCGCTGAGACCCCGCATCGAGAAGCCCGAGTGGAATGAGCTGACTGAGTGGATCAGCAAACTGGCAGCTGCCAAAAAATCATCGGAAGCTCTCTGCTACGGTGACTTCCGCAGCGTTGTCCTCACCAATAAGCAATGCATTTTCGAGAGAAAGGCAGCGGGTGAGAGAGTCCTGGTGGCTATCAATGCGGATGAAAACGAGTATGTCGCGCATTTTGACGCGGGATGCGGAATGGCTGTGGACCTGATCACCGGAAAGAAGCATGACTTTGGCGGCGGCAGCAGGCTTCCTGCTTACAGCGCGGCTTTCTGGAAGATGGAGAAGTGACGCGGAACCCGAATTCGGGTATTATGCGGTCAGCAAAATATGATATAATGTCTGTAATTTTACTAAGTTAAGGCGATAAGAGCCAGAAAGAGGTCTGAAATGACTATGGTATTGGTTGCGGGGTTAGTGCCCTGCGTTGTTCTGCTCTGGTATATCAATAAAAAGGATTCGATCGAGAAGGAACCCACGGGACTGCTGGTAAAACTGATCTTTCTGGGATGCCTGTCCACGATACCGGCTATGGTGCTGGAACTGGTGGGAACGAATATCCTGACGTCGATCGGAATGGATGAGACGAGTTATCTCTACATATTTATCGAGAATTTCTTCATCGTAGCGCTGGCGGAGGAAGGGTGCAAGAAACTGATGCTGCGCCTGGGAAGCTGGAAGAATCCTGCCTTCAACTACGTGTTTGACGGCGTTGTGTACGGCGTCTGCGTGGCGCTTGGCTTTGCCGGCCTGGAGAACGTTCTTTATATCTCCGGTTTCGGAATGGAGGTCGCGGTGGTCAGAGGACTTGCTGCCGTGCCTCTCCACGCGATCTGCGGCGTTTTCATGGGCCATTTCTATGGATTGGAGAAGAAGTATACGGCAACCGGGATGACAGGTCTGGCTAAGAACGTGAAGACCCTGAGCATAGTGATCCCTGTCCTGATCCACGGCTTCTATGATTTCGCGGCCTCGATCGGAAGTGACACGTTTGCGTACATCTGGCTGGGATTTGTCGTTCTCATGGACATCGTCGCGATCAAAGCGATCAGACAGTATTCCGGCATGGATACCTCGATCTGACGGGTGAGAAACCATTCTGAATAAAACGAAAAAAACTGTTGACACGCGGTGGACGCTGAGGTATATTAATTCATGTCCACCGCGCGAAACGGTTATAAATGCGATAGTAGTACAGTTGGTAGTACGCCACCTTGCCAAGGTGGAGGTCGCGAGTTCGAGCCTCGTCTATCGCTCTCGGCAACGCGGGTTGCCAA
>CACZJD010000022.1 GCA_902781325.1 uncultured Lachnospiraceae bacterium
TTTGCCATAAAATACCTCCTTCTAACTTTGCCGTCACGCCCCCGCATGCCGGCATGTGTCCCCATTACATGAACCATACGTCAGAGCTTGTTGTCGAGATTGCCGCCGCTCCGCTTGCCAGCGCATTCATGACGTCCTCCTTCTCCTGGATCAGTCCTCCGCAGATCACAGGCACCCTGCTCATCGAGCAGATCTTCCTGATCATCTTTGGAACGATGATGCCGGGCAGGATCTCGATCATGTCGGGCTGAGTTTCCCGGTTCTGATGCGACTGCCTCTCGATATTGATGAGAGCCATGCTGTCCAGTACAAAATACCGCAGCACTGTCGCCAGGCCGATCTCCTTAGCGTGCGTGATCAGATTTCCCTTCGTAGTGATGATGCCGTCCGCCCTGGTATACTTGCGGATAAAATCCGTAGATATATCTCTGGGGCTAAGTCCCGTGATCAGATCCATGTGGACCATGGCGATCTTACCGGCGTCCTTAACTTTTGAAACGATTTCGGCGATGGTGCATATATCCCCATATAATATAAACACAGCATCGACATCAGATTTCAGACACATCTCCAGTCCGGAGTCATCCTTCACAGCAGCCACAATAGGCGCCGCTTCGATCACTTCAACAAATTCTCTACCCATACAATTCCTCATTTTGCATAAAAAAAAGAAACTCCTCTCTAGGCAAAACACATATTTAACTTGAATATATATTACCACTTTGTTAGTTAATATGCAACATATAACATAAAACAATTTTCTATTTTTGGTTAATTTTACCACACCAAAGCGTTGAATCATCGAAACCTTTTGTAATCGTTTTCAATTGCCGGCCATCTGTGACCGATAAGAAAGGGAGCACATAGTCCTGATGAAATGCTTTTAAAGAATGTCAAGCTTTCACTTGATTTTTTGTAAGCGAAGGCGGGAAGCGCCATGCGCGTCAGCAGGACGATAGTCCGCATGACAGCGCTTCCCACCTGAACGAAGCAGAAAATCATAGTGAAACTACATTCTTTAAACGCATTTCAGCAGGAACTATGTGCTCCCATACTGCTCAGTCAATGATCCCCATCTCTTTTTTGATCGCTGCCATCAGCTCGCTGAACTCTTCAAAAGCCTGCAGCTGCGGATAGTCCTGTTTGATCTTCTCAGTTGTCCTGAAATCATATCGAGATCGTTATAGCTGTCTCCGCTGGCGATGGTGTCGAAGCCGATGGACTGGAGCGCCTTTACGGTGCTGAGCTTGGACTTCTGAATGCGCATCTTGTAGCCGGTGATCTCGCCGGAAGGCGCCACTTCCAGGGAATTGCAGAAAAGAGTGGGCCAGCCCAGCTTCTCCATGAGGGGCATAGCAAATTCCGTAAAGGTGTCGCTGATGATGATCACCTGGGTGAAGGACCTGAGTTCGTCCAGGAATTCACGGGCGCCGGGGAGGGGCTCTATTTTGGCAATGACGTCCTGGATCTCTTTAAGGCCGAGTCCATGCTCTTTGAGGATGCCGATCCTCCATTTCATGAGTTTGTCGTAGTCAGGCTCGTCTCTTGTTGTCCTTCTCAGTTCCGGGATGCCGCTCACTTCCGAGAATGCGATCCAGATCTCAGGTACCAGTACTCCTTCCATGTCAAGACAGGTAATATACATCTGTTTCTTCCTTTCTAAAAACATATTATTGATAGAGCTCCAGAAATTCTTCCAGAGTCAGATCGTGCTCCATGATGTAAGCTGCGGCTTCCTTTCCGACATATCTGAAGTGCCACGGCTCGTAGATTATACCGGTGATATCCTCTTTTCCCTTGGGAAAGCGCACGATGAAGCCGTATTCATCGCAGTGCCGGCTCATCCACTGATACATTTCCGTATTCTCCAGGCTCGCGTCTTTCATCTCGTAGTAGTGGTCAGTGATATCACAGCACAGCCCGGTCTGGTGCTCGCTGGTTCCCGGCCTTGCGACGATCGTAGCCGCTATCGTCTCTCCGTACTCGTCGGCTTTCCTGTTGAACAGCCAGGTCTGCGTAGCGTAACTGCGGTAGCCCGATGAGAGCAGGACGCTCAGACCCTCCGCTCTGGCAGCCTCCACCATCTCTTCCATAGGTCCGATGATGCGTGTGTCGAACTGCTGCCCCTCCAGGTAGTCCAGTTCCGGAGTATAGTCGCCGATATCGTTCCAGGGATTTGCCAGAATGAACATCCAATCATCAGGATCGATGTCAGGTCTGTCCCTGTAAGGATCCGACGCGTCCTCCGCCACTTCTGCCCCCATCTCCGATACTGCCTGAGCCAGTTCTTCGCCGGTCAGGACCAGCACTTCTCCAGGGGAATACTCCGAGTTTCCTTCTATGGCGGCAGCCCCTCTGATTCCCATGAGGAAGCACACTGCTGCAGCGGTCACTGCGGCAGACACCGCTCTTTTGTTAATGTGTTTCATTTATCATTTCCTTCTCAGCCGAGCGGGATTTCCACGACTTCGGCCATTTTGGTGAGGCACTGCTCGATCTGCTCGGAGATCTCACTCACGAGGCGCTCGGTGATCTCCAGGTTCTTTTCCTTTTCAAGAGTCTCATAGAATGAGTTCTTTACTTCGTCGCTGATCTTCTCTATGCGGGACATAAAGTAGCCTCTGGGCACAAGTTTTCTGATAGGACGGGGGATCACCATGTTCATCACGACCTCTTCCATCTTATCCCTGCCGAGAGCGAGGACCATGAGAGAGATCATTGCGCCCGCTATGACGCCGGAGATCCCTCCCGAGATCAGCGCGACGCCGCTTCCTCCGCAGAGGAGGCCGATCAGGATGGAAATAATGGTATCGATCATCCAGGTGAGCTCCTCGACCGCGAAGACATCCTTGGCATCCACCTTGATCTCCAGGTCTGAAATAGAGAGGAAAGAGCTCAGGCTCAGCGCCCTGTAGGGCACGCCGTGCCTTATGCAGATCGGCATCGTCATCTCCTCCAGTTCGTAGGAAACAGGCTTAAGCCATTGTGTGATGGGCTTGATCAGCATCTCCTGCACTTCTTCCGTGTGCAGATACTTCTCGATTTCCTTCTCCATCTCCGCGTTGATGTCGGAGAGGCGCTCGATCTCGCCTTCTCTCCATCTGTCGAATACGGGCATGGCCGCATTTTCCAGGATCGGCTTCACGAGCATGTCCACAGTGCTGTGATACAGCTCATCTATGTGATTCGCGACGATCCGTTCAACAGTGCTCGAGCCCACCAGATCCTGGATCTCCGCCCGAAACTGCCGCAGTTCCTCATCGATCCTGCCGCTCCAGGCAAGGCCGCGGCTGACCGAAAACTCCGGTTCCGCCCCGGTGATCACTACCGCTTCGGGGAAGGCTTCCCTGCACCAGTCCCGGATCGCCGGAAGCCTTGAGACGCCGCCCGTGAGGAATAGGAGCTCAGGAAGATCTCCCTGGATCCTGTCCCGCACCTGCTTCAGGCTGTGCATGAACACTTCCTTGAAACTGCGTCCCTCCAACTGGGGGATTCCGTCGTACAGTATATGGTCCGCTGTCTTGGCGTCCATGACAAGCTGGAGCCGGATCGGCTTTTCATAACTGATGATGACCGACTGCATGCACTTGTTCTCTTTCCAGTATTCCTCGTCGGCAAAATATTTCTCTTTGAGTTTTCTCGCCGCGAATTCGCAGTAACTCTTCCAGGGCGGGCTCTGCTCGAAGATCTCCCGGATCCTCTCTCCCCTTACAGACGCATTCAGCGCGCAGCTAAGCAGCACCTCGTCCATGATGCCGCCTCCCAGCGCCACCTCGCCCGCGGTCTGCATATCCACTTCCTTACCGCCCATGATATAGGCGAAATCCGTCGTCGAGGATCCTACGTCCACAACCAGCACAGGCTTGGACAAAATATCGTATCCCACCTGGAAGTGCTTGGACTGGCAGGCGCTCACCAGAGCGGCTCTTGACTCTGAGATAATACGTACCGGCGGATAGCCTGCCTCTACAAACAGTTCCCTGTATCGCTCTCTCGCCGTTTTGTCCCATCCCGCCGGGCAGCCAACATAAAAGCAGCAGTCCTCGCCTTTGACAAGGTCTCCGCTCATATACAGTTCTCCGAGAACGCCCGCTGCAAAGGACTTTACATCCCTTCGGCTGTCCGGATCCCGCAGGAATCTGCTCTTAAACCTGATCTTGCGCTCTACAGCCTCGGGATTGTAGCAGGCGGCCTCGCCGATCACCAGCGCCCCGTTGCGGAGCCTGGCATAGGCGGTCACAAAACTTCCGGCTTCTCCCACAGTGATGATGCGCGGAACTCCGGCGTCATTTTTATTCAGACAGGAGACGGCGCTCTCGGCGTCTCCCAGGTCAAATCCATAATAGCGGTCCATCTGGTATCTCCTTCACCTTCTGTAACTGCCGCATCACATCGCCGCGACCGCAAGTCCCTTTCGGATCAGCACTCCGTCTCTGACAAGCGCGGGGCGCAGCGTCGCGTCCCTCTTGCCGGGCAGCAGTTCAAACCACTCTCTTTTGCCTCCTCCGAAATCCACTGTCTCCACCTGCCTGCGGTGCAGGTAATAGCGGACCGTGGAGATCGTCTCCTGAGCCGTTGTATCGCCCGGCTCCTCTTCTCTGCGGCTGTACGCGTTCTCCAGGATGACGGAGAACAGTTCCGCTTCTTCGGGGCTGACGCCGTTTCCTGAGGACGGAGGGAGCAGGCTCTTCTCGTAGTTTACGGCCTCCTCAGCCTCCTTCAGGCTCTTGTCCACCGACAGGATCACCGCTCTCATGCTGCTCCAGATCCTGCCCGGGTCCACGCGGATCTCCACCTGGTACTCTTCACCTCCGGAAGTCTTTCCGGCCGTCTTGCGGCTCAGGGACATCCTGCCCGCCCAGAAGAGGAGAATTCCCGCGAGGATCGCCGCCGGGATCGAGCCCAGAAGCGCTGACATCGAAACTCCGTTTCCGGCTGACACCGCAAGCCCCAGGACCGCGCCCGCAAGGAACAGAACCCCTCCTGCCAGACATGCAATGACCTGCCAGCCCATCTTCATCCCGCCTTCATCCCCGGAACCGCCGATACTCTTTGACCAGACCTTGGTCTGCCCTGCGGCGCTCAGCATGGGGATCATCATTTTGGCGGCCTGCAGCATATATCTCGCCGCGTCCCTGACTCTCTCAAGGGTACACTCCTCGTTGTAGCGAAGAAGAAGTCTGTCGAATTCCTTTTCCAGCACGTGTTCAGCCTGCTCCGGTGTTCCGGCGGCCAGTCCGCTCATCAGCTGCTCTTTGTCAGCTTCCAGAAACTGCATCATATCCATATCGGATCCCTCCGCATCATCTGTGTCAAAATATAGGCTTAACTTATATTATATAATATCAGAGGCAGTTCGGTACAGACAAAAGAAAAGCCGCGCGGATCCGCGCGGCTTTTTTCGTGTTTGTATCAGTCCAGGTTGTTATATTTTGACAGGATATGTCCGTACAGGGTGCGCACCGCGGGTGCCATCAGCTGCGGATTGATCGCCGCAAGACCGATGATCCTTGCCGCGTCGGGCTCCATCCGGTACTGCCGCACGTCATAGGGGATATCGTTCATGACCAGTTCCGGCATGATGCAGATGCCGAATCCGGCCGCCACCATTACCACAGTGGACAGATCGTCCACAACGTGATATCTGGTTTGGATATCCAAATGGTTCTGCTTCATATAATTCTGTATATCCGCGTCTGTAGACTCGCGCTGGACGACAAAACGGAGTTTGGCCATTTCGGAGATCGTCATTTTCTCGCAGGGAAGTTCCTTTACAAAGTCCTTAGGCACGATACACAGCAGCGGATCCCTGTAGAAGGGCTCTATGTGCAGGTCTCCCGCGCTGGAAGTAGACAGAAACCCGAAATCCACGATGCCGTTGCGGATCCAGTAACTCACGTCGTCGTAAGTTCCCTGGAACACCTCGATCTCAATGGCGGGATACAGTTCACTGAAAGATTTGATGATATCCGGCATCCAGCTCGTGCAGACACTGGAGAAAACCCCCACCTTCACCGTGCCCTGCTTGAGGCCGTTGAACTCTGCCACAGCCTGCTGCAGACTCTCCTCGCTGTTGAGGACCGCATTTACATAGGGCATCAGGTGCTCTCCGTAACTGGTCAGCGTCACTCCCGCTTTCTTTCTTGTAAAAATAGAGAAGCCCAGTTCCTTCTCCATAGAAGAAACCGCGTGACTGATGGCGGAAGGCGTCAGGCCGATCAGGTCTGCGGCCTTGTGAAAACTTCCTGCCTCCGCGACAGTCTTAAAAATCTGATAACTGAGAAGCGTCATACGTCACCTCCAATTCTCCGCTCGTTCTTATCTGGCGCAGCGGTACTGAAGATCTTCCCATCTCTTGTCCACTTCCTGCTGGAAGAGTTCGATCAGATGCTCGTTTCCGGGTTTAAAGAGATGTTTGAATCTCCCCTGGGGCTTTAAGAAGTCCTCGATCGGAAGCTTCTTCTTGGGCTCATAGTTGAGGATCCATTTTCCGTCCACTACCTCAAAAAGCGGCCAGTAACAAGTCTCAACCGCCAGTCTGCAGATCTCCATGATCTCGCTCATCTCGTAGCGCCATCCTCTGGGACAGGGAGTCATCATATTGAGGAAAGCTGCGCCCTTGGTGTAGATCGCGGTCTCCGCCTTTCTGTGAAGGTCCTTGAAATCTCTGGTGAGGGTGGTCTGCGCCACATAGGGCACATAGTGCTCCGCGATGATGGAACTGAGGTCCTTGCGGTACTGGATCTTGCCGTTTGAAACTTTGCCCGCAGGCGTTGTAGTCGTGTCCGCGAACATCGGAGTTGCCGAGGATCTCTGGATTCCGGTGTTCATATAGGCACCATTATCATAACACACATAGACCATGTCGTGTCCGCGTTCCATGGCTCCGGAGAGAGATTGGAAGCCGATATCATAGGTTCCGCCGTCTCCTCCGAAAGTAATGAACTTAAAACTGTCCTTCTCTCCGAGCTTTCCCTTCTTTTTCAGCACCTTGTAAGCTGTCTCCACGCCGCTGAGGGTCGCCCCTGCGTTCTCAAAGGCGTTGTGGATATAACTGTCCTCCCATGCGCTGTAAGGATACATATAAGAAGAAACTTCAAGACACCCTGTGGCGTTTCCGATCACGGCGTGATCTTCCTCGTGCAGCGCGCGCAGCACCGCTCTGACGCCGATCGTCGCTCCGCAGCCTGCGCACATGCGGTGTCCCGGAGAGAGTCTCTCGGGTTTCTCCATCATTGTCTTAAGACTGTAATCTTTTCCCATCATAGTATATATTTCACTCTCTGAGTCCAATGTACTTGTGGTTGGGCGCTTCTTTCTTTCCCTGCGCCACTTCTTCCAGTTCGGCAAAAACGCTCTGCACGTGCTCCACGGTGAAGTCTCTTCCCGCAAGTCCGTAGATGTAATTGACCGTCTCCACCATAACTTTATTTCTGAACAGCGCCGCGGGGATCTCGCTCCCCAGAGGTCCGCTGCAGCCGTTATAGCTCTCGCAGCGGTCCATGATCGCCACTGCCTTGCAGCCGCTTCTCCTGATCGCCTCTGCGATCTGCTTTTCGGGGAAGGGCCTGAACACCCTGAGCTTGAGGATGCCGACCTTATGGCCTTCTTCCCTGAGCATGTCTACTGCTGCCTTAGCAGTCCCTGCTGCGGAGCCCATGATCACCATCAGGTATTCCGCATCTTCCGTCCTGTACTCCTCGAAGAAGCTGTAACTTCTTCCGGACATCTCACGGAATCTCTCCGCGACCTCAAGGATCACCTCTCCGGCGCGCTCCATCGCTGCCTCCTGCGCTCTTTTGGCTTCCATGGAGTAGGCGGATACCGCATAAGGTCCCACTGAGACCGGTTTCCCGGGATTTAAGAGGAACTCCTCAGGATTGTATTCCCCCACAAATGCCTTTACCGGCGCGTCTTCCAAAAGTTCGATATTCTCCACGGCGTGGCTCGTGATAAATCCGTCCTGGCAGATCATCACCGGCAGGTGCACTCTGGGATCCTCCGCGATCGGGAAAGCCTGGATGTAGTTGTCATAGGCCTCCTGATTATTCTCCGAATAGATCTGGATCCAGCCGGTGTCCCTTGCGCCCATTCCGTCGGAGTGGTCGCAGTTGATATTGATGGGGCCTGACAGCGTGCGGTTGACCAGTGTGAGCACGATGGGCAGCCTGTTGGAAGCCGCAAGAAGCAGTTCCTCCCACATAAGGGCAAGGCCGGCGGAAGAAGTTGCCGTCATTGTCCTCGCTCCTGCCGCCTCCGCGCCGATCGCCGCGGACATCGCTGAGTGTTCGCTCTCCACAGGAATAAACTCTGTATCGATCTCACCATTTGCAATATATGTGGACACCATCTGCGGGATCTCTGTGGACGGTGTGATCGGAAAAGCCGGCATTACATCCGGGTTCACCTGACGGACCGCATAGGAGACCGCCTCATTTCCCGACATTCTCTCCGGGATCGACCTGCTGCATATAACTTCATCTCTGCTTCTGCTCATGCCTCGATCCCCTCCTTCATTGTGATGGCGCCGAAGGGACAAGCCTTGGCACAGATCCCGCATCCCTTGCAGTGATCGTAGTCAAAATCCAGCCTTTTGCCGTTCTTCACCGGAATACTTGAATCCGGACAGACAGGCGCGCACAGCAGACACTGCCTGCACTTGTCCGGGTCCAGTACCGGTGTATTCGTTCTCCATTCCCCCGTTTTGAACAGGCGGGAGCTACCTCCTGCAAAGAGCTGAAGCCCTTCAGTCAGATCTGTATAGGGCGAGTTCTCGTTGATTCTTGTGATATCGGTACGCATAAGTATAATTCTCTTCCTAATTCCTTATTATCTGTCACAGCGTCCTGTCGGACACTGTTTTGTCCCAAAAAGAAACTCCCCGCCTGAAGACGGGGGTTTCTCGCACTCTCGTATTCATCCTCTGCCTGAATCAGGCGCTCTGCTTCATCCTCCTGCCGGACGCATTTGCATCTGCCACATTGGCGGAGGCCTTCTTCATTTCCTTCTCTGCCTTATCATATGCCATTTCCAGAGCAGCCATATTTCCCTTGATCACTTCGGGCTTCTTCGCGAACTTATGAGCAAAGGAAGCCTGCATCTCGGTGAGGAAATCCTCTCTCGACATGATACCTGTCACTGCAGCCGCTGCAGCCAGCATGGGGGTGTTGGGGAAATTCCTGCCGAGTGTCTTCTCGGAAATGTGCCTTGCGTCAACCGTAAGGACTCTTCCCTTATAACCACGGAGAAGGCTTCTGATCTCCCTGGCGGATTTGGGCGTATTGACGATGACCGCGCCCTCCCTCTTAAGTCCTTTTGTCACATCGACTGAGTGAAGAAGTGTCTCATCTACAACAACTACATAGTCGGGATCGTAAATGTTGGAGTGGACGCGGATCTTATCTTCACTGATCCTGTTGAACGCCGTAATGGGAGCACCCATGCGCTCCGGACCGTATTCCGGAAATCCCTGGACGCAGCATCCTGTCTTGAACGCCACATCTGCCAGAAGCAGCGCCGCTGTCTTGGCACCCTGGCCGCCTCTTCCATGCCATCTGATCTCTACTGTGTTTTTCATCGAATATCCCTCTGTATAATGAATTATTTTCATCTCTTAGATGAATTCGTTTGACTATTAAGTCACCGACATTCGTTATTATACGCTCTTTCCGATGAATGTAAATATCTTTTATAATGAATGATTTTCATCATTATTCTGTTTCCGTCGGTATCGATTTCACTTCTGCTATACCATGTTTGCATATATCCTTCAGACAGCAATCCGAACATCTGGGCCTCCTTGCCACGCAGACCGCCCGCCCATGCAGAACGAAGCGGTGGCACAGATCATTCCCCTCCTCCGGGGGCACGATCTTCCAAAGCTCCCGCTCTACTTTGGCAGGTTCCTTAATGCCGTCCACAAGGCCGATCAGATTGCACAGACGGATGCAGTGAGTATCCGTGACAATGGCCGGCTTGCCGAATACATCGCCCATGATCAGATTGGCACTCTTTCTGCCCACGCCCGGAAGAGCCAGCAGCTCCTCGAAGGTTTCAGGGACACTGTCATTATACTTTTCGTGCAGAACCTTCATGCAGGCGGAGATATCCCGCGCCTTGCTGGGGCCCAGCCCGCAGGGCCGCACGATCTTCTCGATCTCCTCCGTCTCCGCTTCTGCCAGCGCCGCGACAGAAGGGAACTTTTCATATAAGAGCGGGGTGATCTGGTCCACCCGTGCGTCCGTGCACTGGGCCGCCAGCCGCACGCTCACCAGAAGCTGCCACGCCTTGTCATAGTCAAGCGTGCACTTTGCCTCAGGATATTCCTTTTTCAGACGGTCGATGACCTGCAAGGTCAGCTTTTTCTTATCCACTTGATCTACCTCTTTGACTCTTTTTGATGTTCATGCAGTATTCTTACACGGGTGCAGGCTGTTTGTCAAAACATCCCTTATGCTTATTTTTAATCGTAAATCCGTTTCTACTATTTGACTGTGATCCGCCACTGTATTACTATGTTAAAGTATACTTTTTCATATTTTGAGAGGGGAAAAAAATGCAAAAGAAAGAATCGAAAATCTCAGTATCACTGATCGCCATGTTCGTGGTTGTCGCTCTCATCATTGTGATGGCATTTCTGACAAATGCGGAAACCGTTCAGCAGACAGCCTGGTCACTGGTACCTCCGATCATCGCCATCGCGCTGGCACTGATCACCAAGGAAGTTTACAGCTCCCTGTTCATCGGTATCATTTCCGGCGCTCTCCTGTATTCGGGTTATAACTTCGAGGGTACCCTGAACCATATTTTCACAGATGGTGTCATTGCGGTTCTCTCCGACTCCTACAACATGGGCATCCTGGTGTTCCTGGTGATCCTGGGCATCATGGTTCAGCTGATGAACCGCACCGGCGGCAGTGCTGCATTCGGAAACTGGGCTTCCGAGAAGATCACCAGCAGAGAAGGCGCGCAGCTCGCCACCATCGGCCTCGGCTGCCTGATCTTCATCGACGACTATTTTAACTGTCTGACAGTCGGCAGCGTTATGCGCCCCGTCACAGACAAACACAAGATCTCCCGCGCCAAGCTCGCTTACCTGATCGACGCGACCGCAGCACCTGTCTGCATCATCGCTCCGATCTCCTCCTGGGCCGCTGCAGTCTCCGGTTTCGTAGAGGGCGAGAATGGCATCGCGCTGTTCATCAAGTCCATCCCTTATAACTACTACGCCCTGTTCACCATTGCCATGATGGTCCTCATGGTCATGATGAAGATAGAATACGGTCCCATGTACAAGCACGAGTACAACGCCGTCCAGAAAGGCGACCTGTACACAACAGAAGACCGTCCTTATGCAAATGTCGACAATTCCAAGAACAAGACTAACGGCAAGGTCATCGATATGCTCTTCCCGATCATCTCTCTGGTCATCGGCTGCGTCATCGGCATGATCTACACCGGCGGCTTCTTCGAAGGCACAAGCTTCATCGAGTCCTTCGCGAACTCCGATGCTTCCGTAGGTCTCGTGCTCGGCTCCTTCTGCGCGCTGATCCTCACAATGGCCTTCTACATGGTCCGCAGATCTCTCGACTTCAGCTCCATCATGGAGTGCATCCCTGAGGGCTTCAAGCAGATGGTTCCCGCGATCCTGATCCTGACCTTTGCATGGTCCCTCAAGGCCATGACAGACAGCCTCGGCGCCAAGGAATTCGTCGCTTACATTATCCAGAACAAGGCTGCAGGTTTTGCCGGACTTCTGCCCTTCATCATCTTCCTGATCGCGGTAGGGCTTTCCTTCGCGACCGGAACCAGCTGGGGAACCTTCGGTATCCTGATCCCGATCGTCGTCGCCTGCTTCCAGGCCACAGATTATCAGCTGATGATCATCTCCATGTCCGCATGTATGGCAGGCGCTGTCTGCGGTGACCACTGCTCCCCCATCTCTGATACGACCATCATGTCGTCAGCAGGCGCGCAGTGCAACCACCTCAACCACGTCTCCACTCAGCTTCCTTACGCGATGACCTGCGCCGCCATCTCGGCACTGACCTACGTCGTGGCAGGCCTGACTAAAAATGTCTTCCTGCCTCTGCTGGCAGGCCTGGTGATCCTGATCGCCGTGATGTATATTCTGTCCAAAAGGTCCGCGAAAGCGAACGCTTAAATATCGAACATTGAAAGCACTCCGATCAAATAAAAAAGAGGCAGGGAATTCAATTCCTTACCTCTTTTTTTGATGATAAATGTAAAACACCTGAACATTTTCTGACTATAGTGCATGAAGCGGTTTCAAAAGATGGGAACAGCTGTCAATAATTATGCTACAATCAGTATTAATGATCTTAAGCCAGAGAGTACTCCCTTGAAGAATTTCAAGTGATCACAAACTCTGTTTACTAAAGAATATATGAGTGAAAGGACCGGCAGACGATATGAAAAAGATTAAAAAACTGAAGCCGTATGGCATCACTGCTTTGCTGGCATTAGTAACATTATTATTGATACTCTGCACTACAAAGGTATACCCATTTGGTGATCACGCATTTATGTGGACTGACGGCAATCAGTATTTTTCTTTTGAACGCTATTTCGGAAGTATCAGTGGAAAGAATGATATATTTTACACCTGGGGCAATGTGTTGGGCGGCAATGCGCTGTCCCAGCTGGCATACTATGCTTTCAGTCCTTTTAATGTTTTATACATATTCTTGATCGATCACATGATGTTTGCCGCTCACGTTGTCACATACACTAAGATCATATTATCATCGATCACGTTTTTTTATTGCCTTGATTACCTTCACAAGGATCATTCATATCTCATGAAATCGGCACTGTCCGTATGCTACAGCTTTATGGGATATATGATATTCAATGGCTGGAACGCATCATGGATGGATGGAATAATACTGCTGCCGGTCATGTATATCGGGATCATTAAGATTCTTGAAGGGAAGAATCCTTTGCAGTATATTATCGCTTTATCTTTGGCGATCATTTCTAATTTTTATATCGGCTATATGCTTTGCATAGGGTCATTCATTTTCTATATCGCATTATCAGTACTTCATGATGAGCCGTTTTGGAAAGGGATAAAAAGAACTTTTCTTCCATATGCGTGCTCTTCACTGATCGGAGCGGCATTGTCCGCGTTTGTCCTTCTTCCGGCTTATTTTGGGGTGCCGTCAACCCGCAAGATGACGCTTATTGATATACTGAAGGATATGCATCTCCAATGTAAGCCCGTGACGATCCTGTCAGGACTATTTACAGGACAGATCAATTCTCTGGACTTAAATGATCCTCTGATCTATGTCGGGATCTTCCCTTTAGTATTAGTGGTCTTACTGTTTGTATGTAAGAAAGCGCCTGTCAGGAAAAAAATAGTATATGCCGCTCTGATGCTCATTTTCGCGGTTAGTTTTGCAAATAGTTCCTTTAATACAATATGGCATGGTATGAGTAAAAACTCATGGTTCAATTACCGCTATTCTTTTTTACTGAGCTTCGTTTTATTGCTGGCGGCATATGAAGCATATTCTCTGGTACTGGCTCAGGCAGTCAGTAAACATGAGTATATAATGACCGGATTGATCCTGCTCATTATAACCTCATCAGTTATGATCTTTGCAGGCAGCAAGGTGCGTCCACTCGCAATATGCGTCGATGTTTTTCTTATATGTGCTGTTCTTGCACTGCTGTTTGGCGGATATCAGGGCAAAAGATTATTTACGGCTTTCATTATATTGGAAACAATATTTTGTTCAGCGCTGAACGGATACTTATTCTTAAAAGATCGCGCGTTCTATTCTGTAGAACAGTATGGATATCTTAAGTCTGTCATGTCGCGTGCAAGGGAGTGTTTTGACGATGATTCATTCTACCGCATGGAAAAGACAATCAGATTCGGAAGATGCGATGCGAACCTCTTTGATTACAGCGGCGTGACCAATTACGCTTCAACCGAAAACCTTAGTAATCTGGAATTTTTAAAGAGATTAGGCATAATCCATCAATGGATGTGGGGAGAATACACCATAAACATGCCGGAAGCATCAGAGTCTTTGCTTGGGATCAAATACTTGCTGACAAATTCAATAAATTCAAAGGACTACATTAATATCGGATCTATCGAAGACGTTCAGGTATTTAAAAACCCTCATGCGCTGCCGTTATTGTTTCCTGTTCAAACATCCGTTGTCAACACAGAAGGCATGGACGACTATGATCTTCAGAACGCGATCTGGAAAAGCCTTAACGGTATTGATAAGAATGTGTTTGAATCTAATACCATAACAAGCATAAGCGGCGATAATGCCAAAGTACTGGAAATAGCAGTCAATAAAGGCGGCTCTGTATATATGATCATCCCCCGTGGTCCTTTATCCGATGTTAAGGCACAGGGAGATTCAATAGATAAAGAAATAGATTATCTCAAATCCAGTGAGATTTATTATATTGGGGATTTTTCCGAAGGCGAGATGTTTAATCTCGTTCTTACTGTTGATGATAGTGAGTATGATCTGAATGATATAATTTGCTTTACAGAGAATAAATCGGTCATTGAGGAAAACTCGTCGCTTATAAACGAATATGACATGAATATTGAGGAGATCAGCAGTTCTCACATTGAAATGTCATATAACGGAAAAAGGAAATTTATATCAACTACGATTCCGTATGACGAAGGGTGGACTGTTTATGACAACGGAAATAAGGTGAAGCTGCAGAAGAATTGGAGTAATTTTATTTCGTTTGAATTAGATGACACAGATGATCATCATATTAAGCTTATCTACAGACCGAATGGATTCTATACAGGAGCGGCAGTTTCCTTATCAGCTCTTTTATTGGTTGTTCTTTATATGGTTTTCCGGAAGGTCAGAATCAGTCGAGGATCTTTCTGAATTCCATATACAGGATCAACGCAGTAACCGCCGACGTAACCTCCGCGAACGGCGTCGCCCATGTGACGCCGTTTAGTCCGATCAGCATCTTGAAAATATACATAGCCGGGATGTCCATAACCCCCTTTCTCATGATCGACAGAATAAAGGAGGAACGCCGCTTTCCCGCCGCCTGGAAGATTGTGTTGGCCATATAGGACAGTGCGCACAGAGGAGCTGCAAAAGCCAGTACGCTAAGGAAACGAGTGCCGAATTCTGCAGAGGCAGGCTCGTTGATGAAGAAAGTGATGAACTGCCGGGCGAACAGCCTGAAAAGAATTGTGCAGCAGATCGTAAAGCAAAGCGCCACAGAAGCCGTAAAACGGATCGTTTTCTGCATACGCTCATATTTCCGCGCGCCGTAGTTGTAAGCGATCAGAGGCAGAACGCCTTGAGTCAGGCCCATCGTCGTATTGAAAGCGATCATATTTACCTTTTTGGCGATGCCCATGCCGGCAACAGCCGCGCTGCCGTACTCGACTACCAGCTTGTTGGCGAAGATGTTGGACACCATAGCAAGAGAAGTCTGCAGAGCGGCCGCTGTGCCGATAGAGAAGACTTCCCCGGGAATTCCCTCACCGAGGGTAAAATCCTCCGGAGAAAACGTAAACACAGGATTATCGCGGTGTCTGTAGAGATATACAAGAAAATACGTCAGGGCGATCGCGTTGGACAGGCAGGTCGCAATGGCAGCGCCGGTCACTTCCATACCGTGCGGGAGCAGCACGAACATAAACAGCGGATCCAGAATGATGTTGAGGACGCCGCCCATGGACAGTCCAAAACCCGCCTCCTTCGCCGCACCGATCGAGCGCACAAGATGTCCGCAGAGTGCGTTGCCAAGCGTCGGGATAGCGCCGACCACCATGGTCCAGAACATGTAGTTGTAAATATAGGGATAGGAATCCTCGCTTCCGCCGATCAGCGGGATCAGCAAAGGACGTGAGAAAAAAACAGTGGTTCCGTATATGACTGCGGCCAGAAAGCCTCCAAAGAAGCTGAAGGCGAATATCTTTCTGGCGCGCGCCGCTTCTCCCCGCCCAAGAGCCCTCGAAATCGCGCTGGCGCCGCCGATCCCGAACAGATTCGCGAGCGCCTGAATGATGATAAAGACCGGAAGGCTAACAGAAAGCGCCGCCATCATGGCCGCGCTCCCCGTTCTGCCGACGTACCAGGTGTCGGCGAAATTATAGACAATATTGATCAGCTGCGTAATGATGGTCGGAATGGCCATAGTAAACACAGCCTGCGCGATGGGCGCTTCTTCAAAAATCCAGGTTCTGTTGTCACTGTTCTCTCTGCTCATCTGCTTTCCGTCAATTCCTCTCGCTGTCCCTTATCATCTCTTCTCTGAATTCCTCATAAGAATCTCCGTAGATCCGAAAATCTTCCTCCATGGTCATGCGCTCCTGCGCCGCTCTTCTGCGCACCCTGTGAGGGCCGCTGTAAGAACCGCCGCCGTCCCATCCGATGGGCTCGTCGGGCTCAGGTTCCTCTTCTACAGGCTCCATAGCGCCCTTAAACTGCGTCTCATAGAGCTCGGTGTAGACGCCGCCTGCTTTGACCAGATCTTTGTGCTTGCCGCGCTCAGCGATCTCTCCGTCCTTGATGACAAGGATCTCGTCTGCTGCCAGGATCGTGGAAAGCCTGTGCGCGATCAGGATGCTGGTCCTGGAAGAAACCAGCGGGTCGATGGCGTCCTGGATCTTGCGCTCGGAGATCGAGTCAAGAGCCGACGTCGCCTCGTCAAAAATCAACAGAGCGGGATCACGAAGCAGCACACGCGCAATGGAGAGTCTCTGCTTCTCGCCGCCGGACAGCTTCAGTCCCCGGTTGCCGACCATTGTATCGAGGCCGCTTGGCTGATTTGAGATAAAATCATAGATGTTGGCCCGCTCGCAGGCATCTATGAGTTCTGCTTCAGAGGCATCGGGCTTTACATACAGCAGGTTCTCCCTGATCGTCCCGTTGAACAGATAAGTGTCCTGTGTCACGACGCCGATATTGCCGCGCAGAAAGGTGAGATCAAGATTTTTGACGTTGATTCCGTCGAAGAGCACTTCCCCGCTGACCGCGTCATATAGGCGGGGGATCAGGTTTACGAGTGTGCTCTTGCCTGATCCCGAGGGACCCACGATCGCGATACTGTGCCCGGTGTCCAGCTTGAAAGTCACGTCTTTGAGAATCTGTCTGGACGGCTCGTAATAGAAGTTCACGTGTTTGAACTCCACGCTTCCCTCTGCACGATCAGGAGCGACTGCATCCGGTGCATTCTGAATCTCCACCGGCATGTCAAAATATTCAAAGATCCTCGAGAACATAGCCATGGAGCGCATCCAGTCGACCTGGATATTGAGAAGGGAGTTCACCGGCCCGTACATTCTGCCAAGGAGCGCCACGAGAACCGTGATGTCACCGACCGTCAGGTCAGAATCGTAGCGCAGCATCAGGATACCGCCCACAAGGTACAGAAGCATCGGTCCCACGCTTGTGATCGTAGTCAGAATAACTCTGAACCAGCGTCCCGCCATGCTCTCCCTGATGTTGAGTTCGATCATGCGGCGGTTTGCCTTCTCGTAGCGGTCGTACTCATATTCCTCTTTGCAGAAGAGCTTCACCAGCGTCTGTCCGCTAACGGACATTGTTTCACCCAGAATCCCGTTGATCTCATCATTGCAGGCCTGAGCCTCCTGAGTCAGGCTCCAGCGCTTCTGGCCGGCTTTCCTGGTCGGAATCGTAAAGAGCGGCACAATGATGATGCCCACGGTTGCCAGGATCCAGTTCTTCTGATACATGGCGATCAGCGCTACGATCAGCGTGATCGAATTGGACAGTATACTGGTAAAAGTGCCGGAGATCACTGTTTTGACGCCGTCGATGTCACTGGTCATGCGCGTGATGATATCGCCCTGGTTGTTGGACGTAAAGAAGCGCTGGGACATGCTCTGCAGATGGCTGTACATCTGATTGCGCATATCAAATGTGATGTGCTGGGCGATCCAGGTGTTTAGGTAACTCTCCGCCACGCCGATCAGATTCGCGCCTGCTGTCACCGCGAGGGACAGCACAATGTACATGATCAGCTTATTGAAATCTCTGCCGATCAGGCCCTCGTCGATGATCTTACCGGTGAGGACCGAGGGCATCAGCGACATGATCGAGGAGAAGACAATACATAAAAGTGTCAGCGCGAGCTGCTTCCAGTAGGGCGTCAGATAAGAAAAGACACGCTTAAGAAGCTCCGGCGTCACCTGCGGGAGATTCTTCTTTTCTTCCTCGGACATAAAATTCCTGCTTCCGGGGCCAAAGCCCATTCCGTGACCTCCAGGGGGCATAGCGCACCTCCTCCTTCAATCAGTACTTGTTGATATGGATCTTGCCAAAGGGAAGCGACTCCAGGGGCGTCTCCGGCCAGTCCTCTTCAGGCATGCCCAGAGACAGGATTGCCTCCAGCCTGCACTCCGCAGGAAATTGCAAAATAGTGCGTGCGTACTCCTCCGCCGTCTCACCGTCCATGGCCATTCTCTCCCGGCACTGGATCCAGCAGCTGCCGACGCCCAGAGCACTTGCCATCAGATGCATGTTCTCCATAACAACGCAGCAGTCCTCCGTCCAGACGTCGGATTTCTCCTCATCTCCCACCACTGCGATCGCGAGATCAGCGCCTGCGAGCATTCTGGCGGAACCGCCCATTCTGCAGCTGGAGAGGCCGATCAGTTTCTGCTTGTCCCTGATCACGATCAGTTCCCAGGGGCGGATCGCCCTGCCCGACGGAGCCATCATGCCGGCCTGCAGGATCAGGTTCAGTTTTTCCATCGGCACCGCGTCGCCATTATAGCTGCGCACACTGCGCCTCTTCTGCATGATCTTCAGTAAATCTTCGCCGTTCATACTATTTTGACTTCCTCCAAATATATCCCTAAATCCAGATAAGCGCTGCAGATAGCATCCGCAGCGCTTTTTTCCGTTGTTCAACACCATGCGTCCCCAATGCTCTTCATTCGGGCCTGCCGGTCATTTACATTATAACACACCTTTGTTGGCGTTTTTAAGTACAGGAATCTCTGACTCATCCTTGTCGTTGATGTGCTCTCCGCTGTACTTCTTCGTCTCAGCCGCAATGACATTGCTAAGGAGCAGTACTGCGAAGATATTCGGGATCGCCATCAGGCCGTTGAGCAGGTCCGCCAGATCCCAGATCAGGTTCAGTTCCACCAGGGAGCCGACAAAAATGCCGATTACCCAGAGGATCTTGTAGAGCATGATGACCTTCTCGCCGAACAGATAGACCGCGCATCTCTCGCCGTAGTAATACCATCCGAGGATCGTAGAGAACGCGAATGTGATCAGACCGACTACCAGGATCGGAACGCCGATGTAAGGGATCATGCCGAAAGCCAGACTCGTCAGCTCACTTCCGTTTCCGGAAAGGCCGTCGATGCTGGGGTGCTTGATGATACTGGAAACCAGGACAAGGCCTGTCATCAGGCAGATGACGACGGTATCCCAGAAAGTGCCGGTCATGGAAACCAGCGCCTGCTTCTTGGGGTTGCGGGTCTGAGCGGCCGAAGCTACCAGAGGAGCAGAACCCATACCGGACTCATTGGAGAAAAGACCGCGGGCGAAACCATAACGGCATGCAGTCGCGATCGTGCTTCCGACGAAGCCGCCGCCGACAGCCTTTGCTGTAAATGCAGAAGAAACGATAACGCCGATCGCCTGTCCCAGTACGTCCGCGTTCATGATGAGGATGACCAGACATCCGAGTACATAGAATGCCGCCATGAAAGGCACCAGTTTCTCGGAAACCCTGGTGATCGACTGGATTCCGCCGATGATGACCAGCGCGACGATCACACTAAGGACCACTGCCACGATGACGGGGCTGATCTTAAAGTTAGTCGTAATATTAGCCACAACTGCATTAGCCTGTACCGTACATCCGATACCGAATGCGCACAGCGCCGCAAGGCTTGAGAACAGAATGCCCGCCCACTTGGCGTTAAGGCCGCGGTCCAGCGCGTACATAGCGCCGCCGATCATTGTGCCGTTCTCACTCTTAACTCTGTATTTAACACCGATCAGGGTCTCGGCATATTTGGTCGCTATGCCGAAGATACCGGTCATCCACATCCAGAAAACAGATCCGGGTCCGCCCATCGCGATCGCTGTGCCGACGCCGATGATATTACCGGTACCGATCGTTGAAGACAATGCAGTCGTCAGAGCGCCGAACTGGGAGACGTCTCCCTCGGAGTCCTCATCCGCTGTCACAGACATTTTAATGGCCTTGAAGATATCCTTCTGGATAAAGCCTGTGCGGATCGTCATAAAGATATGCGTTCCAAACAGAAGGATGATCAGCGGCCATCCCCACAAGAAACTGTCAATGGTGCTTACCAATTGTGCAAACATAGTTTTCCCCTTCCTTGCCGGAGCCGGCGCGTCCATCGGCGGGATCATTTCCCCGCAGCAGCCTTTACAAGACGCAGTTTATCCCGTCGCAGCCGCCTCACTTCAGCACGTAAATTCACTTAGGTACAACTTTATCACATCATAGGGTGAAAGTCTAACATAATATCCGTCAAAACATGCATCAAAAAAGACCGCCACCGAAGTGACGGCCTTTCCCGAATCAGTTTCATGCTTTCTTGTCGGCAGCTCTCGCCTGCAGTTCCTTAACAGTTTTCGCAAGCTCATGGAGCGCTTTATTGATCTCCTCCTCAGAAGAATTCTCTCCGGTCAGAACACCGAATATCTCAACCAGTTGTTTGTGAAGTTTACCCTTGATCTCCTCGCCGATGCTCAGAAGCTGGACATTTCCGTCACCATTCTTGTCTATGTACATAACATCGGGAAATTTGTTCTCATTAGTATCATCCAGATAAAGGTTGAACTTGTGATCTCCCGTCAGATCCAGCGCAAGAAGATCCGGAAATCCGGTCCCGTTAGTATCGATCAGAGCGGCTTCAGGCTGCCCGTCCGCGTTAAGATCGAGAGTGATCTTGTCACTGCCGACTTTTTCGATCTTGATCTTATCGATATTAACCGCCTGCGTAAGTCTCTTTTTCATTTCTTTCATTGCCATAGTAGTTCCCCTCCGACTAAAGCCATTGTAGTACTATATTT
>CACZJD010000023.1 GCA_902781325.1 uncultured Lachnospiraceae bacterium
GCCGGGGCCATCTGGCCGGGTCCCCGCGTCGCCAGCCCGATCATGCGGGACGCGTCCGGCTCCATCCGGTACCTGCGCACGTCATAGGGGATGTCCGTCATGACCAGCTCCGGCATGATACAGATCCCGAAGCCCGCCTGCACCATGACGACCGTCGACAGGTCATCGACCACATGGTAGCGGGTGGAAATATCCAGATGATTTTCCTTGAGGTAGATCTGGATGTCCGCGTCCGTCGACTCCCGCTGCACGACAAACCGCCGGCGGGACATCTCCGAGATCGTCATAAACTCTCCGGGCTCCTCCTTCTCATAGCTGCCGGGCACGATACAGAGCAGCGGATCCCGGTAGAAGGGCTCAATCGGCAGGTCCTTCGCGCTGGACGTGGACAGGAATCCGAAGTCCACTACCCCGTTCTTGATCCAGTAGGCGACATCGTCGTAGGTCCCCTGAAAGAGCTCGATCTCGACCGCCGGATACATCTCCCGGAAGGCCGTGATGATCTCCGGCATCCAGTTGGTGCACACACTGGAAAAAGCGCCCACCTTGACCGTCCCCTGCTGCAGGCCGTTCATCTCCGACACCGCCTGCTGCAGGCTCTCGTCGCTGTTGAGCACCGCATAGATATAGGGCAGGAGCTGACTGCCGGAGCTGGTCAGGCTGACCCCGCTCTTACTCCTCGTAAAAACAGTGAAGCCCAGCTCCTTCTCCATCCCGGAGACCGCGTGACTGATCGCCGAGGGCGTCAGCCCCATCAGGTCCGCCGCCTTGTGAAAGCTCCCCGCCTCGGACACCGCCTTGAAAATCTGATATGTCAGTAGCGTCATCTGCTTCTCTCCTGTCAGTCCATCATCGATCTGTCATTGATTCATCATCAATCCGTCTGATTTCCTGCTGAATCATCTGCCCAGCAGCCCCTTTTTCACCGCGCGCAGCGATACTGCACTCCTGAAAAAATCTCCGATTCACCGGATGAAAAATGCTGTTTCCGCTGCCGGCCGGATCGAAAAAACGCTGTTTGCCCGTAAAAAAGCCCCCGCCGCATGCGGGGGCCGCCACATCAGGCACTCTTCGTCATACCGGTCATCCGTTCGATGACCTCATACGCCATCTCCAGCGCTCTCATATTTCCGTCCACGACCTCCGGCTTCCTCGCAAACTTATGCAGGAAAGAAGCTCTCATCTCGTGCAGGAAATCCTCCTTCTTCATCACACCGCTCACGGCCGCCGCGGCCGCCAGCATGGGCGTATTGGGGAAATTCCTCCCCAGCGTCTCTTCCGAGATCGCCCGCGCGTCCACCGTATAGACCGCGCCCCGGTAGCCCCGCAGCAGCGGCCGGATCTCCTCCGCGGACCTGGGCGTGTTGACAATGATCGCCCCGTCCCTCTTCAGACCGTCCGTCACATGGACCGAATGCAGCAGCGTCTCATCGACGACCACCACGAAATCAGGTTCATAGATATTGGAATGCACCCGGATGCGGTCCCGGCTGATCCGGTTGAAAGCCGTGATCGGTGCCCCCATGCGCTCAGGCCCGTACTCCGGGAACCCCTGCACATAGGCTCCCGTCTTGAAAGCCACATCCGCCAGCAGCAGCGCCGCCGTCTTGGCGCCCTGACCGCCTCTTCCATGCCACCTGATCTCGAGTGTATTGTCCATGACTGTGATTCCTGCTCTTTCTGATTTGTTTTTCCGGTTTTCTGTTTTCTGTTTTATTTTTCGTTTTGCCTTTTTGCTTATCCGGCTTCACATTTTCGGTCCTGCGCGGCGCCCCGTCTTCATCTGCGTTTTTCCGGAAGATCAGAATTCCTCACCTGTAAAAGATGAAAAGAATCTCTGTCCCCGCCAGCATAGATGAATATGTTTCATTTCTCTCATGAACATTTCTAACCAGAGACGCCAACAAGCGCAATTATACGCTTTTTTGATTGAAAGTTAATATTTTTCAGCATGAATCTTTTTCACCAAAAGTGTCTGACAGGTGAGACGGGGCAGCGGCCTTTTCCGCCTGCGCACCCCGTTTCTCCCACTCAAAAAGACCGGGCCATTCATAGTTTGCATGTTTATGACCGTTTCTCTCTTCAAAAACTGCTTATTTGTGGAGTTTTTTGATTGATTTAGCTTGCAATTGTTTTTTTTCGAATGTATAATACACGCATCAGGAGCAAACAACCTGTTCCCGAAACCCGTCCACATACGCACACCGGCACAGCCGGATTTTCCACAAACCACCCCGGCAGCAATTTCAGATATACATTCACGCACATACATCCCACATATATCCCACACATTTCAGGAGGCCAACCATGATCTACACCGTCACATTCAATCCGTCACTCGACTACATCGTCTCCGTCCCGGGCTTCGAGCTGGGCAAGACCAACCGCACCGTCTATGAGCAGATGCTGGCCGGCGGCAAGGGCATCAACGTCACGACCGTCCTCACCAACCTCGGCATCGACAGCACCGCCCTCGGCTTCGTCGCGGGCTTCACCGGAGACGAACTGATCCGCCGCATGGAGGAGATGGGCCTCAAAAACGACTTCATCCGCATCAGCAACGGCTTCTCCAGGATCAACCTCAAGCTCCGCGACGTCGACGGCACCGAGATCAACGGCATGGGCCCCGTCATCGACCAGGACGCCCAGGACGCCCTCATGACGAAGCTCAATACACTGCAGGAGGGTGACACCCTCGTTCTCGCCGGCAGCATCCCCGAGAGCATGCCCGGCACCATCTACTCCAACATCCTCGAGGCACTCCAGGGCCGCGGCATCCGCTTCGTCGTCGACGCCACCAAAGACCTCCTGCTCAACGTCCTCCAGTACCACCCCTTCCTCATCAAACCCAACCACCACGAGATCGGCGAGATCTTCGGCGTGGAGCTGGACACTCGCGAGTCCGTCGTCCCCTACGCCAGGAAACTCCGGGAGATGGGCGCCGTCAACGTCCTCGTCTCCATGTCCGGCAAGGGCGCCGTTCTCGTCGACGAATACGACCAGGTCCATGCCCTCCCCGCACCCGAAGGAAAGCTGATCAATGCCGTCGGCGCAGGCGACTCCATGGTCGCGGGCTTTCTGACCGGCTGGGAGGAACAGCACGAATACGGCCACGCCTTCCGCATGGGCGTCGCCACCGGCAGCGCCTCCGCCTTCTCCGACCTGCTCGCCACCAGGGACGAGGTCATGGACGTCTACGGCCGCCTGCAGGTTTACGGCAGCCTGAATGACTGATACAGCAGCCGCCGGATTTTACGATAGCTCACAAATGGGAGGTCAACATGTTCGCTGAACAGCGCCAGGCCCAGATCCTGCAGCTCCTCGACGCCCGGGGCAGCATCACACTCACAGAACTCGTCACGCTCCTGCAGGCCTCGGAATCCACCATCCGCCGCGACCTCCAGGACCTGGACAAAAAAAAGAAGCTGGTCCGTGTCTTCGGCGGCGCCATGTCCGTCGACAGCAGGACCAGCCTTCATGAAGAGCGCGTCGCCGACAGAGAGGCCGTCAATATCGAAGAAAAAAACCGGATCGCCCGATACGCGGCGTCCCTGATCATGCCCGATGACTTCATCTACATCGACGCCGGCACCACCACCGCCGCCATGATCCCCTTCATCACCGAGCACAGTGCCGTCTATGTCACCAACGCCGTCGCCCACGGACTCGAGCTGGCCAGACGCGGCTTCCGCGTCAACCTCATCGGCGGTGAGATCCGCACCCCCACCGAAGCCATCGTCGGCAGCGCCGCCTGCGAAGAACTCCGCTCCTACAACTTCACCAAATGCTTCATGGGCACCAACGGTGCCGATCCGGACAGCGGCTTCACCACCCCCGACATCGGCGAGGCCGTCATCAAGGGCCGCGCCATGGCCCAGTCCCGGCAGCGCTACATCCTCTGCACCGCGGAGAAATTCCAGATCGTCTCCCCGGTCCGTTTCGCCGACTTCGCCGACGCCACCGTCATCACCGACCACTGTCCCGACAGCTGGTACGAACAGCAGCGCAACGTCGTCGTCGCGCCGGATCTGCCTGATCCCGCCTGACCGTTTACTGTTCACGGGAAACAAACAATCCTCACTTGCACCATAAAGAAATCCTTGTCTGCGCGGAATCACCATTGTCACCTGCACAGCATGATAATAATAAAGGAGCTTCCCCTATGGCACACATGACATCCCGGGACAGCCGGAACATATACTATGAAAGCTGGCAGGCCTCCAGCCCCCGTGCCGTGATCCAGATCCTCACCGGCCTGGGCGAAATGGCCTGGTACTACGAGGACCTCGCCAAAAAGGCCAACCAGCTCGGCTTCTCCATCTACCTCCACGAATACCGCAAGCACGGCCGGACCGAAGCGGACTACGGCGACGGCAACATCTTCCTGACCTTTGCCTCCGACGCCGCGCAGATGCTGACCAGGATCCGCCAGGAAAATCCCGGCAAAAAGGTCTTCCTCGTCTGCCACAGCCTGGGCACCGGTATCGCCCAGTTCGCCATCGCGAAGGAAGGCGCCCGCTGGGACGGCATCGCCATGACCGGCCCCTCTCACCGGGTCATTGAACCCGACCGCTTCGACCGCCTCCTCAAACAGGCTGAACAGGCCATCCTGGACCAGGGCCCCGATGCCCCCAGCGCAGACATCTACCCGGAGATCTTTGACGGCCAAAACGATGAATTCGCGGAGGAAAACAGCCCCTTCTCCTTCATCACCTCCGACCGTCAGAAATGGGACTTCATCGCCTCCCTCCCTTTCACCAGTCCCGACTACAGCAACCGCTTCTACCGGGACTTCCTGCTCATGCAAGCCGTCATGCTCGATGACCTCGCCCTGGAAAAACAGCCCGCCGCCTCGCCCGGAATCACCGCCCTCCCCGTTCTCCTCCTCACCGGAGAACAGGACATCACCTCCGAACACGGCAGCTACGCCGCCGTAAAGGCCGCCGCTCTGCGAAACGCCGGCTTCACCGACGTCACCAGCAAATCCTACCCCAGCCTCCGCCACAGCATCCTCCAGGAGGTCCGCCGCGGCGAAGTTGAGGACGACATCCTTGCCTGGATCGAGGACCGGCTGTGACCACAGTGTCCATCCACCATTTCCCGGCTGCACCGCAGTGACCGGATCAGGAGCCAGCCCGAAAGCCGAAGCCCCCGCACAGGCACAGCTGGCAGCACTGAAAAGCCTGCAAAATAAGCACTGAAAAGCCTGCAAAAAAAGCACTTGCGAAATCAGCATTATCATGTATAATAAATATGTTCTGCACCTGCAGAGCACATCAATCAAATGTCTGCGTAGCTCAGTTGGATAGAGCGACCGCCTCCTAAGAAAGAAGGTGGCTGCCACCCTGAAGCTGAAAAGATTGTCGAGTTCAGTGTTCGACTCAAATCTGAGACATGAAAAAGTTACAGTCGGCTCGTTTTCCGAAAAGGAAAGAAGCCAGGTGTAACCGGAATAAACGTTCGACGTCTCCGGCTGGATGAAAATTCAGTCGAGATCATAAATATCGGCAGGGCCGAAAGGCCGGAAACCCAGTGTTTATGCGGGTTTCAGCCATCTTGTCTGCGTAGCTCAGTTGGATAGAGCGACCGCCTCCTAAGCGGTAGGTCGGGTGTTCGAGTCACCTCGCGGACGCGGAAATGAGGGTAAAGTGGTTAGCTGGCTAACCATTTTGCCCCTTTTTTTTGCCCGAAAGTGGGGAATGGAAAGAAGATCCCGAGAACCAGCGTGCGCCTCAAATCCAGCTAACATGGTTAGCTGAAATCACTGTCTCAGCTAACAGATTGCTTTTTTCTGCTAACCACCCCGGACAGGGCCCCAGCTAACAGATGGGTAAAGGCTCCTGACAGGATGGGATTATAGCTGTCAAGGCAGGTAAAGCATGCCGGGATTTTCACCTCTTCCACAGTCTCCGGAAGGGGCAAAGGACAATATTTAATTATTAACGATGCAGGCCCGGCCCCGCGCTGTGCCTCGTCGTTAATCAAACGGATCTCCCCGTTTGGATCAGATGCAAAACTTCAAAGTCTGGTCCGGACGGGGATTTTTTTATACCTGCGGCTGTGTCCCGCGTCCGCAGAACTCCCCTCTCTCCCGCCCCGGACCGCCACCATCGAAAGGAAGGTGCATGAACATGCCTGGAAACGACAACAAACCCGGTGACAACGAGAGGATCGTGGAGATTGAGATGGAGCGCCTGCGCCCGTTCCACAGCCACCCCTTCAAAGTGAAGGACGACCAGGAGATGAAAGACCTGATCGACAGCATCAGCAGATACGGGATCCTGACCCCGCTGGTCGTCCGCCCGCTCCCGGAGGGTGTGTATGAGATCATCTCCGGCCACCGCAGAAAACATGCTGCCCAGCAGCTCGGATTTCGTAAGCTCCCTGTGATCATCCGGGTCCTGACAGACGAAGACGCCGTAGTCAGCATGGTGGATTCGAACATGCACCGGGACAAGATCCTGCCCAGCGAGAAGGCCTTTGCCTACAAGATGAAATACGAAGCGATGAAGCAAAAGGTCGGCAGGCGCAAAGGGAGCCGGAACGGCCACGTCAACAAGGGAAAGAAAACCGTCCAGATCATGGGGGAGGAGGCCGGCGAGAGTCCAAAACAGCTCCAGCGTTACCTGAAGATCGCGGAGCTGATCCCGGAGCTTATGCAGATGCTGGATCAGGGAGAGATTTCCTTCAATCCCGCCTTTGAATCCGCTTTTCTCAAGCCGGAGGAACAGCAGGAGCTGGTCCAGGCGATCCGCTTCGTCCACTCCACGCCCTCCGTATCGCAGGCCCAGCGGATGAAAAAGATGAGCAAGGAGGGGACGCTCACACCAGCCAAGATGAGATCCATTCTCAGCGAGGTAAAAAAGGGAGAGATCAACCGGGTCGTTTTCAAAAACGAGCAGCTCTATCAGTTTTTTCCAAAGGAGCACACGGCGGCACAGATCAAACTGGAGATCCTGGAAATTTTGAAGCTCTGGCAGGCTCAAACGTCAGAAAAAACAGACCAGAAGCCGGCAAAAGCCAAAAGAGGCAGACCGGCCGGCAGGAAAAATAAGACAAAAGACCAAAATACAGGAGGAAGGAAGAATGGCTAAAGTCATCGCAGTAGCAAACCAGAAGGGCGGTTGTGGAAAAACCTCTGTTACAGCAAATCTTGGTATCGGGCTGGCCATGGCAGGCGAAAAAGTCCTGCTGATCGATGCGGACCCCCAGGGCTCTCTGACGGTGAGCCTCGGGTATCCGGACCCCGACAGCATCCCGGAGACACTGGCCACAGTCATGATGGGCATTATAAATGAAGAGGAGTTCCCAAAAAGATACTCCTTACTCCACCATGAGGAGGACGTGGACCTGCTCCCTGCCAACATGGAGCTCTCCGGCCTGGAGGTCTCCCTCTCCAACGTCATGAGCCGCGAAATGATCCTGAAAGAATATGTAGACAGCATCCGGGATGACTATACCTATATACTCATCGACTGCATGCCATCCCTCGGGATCATGACCATCAACGCACTCGTCGCCGCCGATACCGTACTTGTCCCCGTCCAGGCCGCCTACCTGCCGGTCGTCGGATTGCAGATGCTGATCAAAACCATCTCCGTTGTCAGAAAACGCCTGAACAAACAGCTCTCGATCGGCGGCATTCTCATCACCATGGTCGATTACCGCACCAACTATGCCAAAGACATCACTTCCATGATCCGCGAGAACTACGGGACCAGTGTCGGTGTCCTGGATTCCTACATCCCCTTCTCTGTAAAGGTGGCGGAATCAAGCGCTGAAGGTGTCAGCGTCTACCGCTACGCCCCCAAATGCAAAGCCGCGCAGAGCTTCACAAATCTGACAAAGGAGGTGCTCGAAGCATGAAGGCAAGACCGGGACAGAAAATCAAACTGACCAGTATCGATGAACTGTTGGGTGTTAACAATGAAGAATCCGCCCTGGATCTCGAAATCGTGAAGATCCGTTCCTTCCGAAACCATCCCTTCAAAGTCCTGGATGACGAAAAGATGCAGGATCTTGTAGAAAGCATCCGCGCCAACGGAATCCTCTCCCCCGTCCTGGTCCGGCCGATCGGAAATGATATCTACGAAATGGTTTCCGGCCATCGCAGAATGCATGCAGCTGAACTCCTCGGCATGGAGACCGTCCCTGCCATCATCCGCGAAATGACAGATGATGAAGCCATCGTCAAGATGGTCGATGCCAATATACAGAGAGAGGAACTCCTTCCGAGTGAAAAAGCATTTGCATATAAGATGAAGCTGGATGCTATACGCAGACAGGCAGGCAGACCCTCCAAGGGAAATTCCGCCCAAATTGGGCGGAATTTAGAATCGGCAGATCTTGTCGGCGAACAAGTGGGCGAAAGCAGGATGCAGGTACGCCGCTACATCCGCCTCACCGAGCTGATCTCTCCCCTCCTTGACCTCGTCGATCAGAAGCGCCTCCAGTTCACTGTTGCCGTCGAGATCTCCTATATCGACCCCGAGATCCAGAAGTGGCTTTTTGAGTACATCAAGGAAAACGGCGCTGTCAAGCTGAATCAAATCTCTCTTCTTCGCAACCATCTTCAGGCCGGTGCCATCACGCAGGCCAGGATGATCGATCTCCTCAACAACAGCCAGCCGGGGAAGGCTCCTTCCTCCAAGCTGACCTTCACGGAAAAGAAACTGCGGGAATACTTCCCCGCAAACTATACAACGAGGCAGATGCGTGACATCATCGAAGATCTGCTTACAGAATGGAAAAGGAGCCGGGAAGAATTCATGGAGGAGGTATGATGCATAATGAAAAAATCCTTCGATTATTATTACGGGGCTCAGGCAGACCAGTTCAGTTTCATCCGCATCCCGAAGGTTATGCTGACAGAGCAGACCTTTGCCGGGCTCTCGATGCAGTCAAAGGTGCTCTATGGGGTACTTCTGGACCGTATGTCTCTCTCCAGGAAAAACGGCTGGTTTGACGAGGAGAACAAGGTCTTCATCATCTACCAGATCGGGGAGATCCAGAAAGATCTCGGCTTTTCGAAGAAAAAAGCCATGGAGCTGCTGTCCGAACTGGAAAACTTTGGTCTTCTGGAAAAGAAACGCCGGGGGCATGGCCTTCCCAATATCCTTTACCTGAAGAGTTTCATGTCCGGCATTGCCAAAAACCCTGCTGAAGCAGCACCAGGCGGTACACAAAGCGAGCCTGACGCAGCTGGAAACAGGCCCGATGCAAAGTCCTCTGTCGAATCCAGAGGTGCAGAAACCGGAACCTCTGGTCAAAAAAGCACCGGTTCCAGAACTTCCCGTTTCCGCACCTCCAGGGTGCCCAAATCCGCACCTCTAGAAGTGCCGGATCGGTCACCTCTAGAAGTCCGGATTTCGGGACCTCTTAAGAGTAATACTGATATAAACAAGACTGAAGGGAGTAATATCGAATCGAATCATATCAACGACCTGCCTGTATCCGCCGGCAGCAGGTCCGGATCCGGTCCGGATCGATGGGATACGATGCGATACGATCATGATCCTCTGACTGCGCTTGCAGATGACTATCGGGCTCTGATCTGCGAAAACATCGAATACGACAACCTTCTTCTGACCTTCCCGCAAAGGAGGGAGCTTATCGAGGGTATCGTGGACCTGATCCTGGAGACACTCCTTTGCCGGTCGGAGGAGATCCTGATCGCAAGCACACGTTTCCCCGCAGCGATCGTAAGGAGCAGGCTCCTGAAGTTGAATTACTCGCACATCGTCTATGTGGTCAACTGCCTCGAGGGAAACACGACCAAGGTCAAAAACATCCGGAAGTATCTGCTCGCTTCACTGTACAATGCTCCGACGACCATAGACGGGTACTACACATCCGAGGTCAATCATGATCTGGCTGCGGCACGATAACAGAAAGGAATGGTGAGCTTATGCATCTCATTATCAAAGGATTAAAATTCATGGTCAGCCTGGTTCTCAGAATCATCCTGCTGCCGGTGATCCTTGCTCTGACCATTGTGCAGGGCATCTGCCTGGTAGCAGCACATTTCTCATCCCTGTTCTTTGATCTTGCAGGCGGAGTAATCATTGTCACCGGCATTCTCAGTTATTACTTTCAGCTGGAGCCAATCTCCGAAATGTGGAGGATGATCGCAATCGGAACAGGGCTCTGCATTCTCCCCATGCTGGTGCAGGAACTGGCTGTGTGGGTAACGCTTATAAAAACTTCCCTGATGGTCCGTATGCTGACATAGAAGACAGCTTCTTTAAATCCTCGGGGGAACTGATACACAGTTACTGGTTCACAGTTACATCCGGATGAAGCCGGGAAAATTAATGCATCAAAAAAGGGGAGGCACTGGTGTCTCCCCTCATCAGGCAATCGAATCTATAAAAACTCTGCCGGAAGCTGTATCAGAAAAGATCTACCGCACCCGCGGCTTCGCCGTTTACGACATAGTATGCCTTTCCTTCCTCGGCCTTCACATAGATGTCCAGGGAAGTAACATCCTTGATCGTAACTGCAGCCTGCACCTTTTCCACTACAGATGCATATGTGATTCCCTCATCAGCGCTGTTCTGGATCACGAAATTCGGAACAACAGCTTTCTTGCGGGGAGCGCGGGGCTTGCGAGCGGGCTTCTCAGGGGGAGCTGCTGCTTCAGCTGCGGCTTCCTTCTTTGCACGGGGCTTGCGAGTCTTCTTTACAGGAGCCTCAGCCACTTCCGCGACAATGTTTTCAACGGCTGCAACTTCTTCTTTTTTCTTTCTAGGCATTAAATATTCTCTCCTTTAACGATGATTGATTAAAAAAGAAAAACAACGGTTAATTTACAAATAAAGTAACTATCTTCTCTTCTATTGTCAAGTTCTGAGCGTAAATTCATTATTACGCTTTGACTGCACTCTAACATATGAAAGAGCTAATAATAACTGACAGGCGGCAGGTGCCAACCAGACCGAAGCCCCTAGAAGCCCTGATTTCGAGACCTCTTAAGAGTAAAGACTGAAGACGGAAGGAATTAACGACCGTATGAAAGAAGTGGAGACAAAGCCCCTCCATTCTAACAAATTTTCCTATAAAAGCCAGTATACAGATCTGACGTGAAATAATACTTTTAGGATACAGTAATTAATATGGATCAGCTCTTTTGAAAAAGTCAAGTTTTCCAGAGAGAGATCTTGTTATTTTAAACTAATGTGATATAATCGAAAGGAATTATGATCGAAATAAGATTCGATCTTTCTGAAAGGAAAATTATGTATGAAAATTGGTATACTAGATGCTGATTTAATGGATCATGGGACACGCCACCCAAATTTGGCACTGATGAAAATATCTGGTTATTATAAGGAATTAGGGCATGATGTAAAGCTGATTTTCCGTTCTTATTTAGATGCAACTAATTTTGATGAGATTTTTATTTCCAAAGTGTTTACATTTTCAAATATTCCGGACTGGCTTATTTCTTTACCAAATGTTCATATCGGTGGGACAGGTTTTTTCCCAGATGGTGGTCCTAATCTACCTGAGGAGATTGAACATCATAAACCAGATTATGACTTATATACAGAATATGTAAATGAGCAATTGAAAGCAGGAAAAAGTCGTACATATTATGCAGACTATCTTGATTACTCTATCGGTTTTACTACAAGAGGCTGTTTTAGAAAGTGCTCATTTTGTGTAAATAAAAAATATGATCATACTTTCAGACACTCTAAGGTGTCAGAATTTTATGATGAAAGTAAGCCATATATTTATTTATGGGACGATAATATTCTTGCATACCCCAAGTGGGAAGAGGTAATGGATGAGCTAGAAGCTACTGAAAAGCCGTTCCAGTTTAGACAGGGAATTGATTTGCGATTAATGACTGATCGAAAAGCATATCGGTTTACTCATGCTAAATATCATGGAGACTTTATTTTTGCATTTGACCATCTTGAAGATGCCGATCTGATCATAGAAAAAGTTCAATTATGGAAAAGATACAGCTCCCGTGTTTGTAAAATGTATGTAATTAGTGGATTTGATTCACAAGACGAAAAGGATATTGAAGGTGTTTTTTTTAGAATTTCAACATTGATGAAATATGGAAGCCTTCCATATATAATGCGGTATGAAAAATACAAAGAAAGTCCATATAAAGGTATGTACATTGAATTAGCGCGTTGGTGTAATCAACCGAATTTTTTCAAGAAAAAATCCTTTAGACAGTTCTGCATCGCTAATCAGGAACAGAAAAAGAATCAAGAGACCAATTGTGCTGCTTATCAGACTATGCTCGATTTTGAAGCAAAATTTCCTGAGATTGCAAAAAAGTACTTTGATTTACGCTTTGATGAGGAAAATATATACACTATACAGTATGGCTATGGAAGAAGGTATGAAAATAAACCATTATGTAGCCTTTGCAAAAAGAAGGGGATATGTTGGTATAATATTTTCTCTGATAATACAGAAATAGAAAAACAATTTATTAAGCTATATTTTGAAAAAGAAATTGATTTACAGTGCTTATCATACAAAAACTCTGAATGTGCCGATAAAGATAAAATTATAGATCGATGGATTCAGATTTTACTTAAGTATTCTTTGGAAGATATTATCGATATTATTGTAAAATCCGAGAATCTTGAAGCTGTTAGTAAAGATAATATCCCACAGTATAGTGATTTAATGGACTCATTCTATAAAGTAAATATTATCCTTGTAGAATCAGAAGAATTAATGACCTTTGAGGAGATGGGTTATTATCTAGGCACCGGCCACACCAATATGAATGATAGCCAAGTGGCGCAGAAAAAATATGGTGAAAATCATGCTAAATTAGCTACTTTATTGGACCTTGCTTGTATTAGTAAAAATGGTAACCAATCACATATCTACTCCTCATTGTTAGGATATAAATTTTATCAGTTATCTGACACTGAGAAGAAGGAACTTATTAAAAGGCTTTGTTTACGAATTCCGATTGTTCAGAGTGTGTTCAAGGCCAGATCTGTAAACCAGATTAACAAAGAAATTAAAATATTATCCGCATCTACTCAAAATAGAAGAAGATCTAATGTCATAAGTGTGATAAGATCGATCGTGGAAGGTAATCAGACACTTTGTTCTATGATTGAGTATGATAGCGAGTAATATTCATGAAAAAGAATTTTATTGAATTACATTTAAAATCCAGCTATGAAACCGGGCAAGATGATCTCATTGAAGAGTTTTATGCCCCAGTTCTGAGATGTGCTACATCTTATGATCGCATAGCTGGATTTTTTACGTCCTCGAGTCTTGCCATCGCTTCAAAAGGTATTGCTGGTTTTATTAGGAACCATGGAGTGATGCGTTTGATTGCTTGTCCAAGGTTGGATGAAGAGGATGCCAAAGTCTTAGAATTGGTAAACTCCAATCCTGAGACTTTTTTTGATTCCAAATACCAGAATATATTTAGTGACCTTGAAGATGCTTTACAAGAGCAACATATTTCTGCATTGGGATGGATGGTCGCAAATGGATATTTAGAGATCAAACTTGCCGTAGTCACAGAACATGGTAAGTTCTGTACTGGAAAAGAGATTGAGCATAGTGGAATTTTTCACCAGAAAGTAGGCATCCTTACTGATGCAGAAGGAAACAAAATATCCTTTAGTGGTTCTATTAATGAAACAGCTTCTGGTTGGCTCTATAACGTTGAAGAGTTTAAAGTGTTTTCTTCCTGGAACGAAGAAAAAAAGTATCTTGAAAAGGATGAGAAAAAATTCTTAGAATTTTGGAGCAATAAAAGGAAGAATGTTAAGACATATAATTTACCTGATTCAGTTAAAAAACAATTAATCGAAAAATCAAAATCATTCTCGATAGAACATACAGTTATCAAGAGCTACCGCAAGTATTATGAAAAAAAGAATATTTTTGATAATAGCCTATCTTTGTTCTTCTATCAAAAAAATGCCATAAAGAAATGGCTTAATAACGAATTTAGATTGCTATTTCAAATGGCAACAGGTACTGGAAAAACACGTACAGCCTTCGGTTGTATTGCAGAACTGTTGTTAACCAAAGAAAAACTGATAATAATTGTTGCCTGTCCTCAAGGTACTTTGTCACTTCAATGGAAATCCGAAATCGAAAAAATACCTTTTGATTTTGGAATGTCAGAAGTAATTGATGGAACTAATAAAAAGTGGAGGAGTACGTTACAAGAAGTAATACTTAAAATAACTACAGGCTTTTATAATACTGCTATTATTTTCACGACGCATGTGACCAGTGCAAAGAGTGATTTTACAAATGTGATCATAAACAGTTCATCCGATATTAGATATTTATTCATCGGAGATGAAGCTCATGGGTTAGGGGCATCAGAAAGCAGAAAGGCATTACTCGAGCGATATGATTATCGAATTGGATTGAGTGCAACACCAAGTAGATGGTTTGATGAAAGTGGCACCAAAGTATTAGATAGGTATTTTGGTGAAAAGACTTTTGAGTTTTCTATTCGAGACGCACTGACAACGATTAATCCTTTGACAGGTAAAACATTTCTTGTTCCTTTTTCTTACAATTTAGAGTTTGTTGATCTTACCGAAAAAGAGTTGGCGGAATATGCTAAACTTTCGAAAGAAGTGAGAAAACTCAGTACGTTTTCAAAGGACTCTGATGAATATGCTCAAAAGATGGAACGCTTATTGTTTAAACGTGCAAATATCATTAAAGATGCTGAGAATAAATACGATAAACTTAGAGAAATCTTAAGTTCCATGTCAGAAATCAAAGACTTGATAATATTTGTCTCTCCGGAACAAATTGAGCGAGTAATTCAGATTATGTATGAAATGCGAATACCTGCACACTCCTTTACTCAGGAAGCAGGAACAACTATTTCAGCTAAATATGATGGTTTAACAGAACGTCAGCACATAATTAAACATTTTAAAGAGGGTCATTACAAATCTTTGGTCGCAATAAAATGTCTTGATGAAGGGATAGATATTCCAAGTGCACAAAATGCAATACTTATGGCAAGTTCAACAAATCCGAGAGAGTATGTTCAGAGAATTGGCCGCGTAATTCGACAGGCTCCTGATAAGACAAAAGCCAATATATGGGACATCACAATTCGTCCAAGTGCTGACCGGCTATCAGATCCTGATCTGATTGAATTTGAAAAGATGATTTGCGATAAGGAAAAAAAGCGCATTTATGACATTTCCGAAAATGCATTAAATAATATTGAGACACTAAAGAAATTATTTGAAGAAATGGGTGAATAATTATGGCATTAAATAAAACTATTTTGAAAAAGGTATCCCAAAAAACTAAAGATGATAAAGAGTTGCAAGAATTTATCCTTACTATTCTGGACGAAGAGAATAAAGGTTTAGGGCAGTTCAAAAAAAAATACAAATCTGAAATTGATAAGGCTGTTAAAGGTGAAAAGAAATGAGAATAGAACGAGTTGCGATAACAAATTTTAGACAATATAAAAATGTTGTTTTCGAGTTTGGAAAAATTGGAAAGTATGATTTACATATTATTTTAGGTAATAATGGTATCGGAAAAACCAACTTACTTAATGCTATCTCTTGGTGTTTATATGGGAAAGAATCTCATCTTGGAAATGAAAAAAATGCAAAAAAGAGAATTAATAGTGCTGTTTTAGAAGAAGCAATTGAAGCAGGAAACAGTAAATGTTGTACAACTGTAGCCGTAACAATTGGTGTTGATAATAGACGTATAACTTTTGAAAGAAGTCAAGAATTTAAGGCTGCAAAAGAACCGTTTGAATTTAAGCCTTCTTTTGTAGCTACGATCATTGCTAAATCTGGAAATGATGTTATTACCGATTCGGAACGAATTGATAGTTTAGTAAAGCAATATCTTCCAGAAGATATTAAGGAGTATTTTTTCTTCGATGGAGAACAATTAGATAAATACTTTATTAGCAATCAGGGAGAGAAAATCCACCAGGCTATTTTTAATATCTCACAGGTCAACCTTCTTGATTCAATGAGTGATAGATTAGGAAAAGTGATTCACGATTTTCAGAATGAAGCTGGAAATAAGAATGTTGGTATAAAAGGATTAAACGAAAAAAAATCGGCTAAAGAAGTATGTGTTAACGATTTAATAGCACGAATTGCAGAATGTAAGAAACAAATTAGTATTGCAGATTCAGAGATTACTATTTGCAATGAGTATTTGGCTGGAAAAGACGGTGTTCCTGATAAAGAGAAAGAGTATCAAGAAGTATCAGAACAAATTGAGGCAAAAGAAGCTGAACTTGCAAATCATTATATAGCATTTAACCATTTTATTCGTGAGTTCAAAGTATTATTTGCATTGTATCCTAGGCTAAAAAAAGCTTTGGATATCGTTAACGAGAAAGAAGGACAGGGACAATTACCGCCAAACATTGACCGACAGTTTCTTGAGAGAATGCTCAAGTATCATAAATGTTTGATATGTGGTCGTGATATGGACGAAGCTGAGGAGGAGGCAGTTAGAGGGGTTTTAAAACAATTAGAACTATCTACAACTGTATCACACCTCCTTGTTAAAATGAAAAGTCCTTTAGAAGATGCTATTGAACGCTGTCAGAAATATCCAGAAGAAAGAGAAGCGTTTGTTGAAAAGGAAAGGAGTCTTACTTTTGATCTAAAGCAGCTTCGCGAACATTTCAATAAGTTAGATGCTTTCCTTAAGAATTATTCTGATAAAGAAAAAATACGAGAAATGCATGAAAAACGCTCGAGATATCAGGATTTAAAGAAGAAAAATGATGAAGATCGAATTAAACTGGAAATTCAATTGGACGCTGCACAGAAAGATTTATCAGCTATAGAAAGTGACTTGGCAAGAGCCATTGAGAATCAGGCAGATCTTGCAGAACTTGAAAAAAAGATTGCTTTTACGAAAAAGGCTCTTTCCATTGTAAGGGAAATTGAGCAGGAAATGATGACGGAAGTAAAAGATAAAATGACCATTGAAACGATGGATATCTTTGGGAGGTTGGATTGGAAAACGGAAACATTTGATCATATTGAGCTTGATGATTCTTACAATTTAGAATTGTTCGATAGTTTTGGCTATCCAATGGTAGGTGCCTGCAGTGCTGCTGAGCGTGCTTTGTTAGCTCTTTCCTTTACTTTAGCCTTGCAGAAAGTTTCGGGTTACGATTCTATGCTTTTTATTGACACGCCGGTAGGACGCGTTGATTTGGAAAACAGAGCACATTTTGCAGATGTCCTGAACCAGTTATCGGAGAACAAACAGGTTATTATGACCTTTACTCCATCAGAGTATTCCCAGGAAATACGTAATGCGTTAGAGCCTTGTGTTAGCACTTTTAAGGAGCTTACGACTGTAGACGAAAGAGAAACATATATTAAATAAATAGGTGGAGAAATGGATAAAGCTGTAAAAATATTAAATTGCTCAGGAGATGCAAAAAAGACAATTGAAAGGATTGATTCATCTCAACTCTTGAGTTTAGATACTAAAAATTGTTCTCGAATGGAACTGTTTTTGTTTGCAATGGCACTGGGCATTGAATGTGGAATTGAATCTGACCTAACTAAAACAGAGACCCTGGTTAGAGGAGAGTATATTAATACCAAAAATGAGGCTTATCTATATTCGACATATATCGGTGACATGGATAATACTGATGATTTGGATGTATTAAATAACGTTGGAAAGGTTTATTCAAAGGCTCAAAAGTATGCTAATACAGGATTTAAGCTGATAAACGGTTATTTTGAGAAAGCGGAAGAGGTTGTAAGGCTTGAATTATTGAAGGAATTGGATGAAGCATATAAGAATATAGAGGATTAACCTATGGCGACACTTAATGATTTTAAAATTGTTAACTTGAAATCTAGAAAGATGTTTGACTTCTTAAATGTTACTATAGAATGTGATGATGCACAAAAACGACGATTGGGATTCTATCATCTAGTTTTAGAAAGCATTACTGGGGAAAGAGATGTAGATTCTGTTAAGAATATGATTATCGATACTGATTACAATAAAACTGTAATTGGAGAAGCAATAGATGATCTTGGAATGGATGCAGTGAATATTGTTGGAGATACGGATGCAGAGGAAGCCTCAATTCAATTGTTCAATTTTAAATTTAGAGAAAAATTCAATCCTCAAAAACATCAAGAAGAAGGTGCTTTATCACGTTCTACAAAATATCTGGAATATTTGTTAGATAATGAACAAAAGTTTAAAACAGAGCTTCCAGAGACGAAAGTAAAGAGGTCTTTACTGAAAATACATAGTTTATTAAACAGTAACACTTTATGTAACATAGTACTGTACGTGGTTTCAAATGAAGCATCTGGCTTTTCTCCAGGGACAAATGGATATGTTGAACTTCTTGAGAGAACATACGGAATGAAAGTACGTACTATCTCTCTAGATGATATAATGGCATTTATAGTACCGTCGAGAGGAAGAAAAGAAAGCAAATTTGTTGTCGGACCAAATGATTTTCTTATTTTCGAACCGGATGATCTATCGACACAGAGATCATATACTATAAAAATGTCACTGGCAGATCTCATCAGAATAACGAGCATTAATGATGAATTATGTCTCAAGTACAATATTGAAGATGATACTTGTATAAAGGATGCAAAGTTGGATTATGCTTTGTTGTATGATAATGTTCGTGGTTACTTAGGAGAAACGACATATAACAAGAATATTATTTCTACATTAGAGAACAATCATAAAGAATTTTTCATGCTGAATAATGGATTGACTTTCACAGCAGTAAGGATTGATTCTACACCTATAAACAGTCATACAAGGTACATGTTTCATTTAAAGGACTTTCAGATTGTCAATGGAGGGCAGACCATACGATCCATTTACAATTATCTTGAATCGAATAGTACAGATAGTGATATACATAACTTGAGAGAAACATATGTTTTAGTGCGCATTTTTAAAATATCAGAAGATGACGAGTTAAAAAATAGAATTGCAGAATACACAAATAGCCAAAATGCCATCTCCAGCTCGGATTTAAAGTCCGTGGATAACGTGCAGATACAGATTGAAACATATCTTAAAGAAGAAGGAATTCTATATATCCGAAAAAATGGCCAAGTCGGTGAAGATGGCGTTGAATATCTTTATAGAATTTCAAAAGAAAAAATTGCGCAATTATTGTATTCTGCTTCAGGGTATCCGGATCGAGCAAGTAACCAAAAGAAGAGACTATTTCAGGAGTATTATGAAGATATTTTTAAAGGAGATAGCTTCTCTTTAGACAAAGTTGTTAAACTAACACATCAATATTTCGAAATTGAAAATTACTATAGTACGAAAGACAACTATGATTATTTCGAATTAAAGAATATGTACATTATTTATTTAATATATAAATACGATATGACCATAGAATCTGCGGTAGAGATCCTTGAGAAAGTAATTGAGGAGCGCGATCCTAATATGAGACCGTCACGATTACTGTTAAAGAATAAATTTAAACTTGATCTTGACAGAAAGGTAAGCGATAAAACTTTGGGTGGTTGGACATGAACTATCCTGCCTGAGACAATGGTAGGGAGTAGCATTTTACTCCCAAAGCAAAAGCACCCCAGCCGCGAAGTAAAGCGCGTCAGTTCAGTCATCCTTTGTCTTCCTGTAGGATTTGATTGCTTCCTGCAGCATGGCATTCCACGGCATCAGCCCATCGAGTTCAAAAGCTGACATCCTGCCCGGATCAGGGACGGCAGATACCTTCTCAAAGACGTATTGAAGGTAGTGGTAGGGATTCACTCTGTTCAGCTTGGATGTCTCAGTCAGGGAATAGACCATCGCACTGGTTGAGGCTCCGACCGGCCGGTCGGAGAACAGCCAGTTCTTTCTGCCGATCACCATGGATTTGCAGCCCTGCTCGGTGAGGTTGTTTGAAAGGCTGCACCGCCCGTCTTCAAGATAAGTCAGAAGGTACGGCCTGCGGTTGTTGATATAGACGATGGCTTTGTCCAGTCTGGAACCCTTTACAGGTTTCTGGCGGTCAACCCACGCAAAGAAAGCGTCCAGGACAGGACGTTCCTTCTTATTTCTCGCATCTCTGACAGCATCCGGGCCTTTGTTCTTTTCCCTGATGCTTCTCTCCAAAAGGAAGAGCTTTTCGACGTACATGAAGCCCTGCACGGCAGGCTCGGAGTAGTCATCTTTCTTTCCTTTTGGGATCGCGTCCAGGAGATACCTGCGTATATGTGACCAGCATGCACACCGCTTTGCATTTGGCAGGCTGTTATAACCGCCAAAGCCGTCGCACATGAAATACCCGGAATAATCACCCAGAAACCCGCGTGCGTTATAGCCGGCCCTGGTCTCGGAATAGTTATACAGGATGATGGGAGGACCCCCATCCTCTCCTGTACGGAAGACCCACATGTACGATTTCGTCTGTGCGCGGCGGTCAGGCTCGTGGAGGACCTGGAGCGGGGTCTCATCCCCCATCAGGAAGTCCCTGGAGACGAGCAGCCTGTGCATGTGGTCATAAACAGGCTTGAGGAAGGTATCGGCATTGTCAATAACCCAGTTCGCAAAAGTTGACCGGGGGATCTTCAGGCCATAGAGCCTTTCCCAGTCTTTCTCCTGCCGGTACAGAGGTACACTGTTACAGTATTTCTGGTACATGATCCAGGCTACTGTCGATGCGGAAGCCATCCCTTTCATCATATGAGGCTTTCCGTCTTTTCCTTTAACGATATACGGAAGGACGGTCCCGCTGCCTTTGCATATGGGACAGCCATAGTTCCGGCTGTAGTAGCTGACAACTTCCACGTATCCGGGAACGACCCTGATCTCGCGGCGCACAAACTCCTCGCCGATATACTCAAGCGTGCTCCCGCAGCGCGGGCAGGTCCGCATGGCCTCATCAACATCCAGGTATTCTTTCTTCTGCCTGCAGTTTTTGTACTTTTCCTCAGCGGACTGCCTTTTCTTTCGGGGTTTCGCCCCTGCTTCGGCTTTTACCTGAAGAAAGTCATCGGCAAGTCCGACCTCACCGGTATTGGAAGGATCCTGGGATGCCTCAGCTTCATTGAACAGGTTCAGCTGGCCGGGGATGCCGTCAGACTTTTCGCTCTTTCTGCCGAAAAGCTTTTTTGTCAGATACTCGACCTGCTCATTGAGGTTGGCGATGGTCTTGTCCTTTTGGGCCTCGGCCGCCTTCAGTTCTTCGATGGTCTGATCCTTTTGGGCTTCTCGAGCCTTTGTTTCTTCAAGAGCCTTCATCAGGAGCTCGTACTTATTATTCAGTTCGGATATGGCATCCTTCATCTCAATGATCTGGATGTCGCGCGAAGCTCCAGGCATGACAAGTCCCCCTCCAATAATGTTATATTAATTATATCATAAATATAACATTATTGGAAGGAATAACTGGTTTTTCCTGTCAATGCCGCTATGGGCAAAGAGGAGGATCCGGAGGCTCATGCATCCCTGCGGATCCTGATCGCCTTTGGCTGGTCAATGTCGATGCCGTCCATCAGGTACCCGAACTCCTTCCATGTCAGATTTCTGACCTCGGAGCTGTTCCTCGGCCACCGGTAGCGGCCTTCTGCTGTTAAACGCTTATAGATCATGACCAGGCCGTCCGGCTCTTTCAGGATCGCCTTGATCCTGTCGCGGCGTTTTCCGCAGAACAGGTACAGGCTCCGGCCATCCGGCTGGTCTGTGTCCATCTGGTCTTTTATGATGGCGCAAAGACCATCAATGGATTTCCTCATATCGGTATA
>CACZJD010000024.1 GCA_902781325.1 uncultured Lachnospiraceae bacterium
CGCGTCGTAACAGGCCTGCTGGATCTTCGGGTCAAGCGTGGTGATAAGGTTATTGCCCGGGTAAAGCTTATCCTCGGCATTTTCTTTGTTGTCATACCTCACTTTTTCCGAGAGGGGAAGGTCGGAGTGAAGAAGCTCGTACTTGAAGTGCTCCTCCAGGCCGCTCCCGCCCAGCGGCGCATATCCCACCACATGGGCATACATGCTGCCGAAGGGATAACTTCGAATCTGCACCACATTGCCTTCCTCATCGAGTTCTGTCTGCGTGGATGCCAGCAGCGTCTCCGAGTCCGAGGCATAAATGCTGCCCCGGCGGTTCCTTGTGGCCAGGAGCTCATCTCTGTGGTTGTAGTCATTATTAAACAGTTCTACTCTGTCCTCGATCGCCGTCTGCGTAAAATAAAAACACATCCAGCCGAACAGCAGCGCGAACAGGACCGCGAAAAAGATAATGTGCCATCTCGCCGCTTTCTTTTCTCTCTCCAGCTTCTCCCAGACCGAAGCGCCGGCGTACATAGCCGGATCCGGATTATTACCCTGCTCCCGGTCTGAAGAAGCTTTCTTTTTTCGAAATATAGCCATTATAAGATCCTCTGTCAGACGTCAAAACGGTTCATGTTCTCATAATCCTTGCTCGGATCATAGATGGGGACACCCTTGAAATCTTTGTAGAAATCCTGATCCGCGCTTCCCTGACCGTTGTCATTGCGATATCCGCCGGTCTCCCGCGCCCTTGCCGCGTCCTCGTACATCCTGCTCCTGTCCGCGCTGTGTTCCGCCTCGTAGCGCTGGCGGAACCTCTCGAGCCGCTCCTCCTGCAGAAGGAAGATCGCCCCTACAATGCCGAACATGATGAAGGTCGCGAGCACCGAACTTCCGCCGTAGCTCACAAGCGGCAGCGTCACACCCGTCAGGGGAATGAACTTCACTTCCCCGCCGATCGTCAAAAAAGCCTGGAAAATAAATGCAATAGCAGTTCCGAATGTGTAGAGTCTGTAGAATTTATTGGAATAACTTCCTGCAAGCAGGAGGAAATCCGTAAAAATATTGAGACACAGAAGGATCAGGCAGATGCCGAACAGGATCCCCATCTCCTCCACGATCGCCGCGAAGATGAAGTCTGATTCCACGAAAGGGATGCTCGAGGGCATTCCCTGCATGAGCCCCGCCCCGAACAGGCCGCCGAAACTGATGGCAAACAGTGCCTGAGTGATCTGAAAACCATTACCGTCAATGCTGGTCCAGGGGTCCAGGAAGACCTGTACCCTTACTCTGACGTGTGAGAACAGGAAGAAACAGATCACAGCCGTGATCAGCCCCAGCAAAAGCCCTCCCGCCAGGATGTTCCAGTTTCCCGTCGACAGAAAAAGCAGTGCCAGATAGATCACAAAGAAGATCAGCGCGCTGCCCAGGTCTCTTGACAGCACCAGGATACCCACATGGGCCAGGGCCGCAGCCGTAAGGATCGCCAGGTGAGTCCTGTTGTTCTCCTCGCACAGGGCGCTAGCCATGAAAAGAAGAAACAGTATTTTGACAAATTCACTGGGCTGGAAGGTCATTCCGGCAATAGTGAAACTGATCTTGGAACCGTTCGTGATCGCGCCCAGAAGCAGCACTGCTCCAAGCGCCGCGATCCCCAGGATCCCGTAGAAATAAGTCCCTTTTCTAAGGGAGTCGAACTTGCTTCGCAAGAGAGGGATCACCATGAGAAACACCATGCCGGCAAGCGAGATCAGAAGCTGTTTCTGCGCTTTGGCCTGGTTGATCCTGGTGATCATGACAAGGCCGGTGCTTAAAAGCATCATGATATTGTTGATCATGAGCATGTTGGCGCTTTTATAGAGAGTCCTGTAGAGCAGAGACGCCCCCAGGACGATCAAAAGCTGCAAAATGCCGAATGTAAAGATATACTCGTCCCCGGCAAGGATCGCCATAGTGAGATAGGCGTTGACTGTAAAGACACCGAGGCACAGCCTCTGCAGAGTTTCGCAGGTGCGCCGCACGTCTTTACCCGAAGGCAGAGCCACATAGGCGAGAAATGTGTAAAGAACCATGGAGGCCGCGATCATATATTTGCTGTATGAAACTGCGTAGGCCTGCATTTCTTCACCCCCTTTTTAACAGTGAAATCCGTACTATAGTAATGAGCCCCGTCAGATAGCACTCTTGCGGTAATGCCCGGTAGTGTATTCCCGGAATATCTGCTGCGCGCCGCTGTCTTCGCCGCCCGAGCGGTACCAGCGGAGGATCTCCTCCGTCTCGGAGCCGCTTTCCGTAGTGAACGCGCAGATCCACCCTGAGGCTTCGCTGATCACCGGATCTCCTTTTTTCACAAAGCTATGCAAGGAGAGCGGAAGGCTGTTGTAGATCACATTGCAGCAGTGTCCGCAGACGCAGCGGACAGGGAAGCGCATTCCCTTGCGGTCCTCGAGAGCAAAGAATCCCTGCTCCCTGTGACTGCACATTCCGGCCGTTTTCTTCACGCAGCCCGCCGTGATCATCATCGGGATCCTGCCGTATACCTGCAGAAGCTGCCTGTCGCCGACACCTTTCATGAGAGGGACCATATCCCTGCCTGACAGTTCCCAGCCAAGGCTGAGTTTATCGCAGTGCTCAAGAAGAACGTCCCTTGCCGGCGTGTTCCACTGATACAGAGAGCCGTCACCGATGACAAGCCCCTCATAGCGGATCTGCCGCAAAATATCGATCTCCTCGGGGTTTCTGGCAAGCACGCCGCGAAATCCCATTCCGGCGAGCTTTCTGACTCTCTCCCTGCTGCCGGCGCGGCAAACATGGGGCAGAGCGATCAGGCACTGTGCCCTGTCAGCTTCCGATAAAGTCTCCATGATCTGCGGAGTTTCTTCCACGATAATATTCTGTATACCGCACCGCTGCGCGGCCTTGAGCTGCCCGGGGGTTGTTACCTGAGCCCAGATTTCCGGGTTTCTCCGGCCTGTATCAGACTCCGCTCCGTCCTCTGTTCGTCCCGGGTCATCCGCTATGTGACCGTCAGCGCCCGTTAATGCTTTTTCTGCGGCGTTCTGAGTTCTTTCGGGTTTCGCCGCGCTTTCGAGGATCTTCTCCTCCAGCGCCGCCAGCGCGTCGCGTCTCAGCGCGTTCAGGGAAGCTACAGGGAGGAAAACATTCCCCGACACTACCACTTCCAATGTGTCAAATTCAAAGAGAGAATCTCCCGTCTTTCTGAGGCGCCGCTCGATCTCCTGCGCCTGCATAGGTCTCTTGTCAGCAGTCTGGACGATATCGCCTGGGACTTCTGCAGTGACTGACTCAGCGCCGCTGCAAAGGGATGGAGCTGTCACCGTAAGTTTCGCCTCTTCTCCCGGTATGATCACCGCTCTGCCCCGGATCGGTCTTTTGGCGGTCTCTCTGAGGTATTTCTCTTCGATCTCCTCCAGAAGTCCGTCATCGGTCCCGGCGTAACCGGGCTTTGTGATAGTCAGAAGTTCTCTTCCGTTTTTCTTATAATAGTATCCGGTGCTCAGGTCGGCGCGAAGATACAGGGACTTCAGCCTCCGCATGTCCTCCGCCTCGATCTTCCAAGGCTTTTTCCGTCCTTCAGCGTCCCACTCCAGAAAGTGATCCAAATACTTTCTGTAGAGCGCGGTGACCCCCGCTGCGTAGTGGGGGCTCTTCATTCTGCCCTCTATTTTGAAAGAATCGATGCCTGCGTCAATGAGGTCAGGGAGGATCTCCAGAACACAGAGGTCCCTCATAGAGAGCGGATAGTGCTCCCTGCCTTTTCCGAGGCCGGCTTCTCTGCCTTCCTCGTCCAGGATCCTGTAGGGAAGCCGGCATGTTCCCGCGCACCTTCCCCGGTTTCCGCTCCTTCCTCCCAGAAAGCTTGAGAGCAGGCAGCGCCCGGAATAGGAGTAACACATAGCGCCGTGGATGAAGCTCTCCACCTCCACCGGCTCCTCTCTCTTGATGGTCCTGATCTCCTCCAGGGACAGTTCCCTGGCAGGGACTACCCTGCGGACTCCGAGTTCTTTGAGAAAGCGCACGGATTCAGGCGCCGACGAGGACAGCTGCGTGGAGGCATGCAGCTCCAGACCGGGACAGCGCTCATGGAGCACTTTAAGAACTCCAAGGTCCTGCACGATCACGCCGTCCAGCCCCTCTCTGTACAGATTTATGGCAAAATCCACCGTCTCCTCAAGTTCGCTCTCCTTGGTCAGGACATTCAGTGTAAGATACACTTTCCTGCCAAAAACATGAGCTTCCCTGATGGATCGTATTATATCTTCCTCTGTGAAGTTCTCCGCATACGCTCTGGCGCCGAATTTCTCTCCGCCCAGATAGACCGCGTCCGCGCCGGCCTTCAGCGCGCCCAGAAAGGCTTTCCTGCTGCCGGCAGGCGCCAGCAGTTCAGGAAGTTTCGTCCCGCCGCTCGTCATTGGATCTGTCTCCTATTTTTTCTTCTTCTCAGCGCTCTGAAGCTTCATCTGCGCTGCCACGAGTTCGTGTTTGATATCATAGAGATCATTCTCTTTTTTGTCAACAACGCTTTGCAGTTCTTCGTTCTTCGCGACAGCCTTGAAGTAGTCGTCCGCGATATTGAGATTGAGAAGGAGCTGCCTCATATCGACCGGAAGTCTCCCGTAGTCCGGATCGGCGTTAAGTTCGTCGATCTTGCCGTTGAGATACCCGGCCACTCTCAGAAGATACTCCTCGCTCTCGTAACCGCTGAGGGTGTAAGTCCTGCCTCCGATCACTACCTGTGCATCTGTCTTTTCATTCATACCTTCTTAATCCTCCATATACGGGAATCCAAGGTGTGTATAAGCCTCCCGCGTCGCGACCCTTCCTCTGGGCGTCCTGTTGATCAGTCCGTTCTGCAGAAGATAAGGTTCCACAAGATCCTCCAGGGTTCCGGAATCCTCTCCTATGGCTGCTGCCAGCGTATCCAGTCCCGCCGGTCCTCCGCCGAATTTCTCGATCAGGGTATAGAGGAAGTTCCTGTCCGCCCTGTCAAGACCCATGCGGTCAACGTCCATCAGATCCAGCGCTGTGCGCGCGATGTCCAATGTGATCTTTCCGTCATATCTGACCTGCGCGTAGTCCCTGACACGCTTGAGGATCCTGTTGGCCAGTCTCGGCGTGCCGCGGCTTCTGCGGGCAAGTTCTACGGCACCCTCGTCGTCAATGGGCACCCTGAGTTTTTTCGCGCTGGCCTTGACGATCTGCTTGAGCTCCCCGGTATTGTAAAATTCCAGCCTGTGGATCTCTCCGAACCGGTCCCTTAAAGGGGCCGAGAGCAGTCCCGCCCTCGTCGTCGCGCCTATCAGCGTAAATCTGGGGAGTTCCAGACGGATCGACTTGGCCGCCGCGCCCTTTCCGATCAGGATATCGATGGCAAAATCTTCCATGGCCGGATACAGCACCTCTTCCACCTGTTTGTTCAGGCGGTGGATCTCGTCGACAAAGAGGATGTCGTTCTCCTTAAGTCCGTTGAGGATCGCCGCCATTTCTCCCGGCTTTTCTATCGCCGGTCCGCTGGTGACCCTGATATTTACTCCCATCTCATTGGCAATGATCCCTGAGATCGTCGTCTTGCCAAGTCCGGGCGGTCCGTAGAAGAGCAGGTGGTCCAAAGGCTCCCCCCTCTGTTTGGCCGCCGCGATAGAGATCCCCAGGCTCTCCTTGATCTTGGTCTGTCCAATATATTCGCTGAGCCGCTGCGGCCTCAGAGTGCCTTCGATGCGGCTGTCTTCTTCCGTGAAATTTGTTTCTATCGTTCTTCTCTGCATAAGCTTTATTCGATCCCGTTCCTTGCTTTCTTCCCGTCAGGCGCATCCGTTTACAGATAGCGCAGTGCCGCTTTGAGGATACTCTCAGTATCGGCCAGTTCCTTCTGCTCTTTCTGCGCGTTCTCTTTGCAGGCCCTGACCGCTTTGACGGCCTCCGCCCTGGAATACCCGAGTGCCGTGAGGGCTTCTGCCGCTTCCTCGGCGGCGCTGTCCTGTCCTGCGGCAGCCCCCGGCAAACCGGCATCAAATCCTCCTGATCCCGAAATTCCCGCATTTCCCGCAGCAATAGCAAGCATTTCCGCGTCATGCATCCCGGATACCTTGTCCCTGAGGTCGATGATCACCCTTTCCGCAGTCTTTTTGCCGATGCCCGGAGCCTTGGATATCATCCTGGAATCCCCGGTCATGATCGCGAAGCGCAGATCATCCGCCGTTCCAACGCTCAGAAGAGCCAGGCCTCCCTTGGGACCGATCCCGCTCACTGTGATCAGAAGCTTAAAGAGTTCCAGATCCTCTCTGGACATAAATCCGTACAGCGCGATCTGGTCTTCCCTTAAATATGTATAAGTATAGACCAGTACTTCCTCATCGCGGCCCGCGGCAGCGAGTCTCTGCACCGTTTCGCCGGCGACCCGCACTTCATATCCGACGCCGCCGACATCTATTACTGCGGTTCCCTCATAGAGAGCCGCGACATAACCTCTTAAAAATGCGATCATTAATACACGCTCCTTGAAGCAATTGATGAATCTCATTATACATCCGCGGCTATCCTTTGACAAATATCACTGCCTGCCGAATCAATAGCGCACTGCGCGGTCAGTTCCCAAGTTCCCATTGCTTCCGTAATGTGTTAATATAAAACAACGCACAAATATACGAAAAGGAGCGCTTCTATGGGTAAAGTATTCCGTTTTAACAAAGATGTGGACACCGATCAGATCATCGCTTCCCAGTATCTTCTCTATCCTACTGTGGATGAAATGAAAGCTCACACATTCGAATCTCTGGACGCGAACGCTGTCCTCAAGGCACTGGGCGTTCGCGCCGTTCTGGCTCCTTCCTTTGCCAGGATCTTCTACAGAAATTCCATCAATATCGGCCTTCCCGCCATTGTCTGCGACGGCCTCTATGACGCGGTCAGGACAGGCGACGAGATCGACCTGGATATGGAAAAAGGCATCGTAACTTTCGGGGAGCAGACCTTCTCCTGCACGAAACTTCCCGTTCATCTTCAGAAGATCCTTGACCGGGGCGGCCTGATCAGTTCTCTGGATGAAATGTGAACACCCGGCAATACTCGTTATGGAGGAAACCACTATGGGAATGACAATCGCTGAAAAGATCATCGCCCGCGCAGCAGGCGCGGAGGCCGTCAGGGCCGGTGAGATCCACACTGTCACGCTCGACTATCTTATGAGCAATGACGGTACAACGCATCTCACCATCGATATGTACAATAAACTCCGCAATCCCAGGATCGCGGACAAAGAAAAACTCGTCTGGATCGTAGACCACAATGTCCCCTGCGACAGCCCCAAGACGGCGGCTTCCCAGAAGAAGATGCGCGATTTTGCCAGAGACAACGGCATAACCTTCTACGAAGGCGAGGGCGTATGTCACCAGATCATGTGCGAGAAGCATGTGGTGCCCGGGCAGCTCATCTTCGGAGCGGACAGCCACACCTGCGCATACGGCGCACTGGGCGCTTTCGGAACCGGCGTCGGCTGCACTGACTATCTCTACGGAATGGTGACGGGCGGCTCCTGGGTCATGGTCCCCGAGACGCTTCGCTTTAATCTCACCGGAAAGCTCACTGACCGCGTCACCGCGAGAGACCTGATCCTGACCATCATCGGCATGATCGGAGCCAACGGAGCCAACTATCACGCCATGGAATTTGTCGGCGACGGCATGAAGAACCTGACCATGAGCGACCGCATCTCCATCTGCAACCTCTGCGTGGAGGCAGGTGCCAAAACAGCGCTCATGGAAGTCGATGACATCACCCTCGCTTATCTTGAGGAACACGGCGGCAGAAAGCCTGCAGCCTGCTTTAAGAGCGACGACGACGCTGTCTTCGAGAAAACTTTCGATATCGATCTCTCCACTATCGTCCCTGTGGTCGCAAAGCCGCACTTTGTGGACAATCTCGCCCCTGTTGACGAAGTAAAGGGCGTAAAGATCAACGAAGCTTTCCTCGGATCCTGCAACAACGGCCGTATTGAAGACCTTCGCCTTGGCGCCTCTATCATCAAGGGACACAAGGTGGCCGACAAAGTCCGCTTCCTCGTCGTTCCCGCAAGCCAGGAGGTCTACAGACAGGCTCTCCGCGAGGGACTTCTTGACATCTTCATGGAAGCCGGCGCTATGATCATGAACCCCAACTGCAGCGTATGCTGGGGAAGCTGCCAGGGCGTCATCGGCGCAGGCGAAGTGCTGATCAGCACCGGAACCCGCAACTTCAAGGGCCGCGCAGGCGATAAGAATTCCTTCGTCTACCTGGGGAGCGCCGCAACAGTCGCCGCCTCCGCCATCGCGGGCGAGATCGTCTCCCCTTACACCTATTAAGCCGTTTTTTTGCAGAGCGGCACTGCCTGAGCTGTGCCGCTTTCATTATTAAAGAGGAATTATCTATGGAACAATTTACAGGTAAAGTCTGGCTTCTCGGCGACGACATCGACACTGATATCATCATTCCCACCGAGTACCTGGCACTCAAGACAGTAAAGGACATGGCTCCCTACGGCTTTTCGCCCCTTCGGCCCGAACTGGCCGCACAGATAAAGCCCGGCGACATCATCGTGGCAGGCAAGAACTTCGGCTGCGGCTCCTCCCGCGAGCAGGCGCCCGAAGTCATCAAGGCTCTCGGCGTGCGCGCCGTCATTGCCCGCTCCTACGCAAGGATCTTCTTCCGCAATGCCATCAACAACGGCCTTCTCCTTATTGAGAACGATACCCTCTGTAAAGACGTAAAGGAAGGCGACGAGATTACCGTCAATGTCGGCGAGTCCATCGAATACGAGGGCCAAACATACCCGATCTCCGCTCTTCCCGACAACCTTCTCGACATTCTCGAGGCCGGCGGCCTTGTAAAAGCAATGCAGAAGCTCAACGGGATCATCAAGTAGGAGGAAGCGAAAATGGGATCCACCCTTATAGAAAAGATTTTTGCACACAATATCGGCGCCGATAGCGTCAAAGCCGGCGACATCATCACGGTCAATGTCGACCGCGTCATGATCCACGATATTTTCATCCCTTTTGTAAAAGACAAATTTGAAGAGATGGGCTTTACAAAGATATGGGATCCGGACCGCACAGTCCTGATCTACGACCACCTCGTTCCCGCCAGCCAGCTCGACGACCCCCGCCATCACCACATCGGCGATGAGTTCTGCGACAAGTACGGCGTCAGGAACGTGCACCGCTCCGACGGCATCTGCCATCAGCTGATGACAGAGGCAGGATATGTAAAACCCGGCGACGTCGCCTTCGGCACAGACTCTCACACTGTCACCTACGGCTGTGTAGGTGCTTTCTCCACGGGCATCGGCTACACGGAGATGGCCAGTATTCTCGGGACCGGCAAACTCTGGGTCCGCGTCCCTGAGACCATCCGCGTCAACATCGAGGGAACTCTTCCGGCAGGCGTCACTTCCAAGGACGTCATTCTCACTGTCATCGGTGATCTGCGCGCAGACGGCGCCACTTACAAGTCACTGGAATTCGCGGGCAGCACTGTCGATGCCATGTCCGTCGCGAGCCGCATGACCATGTCCAATATGACAGTCGAGTGCGGCGCCAAGTGCGGCCTCTTCTCCCCTGATGCCAAGACCGCCGAGTACTGCGGACTGGACGGACTCGATGACTTCCTCCTTTCCCTTCACGGCGATGAAGACGCCGAGTATGCACAGGTCCTGAATTACCGCGCTGAGGATTTTGTCCCCGTCATGGCTTGCCCTTCCCAGGTAGACAAGATCAAGCCTGTCTCCCGGGTTATATCAGAGGCGGCAGCGATGGAGGAAGGAAGCATCGTTCCTTCTGTAGGTCTTATCTCCGGCGGCAGTATCCGTGTCGACCAGGTCTTCATCGGCTCCTGCACCAACGGACGCCTCGAGGACCTGCAGGCAGCTGCTTCTGTCCTGAAAGGCAAACACATCGCTCCTTTCGTCAAACTGATCGTCACTCCGGCCAGCCGCAAGATCTACAGAGAAGCCCTGGCTGACGGCACTCTGGACATCCTCGCTCAGGCAGGCGCCATGATCACTACTCCCGGGTGCGGCCTCTGCTGCGGCAGGACCGGCGGCATCCTCACCGACAACGAAGTGGTTGTAGCCACCAACAACCGCAACTTCCTCGGCCGCATGGGCACTTCCAAGGTAAACATCTACCTGGCCTCCCCCATTACGGCTGCGAAGTGCGCAGTGGCAGGGAAGATCGTATAAAATTCAGCATTCATAGTTCCGTAAAAGGGAATAAGGGGCTGCCGCATTAGGCATGGGATTTTGATAATCCTACGTTTGTGTGGCAAGCCCCTTATTACGTTGTTTGGCGTGACAGGCACAGAATCTCCATCCTTTTCGGCTTGTCGTCAAATCGGATGGGCGCAAAAAGTCCAGTCCAACTGAATTTCTACATCCACTCTGGCTTGTTGCCAAATCGGATGGAGCTCGAAATGTCAGTCCAACTGAATTTCTACATCCATTCTAGTTTTTCGCCATATCCGGTGGATTTCGAAAAGCTTGACTTACTTGAACTCTACATCCAAATCAAGGCATAGGCTGAATTCGATGTATCGCAGATTAATAAATGCCAATACAGGCTACATCCATATATGGTCTTTAGTCGAATCCGATGGAGCACCCAGCAAGAAATGCCCAAATGGGCTACATCCAAATATGGCCTTTAACCAAATCCGATGGAGAACAAGTTGCACTGGAGGATTTAGTCTCAAAAGACCGGGATCCAGCTTCTGATTCATCCAGCCGCTCATTCAAAGCAACTCTAAAAGGGACATGCCGCAACCGCTAAGGTAATCCCTGCCACATAATGAACAGACCTCTTTTACATCAGATACAAGAATAATGCCGCTCCAGGAATTCCTGAGAGCGGCACTTTTGCATTTTATGAGGGAATGATGGGTCCGTAAGGAAGGCTTTGAATAAGCGACTAGTTTTTCATGATCTGTAAGGAAGTGAGTGAGAGGGTGAGGAAGGCAGCTCCTGCCGAGCGAAAGCCCGCAATGTCTGAGACGTCTGGTCCTCAGAGCAGACGTCGAGTCCCGGAGCGGTCCCTCTCACGAACGAGTGAAAGATCATAGAAAAACTTCGCGAATTCAACGTCTTCCTTACGGGCTCATCATCCCTCTTCTTAAATCAAAAACTGTCGTACCAAGAATGTTAATATCCTGGTACGACAGTCTCATTTTTTACGCCAAATTTATTATTTAGAAGCAACCAATCAGTTATTGATCAGCATATCGCCTTCGTTGTTCCAGCTGTACATCTTGCGGATCTCCGCACCGACCTTCTCAGCGGGATGCTCGGCGTTGAGCTTTCTCATGGCGTTGAAGTGAACCTGCTGGCCTGCGTTGGGGCTCATCTCAAGCAGGAATTCCTTAGCGAAGGAACCGTCCTGGATGTCAGCGAGGATCTTCTTCATAGCTTTTCTGGTCTCGTCTGTGATGATCTTGGGACCTGTGATGTAGTCGCCGTACTCAGCGGTGTTGGAAATGGAATATCTCATTCCCGCGAAACCGGACTGATAGATCAGGTCGACGATCAGCTTCATCTCATGTACGCACTCGAAGTATGCGTTGCGGGGATCATAGCCGGCCTCTACCAGAGTCTCAAAGCCTGCCTTCATCAGAGCGCAGACGCCGCCGCAGAGGACAGCCTGCTCGCCGAAGAGGTCGGTCTCGGTCTCGGTTCTGAATGTAGTCTCAAGGATACCTGCGCGGGAAGCGCCGATGCCTGCACCGTATGCAAGAGCCTTGTCAAGCGCCTGGCCTGTAGCGTCCTGGTAAACAGCTACCAGGGAAGGAGTTCCCTTGCCTGCCTGATACTCGCTGCGAACGGTGTGGCCGGGAGCCTTGGGAGCGATCATGGTTACGTCTACATCTGCCGGAGGCTTGATCAGACCAAAGTGAATGTTGAAGCCGTGAGCAAACATCAGCATATCGCCGGCCTTGAGGTTGGGCTCGATGTCCTTCTTGTACATAGCGGCCTGCTTCTCATCGTTGATCAGGATCATGATAATGTCCGCCATCTTAGCTGCCTCAGCAGTATTGTAAACTGTGAGTCCCTGCGCCTCAGCCTTAGCCTTGGACTTGGATCCCTCGTAAAGACCTACGATGACGTTGCATCCGGACTCCTTGAGGTTGAGCGCATGCGCATGGCCCTGGCTGCCGTAGCCGATAATAGCGATTGTCTTGCCTTCCAGTACTGACAGGTTGCAGTCTTCCTGGTAATAGATCTTAGCTTCTGACATTTTTCTTTCCTCCATAAAATCTTATTGTATCTCCACCGGATCTCAAAACTGATTTACAGCCTGTCCGGACAGAAAACCATGTGGGGTGCTGCTTTACACTATCCTATATAAGGATTCTCTATGACGAATCCTTTATACGATAAGAGCCTTCGGGCAGCTCAGACGAGCTTATCCAGATAAATGACGTTTTTGGTGCCTCTTCCCAGTCCCGCTACGCCCGTTCTTGCGAGCTCCAGGATCTCGTAGCCGCTGACAAGCTTCAGGAACGCATCGACTTTGCCGGAGTTGCCTGTAACTTCGATCATAAGGCTCTCATTGGATACGTCGATGATGTTTCCCCTGAAAATATTGGCGAGAGCGATCACATTCTCTCTCTGGTCCGCGTTTGCCTTGACCTTGATCATCGCAAGTTCCCTGAATACGCTTTCCTCAGGCTTGAGCTCATGTATGTCCCTGACGTCCACAAGTTTCATAACCTGCTTCTCGATCTGCTCCATGATGTCGTTGTCACCGGAGGTCACGACTGTGATCCTGGTGATGGTGGGCTCAGCAGTTACACCCGCCGTAATGCTCTCGATGTTGTATCCTCTTCGGGAGAACAGGCCGGAAATACGGCTCAATACACCTGAATTGTTGTCAACGAGGATCTGGAACACCTTTCTGTTGGTCACTTCACTCATTTCATCTTATCCCTTCATATGATGAATCATCTTCATTCATCTGATGAATATTTTTAATGTTTTGCCAAATTGCAACTATTATAACGCCGTGCTCCCATCAAGTCAAACCCAAAAAGGCCCTGAGAGAGACCGATTTCGCCCGATCCGCGCCTCTTATCTGCCCTGCTCGGAACATTTAAGGAGCGCCAGAGTGCCGGTCCTCGCGATCTCAATGATGCTGACAGTGCGCAGAGTATCCAGAAAGATCTGTACACGCTCGGGCGTGTCGCACATCTGAATCGTCATCATAGTCTTGGACATGTCCACTATTTTGGCGTCCATGATCTCACAGTTCTCCATGATATCTTTGCGGTTGGTGCGGTTGTAGCGCACCTTGACCAGCATCAGCTCACGGTTGATGCTCTCCGTCTCGTCGAAGGTCTTTACCTTGATAACGTCGAGCTTCTTGTTGAGCTGCTTCTCGATCTGCTCCAGAGTCCTGCGGTCGCCGCTCGATACGATGACCATATTGGAGACATTCTTATCTTCGGTCTCTCCCACCGCAAGGGAGTCGATGTTAAAGCATCTGCGCCAAAACAGTCCCGCGACCTTGCACAGCACACCGGAACGGTTCTCAACCAGTACAGAATAGATTCTCTTCATGCCTGTTCCCCTTTGTATTATCCGAATTCGTCACCCTTGTACCGGATCAGACTACCAGTTTGGGATCAATGATCAGTTCAAGAAGCGTAGCCTCGTCATCCGAGAGGAAATCCTCAATGCCGCTGTCCATATCTTCCACCGCGGCGATCTGCAGATAGCGGATCCCATAGGCGTCCGCAAGCTTCTTAAAGTCCGGAATGGAATCGCCGAGATCGATGACCGAGTAGCGGTCCTGATAGGTAAAGTGCTGATACTGGCGCACCAGGCCGAGGACATTGTTTCTGAGAACAACGATCTTGACAGGCACCTTGTACTGCTTCATGGTAGCAAGTTCCATCATCGTCATCTGGAATCCGCCGTCTCCGCACACCGCGACGACCTGACGGTCCGGAGCGGCGAGCTTGGCTCCAAGCGCCGCGGGAACGGAATATCCCATTGTTCCCATTCCGCCGCTGGTCAGGAACCGTCCGTTCTCCTTGATAACGCAGTTCGCGCAGGACCAGAGCTGGTTCTGTCCCACATCCGCGACGTAGATCGCGTCGTCCTTCATGGCTCTGGACAGGCGCTTGATAAAGATCTCCGGGTTGACCATAAGAGCATTGATCTCTTCCTCGGTCATTGTGGAGGAATACATATGGCGCTTCCTGCGGGACGCGTTCTGCGTATCGTCCTTGTAGCCGTCGAGCTTGTCGATCCACAGCGAATGATCCGCCGCGATCTCCGCCTTGTTGAACTCCTCAAAAACGTGCTTGATATCGCCTACCAGCGGGATCGTGGGACCCGCGTTCTTGCCGATCTCGGCGGGGTCGACGTCGATATGCACAAGAACTTTATTCTCTGTGATCAGATCGGGCTGGCTGAAGGACCTGTCCGCCACTCTCGCGCCGACCATGATGATCATGTCGGCGTCATTCATGGCCCTGTTGCCATAGGCCTGGCCGTTATTGCCCACCATTCCGTAGAAGAGGAAATGGTTTGTAGGAAGAACACCCAATCCCATCATGGTGCATACCACGGGAATATCCTTTTCCTCCACAAATCTGCGCACTTCTTCCCTTGCGCCGCTGCTCAGGTGAACGCCGCCGCCGACGCAGATAATGGGCCTCTTGGCCTTCTGGAGCTCTTTGATCACTCTTTTGATCTGAACTGCGTGTCCCATAACCGTGGGCTTGTAGGTGCGGATACTGACAGTCTCGGGATACGCGAATTTGCGGATCTCCGCTTTCTGCACATCGATCGGAATATCGATGAGAACGGGACCTTTTCTTCCGGTGCTGGCAATGTGGAAAGCTTCCTTCATGATCCGGGGAATATCCGATGCCTTGCGCACGATATAGCTGAATTTGACGAAAGATTCGCAGGCACCGGACACATCGACCTCCTGGAAGACGTCGCTTCCCATAAGGCCGCTGTCCACCTGTCCGGTGATGCAGACCAGGGGGATACTGTCCGCGAAAGCCGTGGCAATGCCCGTGATCAGATTGGTCGCGCCGGGACCGCTTGTGACAACGGCGACGCCGACCTTGCCCGAGATCCTGGCATAACCGCTGGCCTCGTGTGCCGCGTTCTGCTCCTGTCTCACCAGGATGGTCTTGATATTTGTATTTAAAATGCTGTCGTAGAAAGGACAGATGGCGACTCCGGGATAACCGAAGACATACTCCACCCCTTCAGCCTCAAGACATTTCACAATTGCATCAGCTGCTATCATCTATGTTCCTCCTGATATCAGTTCCGCGCCGCGGAAAATTCGTCGTCTTTAAACAATGCCTGCAGTTTCATACTACAGGCATTGCGCATTCCTCAGCTTTTGACGAGCTTGAAACTCTTCTTGCCTCTCTTGACGAGCTTGCCGTCCTTTAGTGCATCCTTTGTGAATACGGCCTTGAAATCCTGGACCTTTTCGCCGTCTACAGTGACGCCGCCCTGTATTACGTCTCTGCGCGCGTCGCCTCTGGATTTCTCCAGGCCTGCCTTTACGAGTATTGTCAAAATATCGACTTCGCCGTTCTCATTGAAATCCTCTGCCGCAAGGACTGCGGTGGGAACATTGTCCATGCTGCCGGGAGTAGCCGCGCTGAAGAGCGCCTCCGCACCCGCCTTGGCCTTGGCGGCCTCGTCGCTTCCGTGGACCAGTGTGGTCAGCTCTGTCGCAAGGATCTCCTTGGCTGTGTTGAGCTGAGCGCCCTCCCACTTATCCATCTCATCGATCTGCTCAAGAGGAAGGAAAGTCATCATGCGCAGGCACTTAAGGACGTCCGCGTCGCCGATATTTCTCCAGTACTGGTAGAAATCGTAAGGAGAAGTCTTGTCGGGATCGAGCCAGACTGCGCCCTTCGCTGTTTTGCCCATCTTCTTGCCCTCGGAGTTGAGCAGAAGGGTGATGGTCATGGCGAAAGCGTCCTTGCCGAGTTTCTTGCGGATCAGCTCTGTGCCGGCCAGCATGTTGCTCCACTGGTCGTCGCCGCCGAACTGCATATTGCAGCCGTACGTCCGGTACAGGTTGTAGAAGTCGAAAGCCTGCATGATCATATAGTTGAACTCGAGGAAACTCAGGCCCTTCTCCATACGCTGCTCGTAGCATCTTGCGCGGAGCATCTCATTGACGCTGAAACAGGAGCCGATGTCCCTGAGAAATTCGATGTAGTTGAGATCCCTGAGCCAGTCAGCGTTGTTGACCATCATGGCCTTGCCTTCGCCGAACTCTATGAAGCGGCTCATCTGCTTCTTGAAGCACTCGCAGTTGTGGTCGATCTGCTCGACAGTCATCATGGAGCGAAGATCCGTGCGGCCGGAGGGGTCGCCGATCATACCTGTGCCGCCGCCCACGAGCGCTATGGGCTTGTTGCCTGCTTCCTGCAGTCTCTTCATAAGAAGAAGGGCCATAAAGTGGCCGACGTGCAGAGAATCAGCGGTGGGATCAAAGCCGATATAGAAAGTTGCCTTGCCGTCGTTGACAAGATCTCTGATCTCGGCGGGATCCGTGAGCTGTGCCAGAAGACCTCTGGCCTGCAGTTCCTCATAGATTTTCATGTTCTTTTCCATCTTTTTCTTCTCCTAAATCTATATTAGCAACCATTACCTTAGCACCCCCAGACGATGGAGGCCGCCCGGTGCTGATATGTATTACTTTCAAAAAGTGTGCGGCGTTACTGCCACTGCAGCCCGCTGCTCTCAATCCTGCCCTCGCGCAGCATCAGGTCTTCCACAGCCTGCCCGGGCGCTTCGTTTCCGAACAGGACCCGGCTCACAGTGCGGATGATCGGTGCCTCCACGTCGTATTTATCCGCGAGCTGCAGTGCGGCTTTCGCGCTGTAAACGCCCTCTACGACCTGCTTGACTTCCTTCATAGCCTCGTCAGCCGTCATTCCCTTGCCGATCAGAATACCGGCTCTGCGGTTTCTGGAGTGCATGGAGGCGCATGTCACGATCAGGTCGCCGATGCCGGTGAGGCCGGAAAAAGTCTCTGGCTTTCCGCCCATTTTGGTGCCGATCTGGGAGATCTCGGCGATGCCCCTGGTGATCAGGGCAGCTTTGGTGTTGTCTCCGTATCCCAGGCCGTCCGCACAGCCCGCCGCCAGCGCGATGACGTTCTTGAGCGCCGCGCCGACCTGCATGCCCAGCATATCGGGGCTTGTATATACGCGGAAGTTGGTTCCCATAAATACGGACTGGATATACTCCGCCACTTCCCTGCGGGATGCTCCGGCCACGATCGCTGTGGGAAGTCCTGCGCCGACTTCCTCCGCATGGGTGGGACCGCACAGAACCGCTGCTTCACAGTGAGGGATCTCTTCTTTGATCACTTCCGTCATAGTCAGAAGCGAATCCTCTTCAATTCCCTTTACCACAGATACGATGAGCTGTCCGTACCTGCAATATTTTGCCATATTCCCGGCGGTGCTCCGGACAAACGCGGAAGGAACAGCCAGTACAAGCATATCCTTGTCGCGCATGACCTTCTCAAGGTCCGTGCTCGCAGTCACCGTCTCGTCCAAAATGACGCCCGGAAGCTTGACGGACTGCTGATGGGTATTGTTGATCATGTCCACCTCGTCCTGCATGATGGACCAGATCTCCACTTTATGGCCGCATTCAGCCAGATGAGCAGCCAGAGCTGTTCCCCAGCTTCCCGCGCCGATCATACCGATTCTAGCCAACGTTTTTCTCCTTTTGTCAAAATATCGCGATCACTTCTTATCGCCCAGGTCCAGTTTCTCGGAGTTGGTCTTGAAGAGATAAGTCTTTCTCTCATTTCCGCTCAGAAGTCTTCCGATGTTGGCTCTGTGTCTGTAATAAGCCATGAATGTGAGGAAGAACTGGATCACGTACATCTCGATCAGGGTGGCCTGGCCGGCAGGTCCGAAAACGCCCATCTGACCCTCAATGATCATCTGGATAAATGTGCCGCCGTAAACCATAAGGGATCCCAGGGACACGAACTTGGTGGTCAGATAAGGGATAAAGAACAGCAGGATGGAGCTGGGAATGAAGCTCCAGTGATAGCCGAACGCGAATCCGGCCATGACTGCTACGCCCTTGCCGCCTTTGAAATTCATATAGAAGGGGAAATCATGTCCAAGCACGACGCCCAAAAATGCCCAGGATTTGAGAAGGTACACCGCTTCGGGGTGGGACTTTCCGAAAATCGCACCTACCAGAAGGAGCGCGATCAAGCTCTTAAGCATGTCGCCAACAAATACAAGCAGACCTGCCTTTGTGCCCAGAACACGGATCGCGTTTGTCGTTCCGGCGTTTCCGCTTCCGTATTCGCGGATATCAATGCCCTTCATCCTGCCCAGAATGTAAGCAGTCTGAAAACAACCAAATAAGTATCCGAGTGCAAGACATAAAATTCTAAGTCCGAACATCACATTTCCTCCTTTAACCGTGCCGCTCACGGCTTCTTAATGTGCGTTTACTCTCTTACTTCTTATCCTCGCCGCGCTCGCGCACGATGAATTTGAGGGGTGTCCCCCTGAACCCGAAAGCGTCCCTGATCCTGTTCTCGAGGTACCTCAGATAGGAAAAATGCATCAGTTCCTTCGTATTGACAAACAGGACGAATGTCGGAGGCTTCACCCCTACCTGGGTCGCGTACATGATCTTGAGCATGTGGCCCTTGTCGCTCGGCGGCTGCTGCATCACGCAGGCCTCACTGATGATCTCGTTGAGAACGCCGGTCTGGATGCGCATGTTCTGGTTCGCGCTCACAAGATCGATCTCGTCATAGAGTTTCACCAGTCTCTGTCCCGTCTGCGCCGAGATGAAGATGATCTCCGCATAGGACAAAAAAGACAGAACGGAGCGGATCTTGTCCGTGAACTTCTTCACGGAATGATTATCCTTTTCAATAAGATCCCACTTGTTGACCGCGACGATGATCGCCTTGCCCCTCTCATGGGCGATCCCGGCGATCTTGGCGTCCTGTTCCGTGATGCCCTCCTGAGCGTCGATCACGAGGATCGTGATGTCCGCTCTTTCCACAGCACCTACCGTGCGGACGATCATATAGCGCTCAAGGTTCTCCTTGATCTTATTCTTGCGGCGAAGTCCCGCCGTGTCGATAAAGACGTACTCCTTTCCGTCGTGTTTTACTCGGGTGTCAATGGCATCTCTGGTCGTACCGGCGACGTCGGAGACAATGACCCTGTTCTCGCCGATCAGCCGGTTCACGATGGAAGACTTTCCGACATTGGGCTTTCCTACGACCGCCACATAGACCGCGTCGTCCTCTTCCTCTTCTCCGGTCCCCGACTTGAAGTATTTCACCACTTCGTCGAGCATATCGCCGATTCCCGTGCGGTTGGCCGATGAGATCGGGAAAGGATCTCCGATCCCCAGGTTGTAGAACTCGTAGACATCCGCTATCTGTTTGGTGGGGTTGTCGGTCTTGTTGACGCACAGCACCACAGGCTTTTGCGCCCTGCGCAGCATATCCGCCACTCTCATGTCGGAGTCCACAAGGCCTGTCTTGAGATCCACCATAAATATGATGACGTCCGCCATATCGATCGCGATCTGGGCCTGTTCCCGCATCTGCGAGAGAATGACATCTCCGGAGTCCGGCTCGATGCCTCCCGTATCGATCAGTGTAAATTCATAATTCAGCCAGCTGCAGTCCGCGTAGATCCGGTCTCTTGTAACGCCCGGCGTGTCCTCCGTGATGGAGATCTGTCTTCCCGCCAAAACATTGAAGAGCGTCGACTTGCCCACGTTGGGCCTTCCGACCACTGCCACAATAGGCTTATTTTTCTTCTTGCTCATTATATACCTTTCTGTTAAGAATCCATATGTCTCTATATTTTATCCAATCTGGCCCTCAATGTAAACAACGCTTTTACTTGTATTTCTCGACTTCTGCCTATAGAATGGTATTGAATTAAAGGCTTTGCAGCTTTTGGCAGCACTAACTTCCTGTTTTAATTAACACTTATGAAGGAGATTTCATGGCCACAGATCACATATTACATGACAAACTCGAGCAGACAAGCAACCCCGTTGCGCCTCTTGCCCTGATCGTTCTTCCTTCCGCGGAAAAACTCGGTGAGAAAATAAACAGGTGGATCCGCTACTTCCGTTTGGGCGACCACAATGAGCACCGGGATGACCCCACTTACGAGGGATATTATGAGGAAGACTACAGGCTTCCTCTCGTTCTGCCCCGCTACTCAACCGGCGAAGGAAAAGCTGTGCTGCAGGATTCCGCCAGAGGCAAGGACGTCTATATTCTCGTGGATATCACCAACTACTCCATAACCTATCAGATGAACGGCTTTACAAATCACATGTCTCCCGACGATCATTTCCAGGATCTCAAGAGAGTGATCGCCGCCATCAACGGCAAGGCCCACAGGGTCAATGTCATCATGCCTTTCCTGTATGAGGGGCGCCAGCACAAGAGAAGCGGCCGGGAATCTCTGGACGCCGCGATCATGTATAAGGAACTCTGCGACCTCGGGATCAAGAATTTCATCACTTTCGATGCCCATGATCCCAGGATCCAGAACGTCAATCCCCTGGTGGATTTCAACAACTTTACATCCCCCTATCAGTTCCTCAAGTCCCTGATGCGCTCCGTCCCGAATCTGATCGTGGACAAGGAACACATCGTGGTCATTTCCCCTGACGAGGGCGCGCTGGACAGGACTGTATATTTTGCCAACGTGATCGGTGCGGATACGGGAATGTTCTATAAGAGGAGGGATTACTCCACGATCGTTAACGGCAAGAACCCCATCGTGGAACACAGATTCCTGGGCACAGACCTCGACGGCAAGGACGCCATCATTATCGACGACATGATCTCCTCCGGCGGATCCATTCTGGATACCTCCCGCCAGCTCAAGGAGAACATGCACGCGAGAAGAGTCTTTTTGTGCACCACTTTCGGTCTGTTCACAGATGGTCTGGAGGTCTTCGACAGAGCTTACGAGAAAGGATATTTTGACAAGCTCGTCACCACCAACCTCACCTATCAGCCGCCGGAACTGGCGGACAGAGTGTGGTTTGAGCCTGCGGACATGAGCAAATTCACGGCGATGCTCATCGACTTCATCAACCACGATATCGACATCTCCAATATGAGCACCTCGACGGGTAAGATCCACGGGATCCTTGAGAAGATCAACCGCAACGAGCAGAGCGAATTTGAGCAGATGCAGTTCGACCAGACGGAATTCTGACGGACATAAAGCGCATTCAGCAGCACATAAGAAGAGGCCGGGAAGCCGCGGGATAGTCCCGCTGCTTCTCAGCCTCTTTTTTTGTTCTCATTTACCACACTCTCCATCGCGGCTTTGTGCGGCTATAGGATATGTAGGGAAAGGCATTGCGGATCCACCGGACGCCGCAGTCCTCTTTTCCCGATAAAGGCCCTTCTTTTTCATCCGGTATCGTGATCGCGATCACATCAAACCGGATTCCTGTGCTGAAGGGATCAATGCCCTTTTCGTGCATGTAGAAGTCCGCGCACCTGCAGATCCTCTTCTGTTTGGCGGCGCCCACCGCCTCAAGTCCGCTGCCGCTCTTCTCACCGGCTTTTCGACCCTTCACTTCGACAAAGAGCAGCGTCTCTTCCTGCTGCCCGATGATATCGATCTCCGCCTCCCGCGACCTGAAGTTCCTCTCCAGGATCCTGACAGCTCGCGACGACAGATATTCCGCGGCCAGATCCTCCATTTCTTTTCCTGTCTTTCTCAGGTTTTCTCCGGGCAACTTCCGAACACCTCCCGTCACTCCTGTACGATCCTGGTAATGAAGGACCTTCTGTGGATCGGACAGGGCCCGTGCTCACGGATCGCGTCCATGTGCTCCTTCGTCCCGTACCCCTTGTGCTTCGCGAATCCGTACTCCGGATACTTCTCATCCATCTCTTCCATGATCCTGTCCCTGGTGACCTTGGCCAAAATAGAGGCGGCCGCAATGGAAATGCACTTTGCATCTCCCTTGATCACAGGAACCTGGGGAAGCGCAATACCCGGGATCGTAACTGCGTCGTTGACCAGCACGGTCGGTTTTACGTTCAGCTGACTTACTGCAAGGCGCATCGCCTCGTAAGTTGCCTGAAGAATATTGATATCATCGATGCGGGCCGGGTCCACGAGGCCGACGGACCACGCCAGTGCTTCTTCCTTGATCTGATCGAACAGCATGTCTCTCTTTTTTGCCGAGAGCTTCTTGGAGTCATTCAGGTACAGGATGTCGTGATCCGCAGGCAGAATGACCGCTCCCGCCGCCACAGGTCCCGCGAGCGGGCCTCTTCCCGCCTCGTCGATCCCCGCGATCACGAACACTTCTGTGCCGAGAGCATCTTTTACGAGTGTTGTCTCGAACTCCCGCATTCCCCTGATCCGTTCTTTCTCCAGTTCCAGTTTGATCTTCTGTTTCTCAGTCATAATAATCTTTCCGTAATCACTTTCCCGTAAGAAGTCCGAATCCGCTGAAGGGATACAGGCGCAGCCACGCTCTTCCGATAATGATGGACCGCGGGATATTCCCCACTTCCTTATAGCGGCTGTCCAGGCTTACCTCCCTGTTGTCTCCGAGGACAAAGTATTCATTCTCCCCCAGGACGACCGGCTCCGCCATCTCCTGCGGCTGCGTGATCCCGTAGCCGTACTCTTCTTCCAGCAATTCGCCGTTTATGTAGATCCCGCCGTCTTCGCTGATCTCAACAGTCTCGCCGGGCATTCCGATGATCCTCTTAATATAGAATTCATTCACCGGCTCATGAGGAAAGACGATGATATCGAATCTCTCCGGTTCCCGGAAGCGATACGTGATCTTATCCGTGATCAGCTGATCCCCGTCCTGAAGAGTAGGCACCATAGAATTTCCGATCACTTCCGTGCGCTGTCCCACGTAGCGAACGATCAGAAAAGAGAGAAGCAGGACTCCCGCGATATACAGCACATTAGAAAGAATGCTCTTAAACTCTTTACTCACTGCTATCTCCTCCTTCCGGCGGCGTTTCCAGAGAGATCCTGCCTGTCTTTCCGTTTCTGAAATCGTCCAGGATCATCTTTGAAGCCCTCTGCCAGTCCGGCTCACCGCCCGTCTTGAGAAGATTCCGGGACAGGGCGATCTCTCCCAGGAGCTTCGCGCTGTCCATCGGGAACTCCCACCGCGCGTCCTCCGGGGCGTATCTTTCTTTTAAAAGCGAGGGATACTCTCTCTGAAGGAAATCGAGCAGTTCAAGGGACAGTTCCTGTTCCTCGAGCAGTTCCTGACGGATCGCGCCTGTAAGAGCCAGGTTGACTCCGACCTGTCTGTCCTCAAACTTGGGCCACAGAATTCCGGGGGTATCCAGAAGTTCAAGATTTTTGTTGAGCCTGATCCACTGTTTGCCTCTTGTCACACCGGGCTTGTTGCCTGTCTTGGCGCTGGCTTTGCCGGCAAAAGAATTGATAAAAGTAGATTTCCCGACATTGGGGATCCCCACGACCATCGCCCGCAGGGGACGTCCGACGATTCCTCTTCTCTTGTCCCTCTCACGCTTGGCGGCACATGCCTTTTCCACATACGCTTTGATCTTTTCATTGGCTTTTCTGGTGCGCGCATCCATGGCGATCACCATAAAGCCTTTGTCCTCGAAGTATTTCTGAAACTTCGCCGTCCTGGCCGGATCTGCCATGTCCGCCTTCGTCATCAGAAGGATCCTGGCCTTATTCCCGCACAGCGAATCGATGTCCGGATTGCGGCTGCTCAGCGGGATCCTGGCGTCCGCCAGTTCGATCACCAGATCCACAAGGCCTATATTTTCCTGCATCATCCTGCGGGCCTTCGTCATATGCCCCGGATACCACTGATAATCCATCCGCTCCTCCATTTCTTTCAACTAAATATGCCGCACTGTATTCACAGCGCGGCATACCTTCAAACTCGCTTTTATTGATCAGCGGTCGTTCAGAGCCTTGACCTTGGCTTTCTTGCCGCTCAGGCTGCGGAGATAGTTGAGCTTCGCTCTTCTGACTTTACCGCGTCTGACAACGTCGACCTTCTCAACGTTGGGGCTGTGAAGGGGCCATGTCTTCTCAACGCCGATTCCGCTGGATTCCTTGCGGACGGTGAAAGTAGTTCTCGCGCCGCCGCCCTGGATCTTCAGGACTGTTCCCTCGAAGATCTGGATTCTCTCGCGGTTACCCTCTTTGATCCTGTTGTGAACACGTACTGTGTCACCGATGCTGAACTGGGGAGCGTTCTCCTTCAGCTGCTCTTTCTCGAGTTCCTTGATGATTTCGTAATTCATTTCAATCTCCTTTATGCTGGGGACGTTCTTGCCGTCATTCACCGCCTGACGGGCTGCGGCAGAGGACCGTCTTAGATTTGGAACATGCTGCCAAAGCAACATTAATAATTTACCACAACAGCCGCACGTATGCAAGCAAAATATTATTTGCAATATTTAGCCGCGTCCGGATGCTCCTGCATATACTTTTCATACAGGTCAGGCCGTCTGAGCCTTGTCCTCTCCAGCGACTGTTCCTTCCTCCAGCGGTCCACCTTCGCGTGGTCCCCCGACAGAAGCACCGCCGGCACTTTTTTGTCTCTCCAGACTTCAGGCCTCGAATACTGAGGGTATTCCAGCAATCCGTTCATAAAAGAATCCGTGTCCGCGGATACGCCGTTTCCGAGCACCCCCGGAATCAGCCTGGATACCGTGTCTATGACCACCATGGCAGGCAGTTCGCCGCCTGTCAGGACATAGTCGCCGATCGAGATCTCATCCGTCACGATCTCCTCGAGGACTCTCTCGTCGATCCCCTCGTAGTGGCCGCAGAGAATGATGAGATTTTCCTCCTGCGCCAGTTCCTGCGCCTTCGTCTGGTTGAAGGTACTGCCCTGGGGCGTCATATACACAACTCTCGCAGGTTTTTCCAGCGTATTCTGCACCGCCATGCAGGCGTCGTAGACGGGCTGCGCCTGCATCAGCATGCCGGCTCCTCCGCCGTAAGTGTAATCGTCCACTTTTCTGTGCTTGTTGGCGGCATAATCCCTGATATTGACCGCGTCCAGACTGACAAGGCCTTTCTGCATAGCCCTTCCGGTTATGCTGGTGGCCAGCCCCTGTTCGATCATTTCCGGGAAAAGTGTCAAAACATAGAATCTCATATCAAAGGTTCTCCAGTCCGGGGAGAAGATGAACTTTCATGCTTCCCTCTTCCAGGTTCACGTCCAGGATGCAGTCGGGAATGGCAGGGATCAGAATGCTCTTCCCTTCGTCATTTCTCACATCATAGACATTGTTGGCGCCTGTCTCGATCACATCTTTGATGACGCCGAGCTCTCTCCCGTCATCCGTCGTAACCGCAAGTCCGAGCAGGTCCGGGATAAAGTATTCCCCTTCCTCCAGCTCGATGGCGTCCTCTCTCGGAATCAGAAGCTCCGATCCTTTGAGTCTCTCCACATCCTCGATCCTGTTCATCTCTTCAAATCCGAGGATGACGAACTTCTTGAAGAATTTGACGCTGCGGATCTTCAGGATCCGCTCCTCGCGCCCCGTATCCATAATGACCTGTTTGAGGTCCAGAAATCTCCTCGGCTCGTCCGTGGTGGGAAATACCTTCACTTCCCCGCGAAGCCCGTGTGTTCCGGCGATCACGCCCACTCGAAATCTAGATACCATATCTTTCCTCATTCACAAAGCGGCGGCAGCGTTTGCCCGCTGCCGCCGCATCATAAGCTATTCAATCGGCTGCTCAGTCGATGTCCACATCCACTCTGATATCTTCTCTTGAAGCGGCAGCCTTGACGACAGAACGGATTGCCTTAGCAATTCTGCCCTGTTTGCCAATGACTTTGCCCATGTCAGAAGGTGCGACATGAAGCTGGATCCGGATG
>CACZJD010000025.1 GCA_902781325.1 uncultured Lachnospiraceae bacterium
CGAACCAATCTTTCCGAACACAGAAAAATTGGACATTGAATAATCGGACAAAGGAGAGATAAGTATGAAAGCATATGCGGAAATGACCAGAGAGGAGCTCACGGCCGAACTGGCGCAGCTCAAGGAGACTTATAAGAGTTACCAGAAGATGGACCTGAATCTGGACATGAGCAGAGGAAAGCCCAGCGTTGAACAGCTCGATCTGTCCATGGGACTTATGGACGTACTCTCATCGGACTGCGACCTGGCCTGTGAGGACGGAACGGACTGCCGCAATTATGGCGTCATAGACGGTGTGCAGGAGGCCAAGGTCCTTCTGGGCGACATGATGGAGAACAATCCCGACAACATCATCATCTTCGGAAACTCTTCTCTGAATGTCATGTACGATACAGTTGCAAGAGCCATGACTCACGGCGTTATGGGAAATACGCCCTGGGGGAAACTTGACAAGGTGAAATTCCTCTGCCCGGTTCCCGGATATGACAGACATTTCGCGATCACGGAATATTTCGGCATCGAGATGATCCCGGTCCCGCTGACTCCGGAAGGCCCTGACATGGATATGGTGGAGAAGCTGGTCCACGAGGACGAGAGCATCAAGGGAATCTGGTGTGTGCCCAAATACAGCAATCCTACGGGCTATTCCTATTCAGACCAGACCGTCAGGAGATTCGCAAGGCTTAAGCCCGCGGCTCACGATTTCAGAATTTTCTGGGACAACGCTTACGGCGTGCATCACCTGTATGAGCACAAGCAGGATCACCTGATCGAGATCCTCATGGAGTGCAAGAGAGCGGGTAATCCGGACCTGGTCTACAAGTTCTCCTCCACTTCCAAGATCACTTTCCCCGGAAGCGGTATCGCGGCTCTGGCGACGTCTCCCAACAACCTTGAGGATATCATTTCCCAGCTGAGGATTCAGACGATCGGCCACGATAAGGTGAACCAGCTGCGCCACGTGCGCTATTTTGGCGACATTCACGGACTGATGGTCCATATGAAGAAGCACGCGGATATCCTCCGTCCCAAGTTTGAAATGGTGGAGAAGATCCTGGAAGATGAGATCGGCGGACTTGGCATCGGCGAGTGGACAAAGCCGATCGGAGGCTACTTTATCAGTTTCGATTCCCTGCCGGGATGCGCCAAGGCGATCGTCAAGCGCTGCAAGAAGTGCGGTGTCAAGATGACTCCCGCAGGCGCCACATGGCCCTATGGAAAGGATCCCTTCGATACTAACATCCGCATCGCGCCCTCCTATCCTCCGCTGGAGGACCTGAGGATCGCGACGAAACTGTTCGCTCTCAGTATCAAAATAGTGAGCGCGGAGAAGCTCCTGCGAGATGCAGGAAAAGCAGGCGCAATAATTACATGAAACAACGGGCTGTGAAAGAAGCGGCAGTGAGAACTGCGCGGAGATCACAGCCCTTTCTTTGTTAACGCAAAAGAAGGCGGGAAGTGCCGCTTGCAGTAAAACATGCTATAATAACTCTGTATGTTTGGACGCAGTTTATGGACCATGTTTATTGACCTGTTTCCCTCAGATTGTTATGATGGGAAAGTATCTCCGGGAAGGAGATCGCGGGTGCGGAAACCGGTATAGAAACAACAGGACGGAGTGAGATCGGAATGAAAAGAGACAGAGAGCATGGGCGGTGCAGAAGAGCCGCCGGGCTTATGATCATATTAACGGCGGCGGCAGCGATCACGGGCTGCGGTATTGCCGCGCACGGCTACACAGTAGAGGGGGGGACCAATGAGCAGTCGCTTGTTTCTGACGAGTCCTTCGCCGCTATGTATGCCACTATGGCGTGCGCGCAGGACGAGGAGATGGACGGCAGCTGGACGGAGTACGAGGGATCCTCTTATGCGGCGGCGGAATCCGCTGAGATCGCGTCCGAGGAAGAGGAAGGACGGAAATGGCGGACGATCCTCGAGGATGTGAGCCTTTTCAGCAGCCCTGAGAACGGAAGGGTCCTGATCGTGGTGCCCAAGGGAAGCAAAGTCGACGTTCTTACCAAGAAAAAGGAAGGATGGTACCAGATCCGCTACCGCGGGACGGTAGGTTATGTGAAGTCCGGCTACTTCGTGGAAGACTGGGAAGCGGAGCGGGCTGAGCGTATTGCCAGAGAGGAAGAGGAGGCCAGACTGAGGGCCGAGGAAGAGGCGAGAAAGAAAGCCGAAGAGGAAGAAGCCAGAAGGAAGGCCGAAGAGGAAGCCAGGAAGAAAGCGGAAGAAGAGGCCAGGAAAAAGGCCGAGGAAGAAGCCGCGAAGAAAGCCGAAGAGGAGGCAAAGGCTGCCGAAGAGGCGGCGAAAAAGGCCGAGGAAGAGGCGGCGAGAAAGGCCGAGGAGGAAGCGGCGAGAAAAGCTGCGGAAGAGGAGAGAGCCAGAGCGATGGCGGCCGGAGAGGTGACCAGGAGACTTGCGGAGACCGTGAACCTGCGCGATCCCGATGATCCGGACATCCTGTACGGCATTGTCCCTCACGGTTCTTATGTCACTGTTTTGGCAGATTTGGGCGACGGCTGGTACCTTGTGGATTACGACGGAGTGGAAGGCATGATCAAGGGCGGCTATTTCACGGAGGAGGACCCGTAAATGATCAAAAAATTTAGTTTCGGAAAGGTATTCAGAACAGAGTCTGTTCCCGTCAGTCTTGAGGCTCAGAGCGGCCCTGTGCCCTTTGTGACGGCCAATGAGCAGGAGATGTCCTTCACTTACAGGATGGATCCGCAGGACGTGGTCTACGGTCTTGGCGAGAACGTTCGCGGGATCAACAAGAGGGGCTGGATCTACGAGAGCAAGTGCAGTGATGAGCCGAGGCACCTCGAGGACCGCAGGTCCCTGTACGCGGCGCACAACTTCCTCGTAGTGGACGGAAAGGAGACCTTCGGGCTCTTTATCGATTATCCCGGCATTCTGACTTTTGACGTGGGCTATACCAATATCAATGTACTTAAGATCACAGCTTCGGACTGGAATCTGGACGTCTATGTGATCGACGGGGACAGCCCCCGGGATGTGATCAGGCAGTTCCGCCGGCTGATCGGCAGAAGCTATATCGCGCCTCTGTGGGCTTTCGGAAACGGACAGAGCCGCTGGGGTTATATAAACGCGGAGGATGTGCGTGAAGTCGTGAGGAGGCACCGTGAGGGAGGAATCCCGCTCGACATGGTCTACCTCGATATCGACTATATGGAGAGATTCAAGGATTTCACGGTGAATACCGAGAGATATCCTGACTTCGCGGGCTTCGTGAAGGAGATGAAGGAGCAGCACATCCGCATCATTCCGATCATTGACGCGGCAGTCAAGGAAGAGAAGGGTTATGCCGTCTACGATGAGGGCATCGAAAAGGGATATTTCTGCACCGATGAGAGCGGAAAACCTTTCGTCGGCGCTGTGTGGCCCGGCCGCTCCCTCTTTACGGATATGCTCAACAAAGAGGCGAGAGACTGGTTCGGAAATCAGTACAAATTCCTTCTGGACCAAGGGATCGAGGGCTTCTGGAACGATATGAACGAGCCCTCCATTTTCTACGCGGAGGACAGGCTGGCGGACGTTCTGGAAGAGATCGCGGAGATGAGAAACGGGGACGGAAACCTGGATCTCGACGCTTTCTCCCACTTTACGAATCTGGTCGGAAGCTTGTCGGCGAACGCTGATGACTACAAGAAGTTCTATCATTGCGTGGACGGAGAGCGGATCCGCCACGACAAAGTGCACAATTTATACGGCTACAATATGACAAGAGCGGCAGGGGAAGCCTTCGAGCGCCTTGTGCCCGACAAGAGGATCCTGATGTTCTCGAGAGCATCCTGCGTCGGCATGCACCGCTACGGAGGGATCTGGCAGGGCGACAACAAGTCATACTGGGCGCATCTTCTGATGAACCTCAAGATGACGGCTTCACTCAACATGTGCGGATTTATCTATACCGGAGCGGATCTGGGCGGATTCGGCAGCGACACCACGGAGGATCTGGTGATGCGCTGGTACGCGCTCGGCGTGTTCCTGCCCCTTATGCGCAACCACTCCGAAATGGGTACGCGCCTGCAGGAGGTCTACCGCTTTACGGACCTGGAGGGCTTCAAGAATATCATCGGGCTCCGCTACAGGCTTCTTCCCTATATCTACAGCGAATATATGAAGGCGGTCCTTCGGGGCGACCTGATGTTCCGGCCGCTGGCTTTTGACCACCCGGATGACGCGCGCTGCAAGACAATAGAAGACCAGCTCTATCTGGGCGATGAACTCATGATCGCGCCGGTCTATGAGCAGAATGCCCGGGGAAGATATGTATATCTGCCGGAGAGAATGAAGATGCTCCGCTATAGCAGAGACGGAGTGTTTAATGAGAAGATCCTGGAGAAGGGCGATCACTACGTAGAGGTTGAGCTCTCCGACGTCGTCTTCTTCCTCAGAGAGGGACACGCGATCCCGCTTGCTTCGGGCGGACAGTGCGTGGACGAGGTGGATTTTGACAAGCTGACGATCCTCACCTTTGGAGACGACGCAGTCTACGAGTACTATCACGACGACGGCGTCAGCAGGAATTATGAGGATCCCGGAAACTGGCGCGCTCTCAGCGCCTGCAAAGAATGAGGTTTTCCTGAAATCTCAGGGCAGACATTTGGCAGGGAGGCAGTTATGGAGAAAAAATGGTGGCATGACAAGGTCGCCTATCAGATCTATCCCAAGAGCTTTATGGACAGCAATGGAGACGGCATCGGCGATCTGCAGGGCGTCATCAGCAAATTGGATTATCTGAAGGAACTGGGAGTGGATATTGTGTGGCTCTCCCCCATCTATCAGTCCCCGCTGGCGGACGAGGGATACGATATCTCGGATTATTACGCGATCGATCAAAGGTTCGGCAGCATGCAGGACATGGAAGAACTGATCGCAGAGGCAAAGAAGCGAGGGATCACCATTCTGATGGATCTTGTGGTCAATCACTGTTCGGATGAGCACGAGTGGTTTAAAAAGGCCTGTGAAGATCCGGACGGCAAGTACGGCAAATTTTTTTATCTTCGGGACAAGGACCCGGAAGGAAAGCTGCCGACCAACTGGAGATCCTATTTCGGCGGGCCCTGCTGGGAGCAGCTGCCGGGGACCGGCAAACTCTATCTTCATGTATTTCATAAAAAACAGCCCGATCTCAACTGGGAGAACCCGGAAGTGAGGAAGGAAGTATACAAGAACATACGCTGGTGGATGGAGAAGGGGATCGGCGGTTTCCGAATAGACGCCATCATCAATATCAAGAAGCCGGAGGTCTTCCGCGACTATCCCGCGGACAGGGACGACGGCCTGTGCAGCATTATAAATATGCTTAAGGACGCCAGAGGGATCGGTGAGTTCCTCGGCGAGATGCGCGATAAGGCCTTCAAACCTTATGACGCCTTTACAGCGGGCGAAGTCTTCAATGAGAAGGAGGGGGAACTCCCGCTGTTCATCGGTGAGAACGGCTACTTTTCCACAATGTTCGATTTCTCGGTGGAGATGTACGAGAGAGAAGGAAGGGGCTGGTTTGACAAGAGGCCCGTTGATATCGATGCGTTCAGGGACTGCATGTTCAGCGCTCACAAGAAGATCGGCGACATCGGATTCTACTCCACGATCATCGAGAACCATGACGAGCCCAGAGGCGCCAGCCGCCTGCTTAATGACGAGATCAGGAATGAATCTGCCAAAAAAGCGCTTGCCACGGTCTATTTTTTGAGGCGCGGGCTGCCCTTTATCTATCAGGGGCAGGAGATCGGCATGGAGAACAAGAAGATCCGCAGCGTGGAGGAACTGGACGATATTTCCTCCATTGACGCCTATAAAGTGGCGATCGACGCGGGCCTCACTGAGGAGGAAGCGCTGAAGACACTTAGCTCCCACAGCAGAGACAACGCGCGCACACCCATGCAATGGAGCGATGAGATGCACGCGGGATTCACCACAGGAGAGCCCTGGCTCAGAGAGAACCCCAACTACGCTGCTATCAATGTGAAGGAGCAGCAGGGAAGGGAAGATTCGGTCCTGTCCCATTATAAAAAGCTGATCGCGCTGCGAAAGGACCCGGCCTATAAAGAGACGATCGTCTACGGCGATTTCGTGCCGTGTGAGAACTGCGGCGGCAGCCTGATCGCTTACCTCAGAAAGGGCGTTGATCAGACGATCCTGGTCGCGGGCAATTTCACCCCCGACGAAAAGACGGTGGAACTTCCGCTCACGGCGGACGGCCGCAGATACGCGGGAGGAAAAGTGCTCTTGGACAACGGCAGGGAAGCGTCTGTCGAAGACGGGTCTGTCCGCCTTGACGGATTCGGGGCGGCAGCGATCCTTCTTGAGGAATTAAAAAAGAGCTGAACGTGCAGCATCGGATTATTACAGAGAGGAAGGCACTATTTTGGATAAAAGACCTGTATTGTGGATCATCATACCGTGCTATAACGAGCAGGAAGTGCTGCCGGTGACGGCCCCCATGTTTCTGGACAAACTGCAGTATCTGGTCACGAGCGGCAGAGTGGATAAGGAGAGCCGGATCCTGTTTGTCAATGACGGATCGAAGGACAGGACATGGGAGATCATCAGCGAGCTGGCGGAGAAAGACTCCAGGTTCCTGGGAATCAGCCAGAGCCGGAACAGAGGGCATCAGAACGCGCTGGTCGCCGGAATGATGGAAGCGGCGGACCGCTGTGACATCACGATCACTATCGACTGCGACGGACAGGACGATCTGGGGGCCATGGACGAGATGGTGGACCGCTATCTGGACGGCTGCGAGATTGTGTACGGCGTCAGGTCCGACAGGGATACGGATACGTGGTTCAAGAGAACGACAGCGCAGGGATATTACAAGGTACTCGGAAATCTGGGCGCAGAAGTGGTGTATAACCACGCCGATTACCGTCTGGTATCCTCGAGGGTCCTCAGGGAATTCGCGAACTTTCAGGAAGTCAATCTGTATCTGAGGGGAATGTTCCCGCTGGTGGGCTTTAAGAGCACAAGCGTCTACTACAGCAGAAAAGAGAGGATGGCCGGCGAAAGCCATTATCCGCTCACGAAGATGATCGCGCTCGCTTTTGACGGGATCACGAGTCTGAGCATTAAGCCCATTCATCTGATCACCGGGATCGGGATCTTCGTCGCGCTGATCAGCTTCGTGGGGGTCCTCTGGTCACTGATCGCCCACGTTCTGGGGAAAACGGTGGCCGGCTGGGCCAGCATGACCTGCATTATCTGTTTCCTGGGAGGAATACAGCTGCTGAGTCTTGGCGTGATCGGCGAGTATGTGGGCAAGACCTATCTGGAGGCCAAGCACAGGCCCAGATACATCATCAGCGACAGGACCTGGGAGAAAACGGAGAAAAGGGGAAGCGGAGCCGCTGACCCCGGAAAGAACAAAGGAGAGAACTGACTGATATGGACTATATGATAAGGGCAACGGCAGGGGACGCGCAGATCCGCGCCTTTGCGGTTACATCCCGGGACCTGGTGGAGCGCGCAAGAGAGGCGCACGATCTGTCCCCGGTAGCCGCGGCGGCTCTGGGGCGGACGATGTCGGCCGCGCTTATGATGGCGGACATGCTCAAGGGTCCCCAGGATCTTCTGACTATAAAGATCGATGGGGACGGCCCCATCGGGGGAATCCTCGTGACAGCCGACAATCACGGAGGAGTTAAGGGATATGTAGAGAATCCCGCTGTGGATCTGCCCAACAATTCCATGGGACACCTGAATGTGGGAGGCGCCGTCGGACGCGGAACTCTCACGGTGATCCGGGATCTGGGACTCAAAGATCCTTATGTGGGACAGACCGCGATTCAGACAGGAGAGATCGCGGAGGATATCACGTATTATTACGCGGCTTCCGAGCAGATCCCTTCCTCTGTCGGACTCGGCGTTCTGGTAAACAGAAAAGAGAAGAAGATTCTGCAGGCGGGCGGCTTCATTGTCCAGCTGATGCCCTTTGCGGAGGAGGAGACGATCTCTGCGCTGGAGAAGAACCTCAAGGAGATCGACGCTGTGACGAAAATGCTCTCTGCGGGAGATACGCCGGAAGAGATACTGGGCAAGGTCCTCAAAGGGCTGGGTCCCGTCATCACCGACAAGAGCCCGGTGGAGTTCCGCTGCAATTGCGGCAAGGAGAGATATGAGAGAGCCCTGGTCCTTCTGGGACGCGACGAAGTGCAGAAGATCGTCGACGACGGAGAGCCGGTGGAGATCAGGTGCCAGTTCTGCGGGAAAAAATACAGTTTCTCTCCGGAAGAACTGAAAACTGTATTGTCTAAAACGGCAAAAACTGAAAAAAAAGCGTGAGAATTGCCCGGTTCATGTTACAATACTGGATTAAGGGAACGGTGACAGCCGCTTCTCACAGAAAATAATGAGAAAGAGGGACTGAAAATGATAGATCGAGAAGGCGCCGGAGCCGGTTTCTTCCGGAAGACGCGGACCCCGGAACCTGCGGAAGAGTATCCGCAGCAGAGCGGACTCAGCAACAAAGCAATGGTTTATCTTGTGATCATGGCGCTGATCGTGATCCTCTGCATTGTGTACGTATTCCAGCTGCGCAGTGCCCGTAGAGGCGGCAAGCCTGAGGATACGGCGGCAGCGGTGACAGCTGATACAGCAGCAGCCGCGGATGCGTCGGGAGAGCCGGCAGCGGAAGCGTCAGGAGAGCCGGCAGCGGAGGCTCCTGCGGAGGGAGCTGCGGAAGGCGCCGCTCAGACGCCGGCGGAAGCACCCGCGGAGACGCCTGCGGAATAAAGCCGCAGCGCATAGCCTGCTGACAACAGGCCGAAAAAAGAAAATGTGGTTAAGGAGTGTAAACAATCAACATGCAGCGTGAAAGTCTTGGCAGTCGCTTAGGGTTTATTCTGATCAGCGCCGGGTGCGCGATCGGTATCGGTAATGTCTGGAAATTTCCGTATCTGTGCGGGCAGAGCGGCGGAGGAATCTTCGTACTTGTCTATCTGTTCTTCCTGATCATTCTGGGTCTTCCGGCAATGACAATGGAGTTTGCGATGGGACGCGCTTCCAGAAAGAGTCCTGTGAAAATGTATCAGGAACTCGAGCCGAAAGGTTCCAAGTGGCATCTGCACGGCTATCTGTGCATGATCGGCAACTACCTGCTGATGATGTACTACACGACTGTTGCAGGATGGATGCTGCAGTATTTTGCCAGGACTGCTATGGGAAGCTTTCAGAACCTCGACGCAGACCAGGTGGCCGGCGCCTTTACCGGAGGCCTGTCCAATCCTCTGATCCAGGTCGGCTGTATGGCGGTCGTTGTCGTTCTGGGATTCTGGGTCAATTCCCAGGGACTGCAGAACGGCCTCGAGAAAGTGACAAAGGTTATGATGCTGGCGCTTCTTGTGATCATGGTGATCCTGGCAGTCAACAGCGTTTTCCTTCCCGGAGCGGGAGAGGGCCTGAAGTTTTACCTCCTTCCCAGCATGGAGAGAGCCCGCGAAATCGGTATCTTCCAGGTTATTGTAAGCGCCATGAACCAGGCGTTCTTCACCCTCAGTATCGGCATCGGCTCCATGGCGATCTTCGGAAGTTATATCGGGCGCGACCAGACTCTGATGGGAGAGTCCATTAATGTCATTATCCTGGATACATTCGTGGCGATCTGTTCGGGACTGATCATCTTCCCGGCTTGCTTTGCTTACGGCGTTCAGCCTGACAGCGGGCCCGGCCTGATCTTCATCACACTTCCCAATATTTTCAACCACATGGCGCTGGGAAGACTTTGGGGAAGCCTTTTCTTCGTATTTATGACGTTTGCGGCCTTTTCTACGGTACTGGCTGTTTTTGAGAACATTATGGCCATGTGCATGGACCTGTTCGGCTGGAGCAGGAAAAAGTCCGGATTTATCAACACGATCGTGATGTTCATCGGCTCGCTGCCCTGCGCGCTCGGATTCAATGTATTGTCATCCCTGCAGCCGCTGGGTGAGGGATCCTCTGTATTGGATTTTGAAGATCTGATCGTAAGCAACTATATTCTGCCCGTGGGCGCTTTCATCTTCGTCCTGTTCTGCACAGCCAGGTACGGATGGGGATGGGAAAACTTTGTCAAAGAAGCGGACGAGGGACGCGGTCTTAAGGTCATGAATTGGATGAGGCCTTACGTAACTTATGTTCTGCCCCTCATCGTAATTCTGGTATTTATTCTTGGAGTCATCTGACGCGCCTCGAGGCACAGATGCCCTGATGATCTTTATGGGAGAAACAGATGTCAATATTCTTTTGGAAAAAGAAGAAATCTGAGACGGAGCCGGAGAATGCGGCTGAACCTGCGGCGGAGATCCCTGTGGAGGCACCGGCAGAGGAAGTTACTGCGGAAGAGGAACCCCCTGTAGCGGAGACCCCTGAGGAGGCGCCGGCAGAGGAAGTTCCTGCGGAAGAGGAGCCCCCTGTAGCGGAACCCTCTGTGGTGACACCGGCAGAGGAAGTTCCTGCGGAAGAGGTGACCCCTGAGGAACCCGCAGTGGAACATCCGGAGGAAATGCCCGCGGAAGAAACTCCGGATCAGGAGCCGGATCTCGGAGATACCCGCGTTTTTGAGGTGCCTGCGGTCGTACCGGAGGAGAGCACCTTCGAAGAGCCTGCGGTCATGCCGGAGGAGGAGCCTGCGCCTGCCGCGGTCTATGAACCCGAAGAGGACGGCTATGAGGAGAAAAAGCCGAGGAGAAAGAGCAGAGCGCTGCTCTGGATTTTCCTTCTGCTGCTCCTGATCGCGTTCTGTTACTATTTCGGATATACCTATTCCCAGACGCATTTTCTGGAGAATACGTTTATCAACGGCATAGACGTCAGCAATATGACTGCTCCGGAGGTAGAAAAGATCCTGTCCAAAAAGGCGGAAGGGTATGAACTGAAGATCACTTTCCGGGACGGAGAAGTGGAAGTGATCGATGGCCGTTCGATTGGATTTAAAGTGAAGCCTGACGGAAGCGTGGACCGGATCCTGCAGTCTCAGGACCACAAGGAATGGTTCAGATGCTTCTTCAGACGCACAGACGGGGAAGTGGAGCAAAACACCACCTATGACCCGAACAGACTCAAGGCAGCAGTCGATGCGCTTCCCGAACTTCAGGAGGACCGCATGGTCGCTCCCAAAGATGCCTATATTGAACTGCAGGATACCACATTCACGATCATCCCCGAAGTGGAAGGAAGCCTTGTAGATATAGGGATCGTGCAGAACGCCGCGGCTGAGGCCGTGAGCAGGGAGCAGACGGATATCGTGGTGACGGATCTCGAGGGGTCTTACAAGGTGCCCTCAGTCCGCGCTCAGGATGAGGCTATCGTCGAGAAATGTGACAGCTATAACCAGATGCTCGCCGGAAGCATAACGTGGAATACACCTGAAGGTGACTCGATCACAGTGGACAGGAATACAACTGTGAACTGGCTGTCCCAGGATGAGAACGGTGATTATTACAGGGATGAGGATCTCTGGGAAGAGAATATTGAGTACTGGGTCGATGAACTGGCGAGAAATGTCAATACCGTCGGCAAGGACTGGACTTTCCATTCAACGAACCGCGGAGACGTCACCATAAGCGGAGGCGACTACGGCTACTCCGTCAACAAAGTCAAGGAGAGAGAGGAAGTCTGGGACCTTCTCTGGGATGGAGAGACAGACGAGCGGGAACCCTATTTTTACAGTGTACAGTTTAATCAAGGCAGCGGGCTCGGCAATACCTATATCGAGGCCAACCTGTCCTCGCAGCACGTATGGATTTATGTAGACGGCGCAATGGTCTGTGAAACAGACTGTGTTTCGGGCAATACAAGCCTTGGCCGCGGAACACCTACCGGTGTCTTCCAGATCATGTATAAAGATACGGATGTGGACCTTAAAGGACAGCAGCTGGCGAACGGTCAGTATTCTTACATCTCTCATGTAAATTACTGGATGCCCTTCTACGGCGGCTGCGGCTTCCACGACGCGAGCTGGAGATCACGTTTCGGCGGCAGTATTTACAAGTCCGACGGATCGCACGGCTGCATCAACCTTCCGCCTTCCATCACGCCCAAATTCTACGGATATGTGCGCACGGGAATGCCGGTGATCGTTTACTACTGATCAAGAAGAACTAAGAGTCCACCTTTCAGAGGATTATTTCCATTTGGAAGGTGGATTTTTTGAAATTGTAAATAAAACAGTGAGGACTCTATGCAAAAGGACTTGACGAAGGGCAATCTGTTCGGAAAGATGATGCAGTTTGCCGTCCCTTATCTTGTGGCCTGCTTCCTGCAGACTTTTTACGGAATGGCAGACCTGTTCATAACAGGGCAGTTCAACGGGGCGGCCGCTGTATCTGCAGTGGCAGTGGGCAGCCAGGTCATGCACATGCTCACCGTAGTGATCGTGGGACTTGCCATGGGTACTACAGTTTGCATCAGCAGATCGGTAGGTGCCGGCTCGAAGAAACAGGCGGCAGGATTTACAGGCAATTCGGCGGTGCTCTTTGGTGTTTTCGCGGCTGTGCTCACGGTGGTTCTGCTTCTGTGCACCGGATTTATAGTAAAGCTTCTGGCTGTGCCTGAGGAAGCTCTGGTCCAGGCGAAACAGTATCTGATCATCTGTTTTATCGGAGTGCCCTTTATCACTGCCTATAATGTGGTCAGCAGTATATTCCGCGGACTCGGAGATACGAAGAGCCCGATGATATTTGTCGCTGTCGCGGGGCTGATCAACGTGGGATTTGACTATATTTTGATCGGGCCTATGGGTATGGGCGCGGCCGGTGCGGCGATCGCGACGGTGGGATCCCAGGCCTTTTCCGTGGGCTTAGCGCTCCTGTTCCTTTTGAGGGGCAGGGACGAGATGGGGGTCACCCGCAAAGACTTTGTGCCTGACGGACAGTACATGGGGCAGCTTCTTGGGATCGGCGTCCCTGTGGCCTTTCAGGAGGGACTGATCCAGGTCTCTTTTCTGGTCATCACCGCGATCGCGAACAGCCGAGGCGTAAATGTGGCGGCTGCAGTCGGGATCGTGGAGAAAATCATCAGTTTCCTGTTTCTTGTGCCGTCTTCAATGCTTTCTACTGTCTCAGCGGTTGCCGCCCAGAATGCCGGAGCCGGGCTGCATGAGAGAGGAAAGCGGGCGCTGCGGTACGGTATACTGGTCTGTGTGTCCGTAGGTATGGTCATCTTTGCGATCTGCCAGTTTGCGGCAGAGGGGATCGTCGGACGATTTGTGGTGAATGAACCGGAGGTTGTAAGGCTAGGCGGGCAGTATCTGCGCTCCTATTCGCTCGACTGCGCGATAGCCGGCATACAATTCTGTTTCAGCGGCTACTTCAGCGCATACGGGAAATCTCAGTATTCCTTTATTCATAACATCATATCCATCGCTCTGGTCAGGATCCCGGGAGCCTATCTCGCTTCGATCCTTTATCCGCAGACCCTCTATCCGATGGGACTTGCGGCGCCGATGGGATCCCTTCTGTCCTCTGTGATATGCCTGTTCCTGTACAAAAGGCTTGTCATGGATATAATTAAGACAGAGGAGGCTGCCAAAATATAGCCAGGGAGAGCACGCAATGAATCAATCAGGAGAACTTCATACCCACGACGGTATCCACTATCACGCCCATAGCCATGAGGATGTGCATATCCATGACGAAGAGGGCGAACACCATCACAATCACAGCCACACCCATGATCCTCAGCAGGTCCGTGCGATCGTCAACCGGCTCAAGAGGTCCATCGGGCATCTGGACAAGGTCCGGCGCATGGTGGAGGACGGAGAGGACTGCGCGGACGTATTGATCCAGCTCTCCGCCGTGAAATCGGAGATCAACAACACGGGAAAACTGATCCTCAAACAGCATATGGAACACTGCATTGTAGAGGCAGTCAGGGAGAACGACCAGACATCGATCGACAAGATGAATGAAGCAATCGACCGTTTTATGAAATGATATAAAGGAGGTAAGAGCATGCAGGCAAAGTATCAGATCGACACTATCGAGAACAGAGAGTTTCTGCGGAACAACGCGGAGAATATCCTGAGTTTCGGCCACCGGTTTCCATCTCCCGGAGGCGGTTCCTACTATCTCGGCGATGACGGAACGCCCTGGAAGGACAGGCCCCGCGAGACATGGATCACATCCCGCATGTGCCATGTCTACAGCATCGGAACGTTTCTGGGCCATCCCGGAAGCGAAGAGCTGGCGGACGCAGCCTTAAAGGGCCTTCGCGGCGAACTCCACGACGCTGAGAACGGCGGATGGTACAGCGGCCGGACAGCGGACGACGGTATTTTGCCCGGCAAGGCGTGCTATGCCCATGCTTTTGTGATCCTGGCGGCGTCCAGCGCCGTATTGGCGGGACGTCCCGGCGCACAGGAACTTCTGGACGAAGCCATTGCGCTCTATGACAAGCGCTTCTGGAACGAGGAAGAGGGGCTCTCCTGCGATACCTGGAATACGGAATTCACAGTGCTGGACAGCTATCGCGGCCTCAACGCCAACATGCACACGGTGGAAGCCTTCCTCGCAGCGGCCGATGTGACGGGCGATGAGAAGTTCAGAGTCCGCGCAGGTCGGATCATAGACCATGTGCTGGGCTGGGCAGCCGGCAACAACTGGAGGATCCCCGAGCACTACAGCAGCGACTGGGTGGCGGACCTTGAGTGCAATAAGGACAAGCCCGACGACCAGTTCAAGCCTTACGGCGCGACGCCCGGCCACGGAATCGAGTGGTCCCGCCTGATCACCCAGTGGGCACTCTCCACTTACGGGGACGACAAAGGGAAAGCGGCAAAATATATCAGTGCTGCGGAAAATCTCTTTAACCGCGCGGTCTCAGACGGCTGGAACGCGGACGGAGCTCCCGGCGTCGTATACACGACTGACTGGGACGGAAAGCCGGTGGTCCATGACCGTATGCACTGGACACTGGCGGAAGCGATCAACACTTCCGCGTGTCTGTATCACGTGACAGGAAAGAAAGAATACGCGGACAAGTACGCGGAATTCATGCAGTATCTCGACGAGAAAGTGATGGACCATGTGAACGGCTCATGGTTCCATCAGCTTGATCAGAATAATGATCTTCTCACCACAGTCTGGCCCGGAAAGAGCGATCTTTACCATGCTTTCCAGGCTATGATGATCCCGTATTACGCGGCGGACCTTTCCATCGCACCGGCGGTAAAGCAGGGGAAAAAGATCTGAGAAACCGGTAATAGAAATTGGGACGGAAGTAAATGGCAGAACAAGAGACTCGCAATCAGAGAGAGAGCAGAAAAAGGCGGGAAGCGGCCCGCAGGCGCAGAGAGAGACAGCTCAGGGTGAGAATGACGATTCTTGCCGTGTTTGTCATTCTTGCCGGCGCGATCGCGTTCACGGCACTGCGGATCCATTTAAGAAATGTGAGGGAGCAGGAAGCGGCAGCTGCGGCCTCCCGCCAGATCGCTGAGGAACAGGCGGCGGCAGAGGCGTCCCGCAAAGCGGCAGATGAAGCGGCGGCAGCGGAAGCGTCCCGCAAAGCGGCAGAGGAAGCAGCGGCGGCAGAGGCGTCCCGCAAGGCAGCGGAAGAAGCGGCAGCAGCGGAGGCATCCCGCAAAGCGGCAGAGGAAGCAGCTGCAGCAGAGGCTTCCCGCAAAGCAGCGGAGGAAGCAGCGGCGGAAAACCAGAACGCCGAGGCGGCAAGAATCGACTATAGTTTCAAGGTGCCGGATAGTGTTGCGGAGATTCCTGAAGAAGTGGGGAGCAGTTACGCCCTTCTGGTTGATGTCGACAGCGGAACTGTGGTGGCCGGCCGGGACTACGACACACAGATGAACCCGGCCTCCATGACCAAAATACTGACGCTTCTTGTGGCAGTCGAGAATATCGATCTGTCAAAACTTGATACGGATACCGCTGAGATCACCCAGGAGATCTCCAATTATGTCTGGCAGAATCAGATGAGCCAGGTGGGATGGCAGATCGGGGATACACCAACGATCCGAAGCCTTCTGTATGGCACGATCCTTCCCTCGGGCGCGGACGCCGCGCAGGCGCTGGCCATATACACGGCCGGCTCCGAGGAGGCTTTTGTTGATCTGATGAACAAGAAACTGGAAGAACTTGGAATATCAGATACGGCTCATTTTACAAACGCGGTCGGTGCGTTCGACGAGGACCACTATTGTACTGTGCTGGATATGGCCACGATCCTGAGAGCTGCCATTGACAACGATCTGTGCAGGGAAGTGCTCTCCTGCCATTACTACGAGGTTCCGCCTTCGGGAGGAGAGGAGTCTGAGGCGATCGGTATCTCCAACTGGTTCCTGAGAAGGATCGAGGACAAGGATACTCACGGAGAAGTGGTCTGCGCCAAGACCGGCTATGTCGGGGAGGCAGGTTTCTGCGCGGCGAGCTATCAGGAATCGGACGGCGGCGGCCGCTATATCTGCGTGACTGCGGACGGTGCCGGCATCTGGCCCTGCATTTATGACCACTGTGAAATCTATACTGCTTTTACATAAGAGAAGCGTGAGCCCGGAGGACGGGCAGGGAGGAGCCGGACGGTGTTGATGGATCATCTTCGGGAATATGATCTGAGGGAACTGGAACGGGGAAAGCAGTACAGAGTACTGGGCAGGACGGGAGAATCCGCGGATCCTCTGTATCTTTTCTGGACCGGATCCGCGCTGGAACTCAACCTTCGGGCGACGGAACTGTGGGTGACCTTCGAGTCATCCTACATGGTCTTCGAGAACTGGGTAGATGTGATGGTGAACGGGGCGCTGATCCAGCGCTTTATGGTCCCGAAGGGAAGAAGCAGTATCTGCCTCTTCCGCGGTATGGACAGAAATTTGACGCGGAATGTCCGCATTGTGAGAGACACCCAGGCGATGCATATTGATCCCAGGAACAGCCTGGCCATCTGCAGCCTGATCACGGACGGCGTCTTCGACGAGGTGCCTGAGCCGGCTCTCAGACTTGAGTTTATCGGGGACAGCCTGACCTCCGGGGAGGGACTGACAGGTGCGGAGAACTATCTGGAATGGAACCCGGGGTGCTTCAGCGCCATACACACCTATGCGTATCTGACTTCCGGGATGCTCGGAGCGGAATACAGCATCCTCAGCCAGAGCGGCTGGGGAACATGCTTTTCCTGGGAGGGAGCGCGCAGAGAGGCGATGCCCCTGTATTATGATCAGGTTTGCGGTATCCTACGGGGCGAAAAGAACAGGACCAAGGGTGCCTTCGAGGAGTGGGACTTCGAGAGCTGGAGACCTGACGCGGTGATCATACACCTGGGAACGAATGACGAGATGGCGGTCAATACCGTAGAAGGCTGTACAGTGCGGGAATTTGAGGACGCGGCGTACAGATTTCTCGAAAATCTCAGGCGGCGCAATCCCGGGAGCCTTCTTCTGTGGTGCTACGGAATGCTCGGGCACGGACTGGAAGAGCCGATCCGCAGGGCTTTTCGGAGATTCAGGGAGGAGACGGGGGATCAGAACAACGATTATCTCTTTTTTGACTCGGCGACAGACTTCGGAAGCAGAGACCACCCCGGCAGGAAAGCGCATGCCGATGCGGCGCGGATGCTTGCGGAGAAACTGACTCAGAAACTGGGGCTGTGAGGTGAGAGTGTGGGAGGATTTGACAGATTCGGCAGAAATACACTTATAGGCGGCGCGCTGCTTCTGCTCAGCCTGGCAGTGGCGGCGGCAGGTGTGATCGTAAGCATGAGGACGGGAAATACCAACTTTTTTCTCGGCTGCAGCATTCCGGCCGCGGTGCTCATAGTGGCAGGGGGATCTATGGTCAGAAAAGACCTGCTGCCGGGGGAAGACCGGCTTCTTCTGACCGGAGGAGAGCAGACGATCACAGCGGAGGTCCTGGGCGTCACGAGAAATCTCAGGACAGCGGGAGAAAAGACGTCTTATTACATAGTGTGCCGTTATAAGGACCCGCGTACCGGGCGGACGGAGACCTACACCAGCAGGTCGCTGGATGAGTACCCGGGAAAAGAAGTGATCGGCAGGAAAGTGACAGTACGCGTTGACCCCGGAGAAAAGGGAAAGTACACGGTAGACATTGACGCGCTCTTTGAGGAGATCGAAAAGGAGAAAAGGGAAAATGAGCAGGCAGACGGAATGCATTGAGGGCTTTCTTAAGAGAGCACAAGGGGATCAGACAGTCTATGTAACGGATGTCAGACGAGTCTTTGACAAAGTGGGAGAAAAAGCTTTTCACGTACACGAGCACCTTTACGAGGGCGCTGTCGAGGTTTTTGCTATGTCTCTTCCCGAGTGGGAGACAGAGGAACAGCGGGAATTTGTCGCCGAGTATATCAGGGCCTTTCTCTACAATCTGATCTCCACTCTGGGCGCGATCCGGATCGAGATCTATCTTGATTCCTCCGACGAGGGGCTGCGCGCCCTGGCGGAAGGTCTCAGGGGGGACTTCCAGCTTGATCTCGACAAAACAGAGAGATCGGGCTATGGAAAATGCCTCAATGTCAATGAGAGGATCGTGAAGGCGCTCACAGGCGGAAAAGAGAGATTCGCGATTGAGATCAGGGATCTCGGTGAAGAGCCTCAGGACGCGAAAGCGCCGGAAGAGCCCACGGGAGGAGCCGTCTTCGGAGAACTTCCGGTCAGGGCTGAGAAGGCCTTTCTGCTGGGTATAGATGTGGGCGGCACGGATATCAAATTTGCCGCGAGCCTGGACGGAAAACTCGTGCACTGCGAGGAACTGAACTGGGCGCCGGCTTCTTTCTCCAACGTGGAACAGCTCATCGATCCCGTCATGGAGGCGGCGGAGCGCCTTATGAAGCAGTTCGGAGGGGGAAGAAAGTGGGACGGTATCGGCCTGAGCTGGCCGGACGCCATCATTCACAATATGATCGTCGGCGGGGAGACCACCAAGACCAAAGGACTAAGGGAGAATCCCGACAGGGACTACGAGGAGCAGTTCGCGCAGCTCACCGGCCTGACCGGGAGGCTTAAAGCCCTGACAGTGGAGAACGGCGCGGTGATGTGCTGCAATGACGGCCCCATGGCAGCCTTTACGGACGCTGTAGAGATGGCAGCGGCAGGAGGAGATGTCTCCAAAGGCTTTATCGCCTACAGTCTGGGCACGGAACTCGGCACCGGATGGGTGCTGGCGGACGGCTCCATTCCCCAGATCCCGCTGGAGTGCTACAACTGCATCATTGATCTGGGAAGCCGAGGAGCGAGACAGTATGACGCGGAGGATATCCGTAGCTGTCTCAATGTAAACACGCTGCTGCCCGGTACGCTTCAGAAGTATACGGGCCAGTCCGGCGTATTCCGCCTTGCCTGCAAATATCTGCCCGGCAGGGAACCCGCCATCTATGAGGAGGCGCTCCGCAGAGGTCTCTTCGCTGTGAGCGGCGATGGAAAGTCCGTTATTGTGCCCACAGAGCCTGACGATAAGCGCAAGGAGTGCCTGGAATTCTTTATGGAGAAGGCGGCTTCGGGAGAGAGCGAAGTGTGCCGGGAGATCTTCAGGGAGATCGGCGAGTATATCGCGGTCATTTGGGCGGAGAACGACTATCTCTTCCACCCGGCGGCCAAGGAGAGGACCCTCTTCGGAAGACTGGTCAAGAGACAGGAATGCTTTGACCTGATCCGCGAGGGAGCAGCATCAAGAGAGCCCGGCCTCGTGCTGAAAAACGCGGATTCCGGACTTGCGATCACGCCTCTTATGAGGCAGCTTGAGGAAGATCCCGTGTTCACGGTGGCGCAGTTTGCCCAGGCCATAGGCGCGCTTCACTTCGCCTGTGTGGGACTTGGCAGCGGCTGCTGAGCTTCGGGGATCTGATATGCAGGAATTACGGAAATATGAGTATTGCAGGATAAACATAGCCCTCGCGGTGATCCAGGCGGCGGTCTTTGTGATCTGCATGATCGCCGGCGACAGACTGTATCTGATCGGGCGCTGCGGGACGAATCTCGTACTGGAGCAGAAGCAGTACTGGAGACTTCTGACATCGGTCTTTCTGCACTCCGGACTGACGCACCTCGGAAGCAATCTTCTGGTGCAGGTCCTGATGGGAAACGCGGTGGAGAGGAATCTGGGGCACATCCGGTATCTGATCCTGTACCTTGTGTCAGGTATAGGCGGAAATATCGTTTCTGTCCTGTATGACAGGGCCCAGATGGTCAACACATACTCGGTGGGAGCAAGCGGAGCGGTGTTCGGCGTGATGGGAGCGCTGATCGTCCTCATCATAAAAGGAAGAAAAAAACTGCGGGCCGGCTCCTCCCTTCCGGCAAGAGCAGCCTTCGCAGTTTTCTATGCAGTCTATGCGGGCTTTAAAAACCCTTATACGGACAATGCGGCGCACATCGGAGGCCTGATCTTCGGCCTTGCGCTCGGCGCGCTTTTGTCAATCCCGATCGAAGATGTGGATCTGAGGGACCTGCGGTAAATAAAAATACATTTAAGAACAGATGAGGGGCTGTCGCATTAAGTGAAGGTTCAAAACCTACGCTTTTGCGGCACGCCCCTTTATCGTTACGTTGAGTTCGCGGGGATTCACTCAGATCTTTTCT
>CACZJD010000026.1 GCA_902781325.1 uncultured Lachnospiraceae bacterium
CGACTATGTGATGCGCGAATTTCTCTATGAGTTTTTCAAGGTTCCTTCCGGTCATGGGAATGTCCATTACATATGCGGCAGCGACGGCTTCACTCTCAGAGATCTGGTCTCTTACAGTGAAAAACACAACGAAGCGAACGGAGAGGGCGGAAACGATGGTACTCCCGACAACTACAGCTGGAACTGCGGGGAGGAAGGAGATTCCGAACAGGAGGATGTACTGCGCCTCAGACGTAATCAGATCCGCAATTTCCTCACGCTCCTGTTCCTCTCCCAGAGTACCCCGCTGATCAACGCCGGAGATGAGTGCTACAATACACAGTTTGGCAACAATAATCCCTACTGTCAGGACAATGAGACCGGCTGGACCAAGTGGGACAACGGCGAGACCGGCGAGTATATCCGGGAGTATGTCAGGCGGATCATTCAGTTCAGGAAAGAACATCCTGTATTCACCGGAATCTCGCCTTTTAAGAACACGGATTATATCGGGTGCGGATATCCGGATCTGTCCCTGCACGGCGCGGAGGCCTGGAAGCCGGATCTGAGCCATTTCAGCCACTGTATCGGAATCTGCCTCTGCGAGAATTATGTGCGTGGAAAGGCGAAGACCGATCTGATCTACCTTGCGATCAACATGCACTGGGAATCCCAGGAACTGGGGCTTCCCAAGCTGGCGCCCGGCCGAAGGTGGAATCTTCTTGTGGATACGGCACTCGAAGAATCCTTCATAAGCGGCGAGTGCATAATGGATGACCAGCATACGGTGGAAGTCGCCCCCAGGTCCATCAGGATCCTCAACACAGTCACTTCCAATAAGCCGGTAAAGAACAGAAAGAAGAAAGTAAAGAAGACCAAGACCGAAGTTCCTTCCGCAGAGACTGCGGTAAAAGAGAGTGTCCCCGTCAAAGAGCAGAAAGATGAAAAAGAGTAAAGAAAAGATCACGCCGGATAAATTCATCGGACATCTGAGCACAGTTACCAGGCACAAATATCTGGTCATGAAAGGCTGTTTCAGCGTCGGTCTCTACAGGCAGGGCCTGCTGCACGATCTTTCCAAGTTTTCCCCCACTGAGTTTATGGTAGGGGCAAGGTATTGGCAGGGAAACCGCTCTCCCAATAACGCGGAGAGAGAAGAAAAGGGCTACAGCGCTTCATGGCTTCATCATAAGGGCCGCAACCGCCATCATTTCGAGTACTGGGTGGACTATAATCTGAGGGGCGAAATGGGATCAGGTCCGGTCATTCCCGTCAAGATGCCGGGGAGATATGTGGTGGAGATGCTCATGGACCGCATCGCCGCCAGCAAGGTGTACGCCGGAGATCAATACGACGATTCCTACCCTCTAAAATATTTTGAAAAGGGCACTCATGTGATCAGTTTTATGCACCCGGAGACCGCGGCGCTGCTCCATAAGCTGCTGATCATGCTGGCAGAGGAAGGGGAGGAGAAGACATTTGCCTATGTGCGCAGACATCTGCACAAATGAAGAGAAGAGCGCAAGGTTTCAGCAGGCTCTGGACCGTATAGTCCGCCTGGAAGAAAGGGAGCGCCACGGCATCGGCATGCAGAAGGAGAAAACTCTGCATGCCGTTCTTAAGGCATACGAGGATCCCGACGAGGACCACCATGAGATTCCCATTGAGAACTATATCGCGGATATCTACTGCGAAAAGACCGGTTCGATCACAGAGATCCAGACTGCAAATTTCGGCTATCTGAGGAATAAACTCGACGCCTTTCTCCCTCTCTACCATGTGACCGTAGTCTATCCGATCCCGGCCGTCAAATGGATCACATGGATCGATCCCGAGACAGGAGAGCTGGGAAAACGGAGCCGTTCCCCCAAAAAGGGAAGCTTTTACAGTGCTTTCCGCGAGCTCTACAGGATCTCGTCATATCTTGACCACCCGAATCTCAGTATCAAGCTGATCCTTCTGGACATGGAAGAATATCGTCTGAAGGATGGGTGGGGGAGAGACGGCAAAAGAGGTTCCCACCGCTACGACCGCGTTCCCACCAGGATCGTGGGCGAGACCGTGATCAATGAGCCAAGGGATTACATGCAGTTCATCCCCTATGATATACAGGAGCCTTTTACAGCCAGAGAACTGGCAAGAAGCTGCGGCCAGCCGGGAAAGAGCTTTTCCACAGAGGCGCTGATCCTGAGAAAAATGGGCGTGATCGTTCAGTCCGGCAAAAAAGGGCGCGCCTATCTTTACAGAGTGGCAGAGGATTCCGAACCGGATCTATAATACAGAATATGAGGAAACAGTATGTACGACACACAATTTGAAAAGGAGATCGCGGCGATCGACCTTATGGGTCCCGAGCCTTCCGATGAGCGCAGCCGCGAGCTTTACTATATAGGCAAACTCAGAAAGCTGATTCGGGAAAGGTCAGAGGCGGCAGGAAGGCCGCTCACAGCCTGCACGGTGACTTTCGGGTGCCAGATGAACGCCAGAGATTCCGAAAAGCTCATCGGTATTTTGATTAAGTCAGGTTTCGAGCCTACGGAATCCGAAAACGCGGATTTTGTCATCTTTAACACCTGCACCGTCAGAGACAACGCTGACCAAAGGACTTTCGGGCGTCTCGGAAGGATCAGCCATCTTAAGAAGAAGAACCCTCTGATGAAGGTGGCGGTCTGCGGCTGTATGATGCAGGAGCAGGGAAATGTCGACAAGATCAGAAAGAGTTATCCCTTTGTGGACCTGATCTTCGGAACCCACAATATTTTCCGCTTCGCTGAGTATCTGTGGGAGATCTATGACAAAGACAGCAAAGTGACGCAAATTTGGGACAAAACTGACCAGATCGTCGAGAATCTCCCCATCGAGAGAAAGTATCCCTTCAAGTCCGGCGTCAACATCATGTTCGGATGTGATAATTTCTGCACTTACTGCATCGTTCCCTATGTCAGGGGAAGAGAGCGCAGCAGGGATCCCAGAGAGATCCTGCGGGAGTGCGAGAGCCTCGCGAAAGACGGCGTCACCGAGCTCATGCTTCTGGGGCAGAACGTAAACTCCTATGGAAAGGGACTTGAAGAGCCCATCGGATTCGCACAGCTCCTTAACGAAGTATGCAAAGTAGAGGGAATCCGCCGTGTACGCTTCATGACCCCTCATCCCAAGGATTTTTCCGACGATGTGATACAGGTGATCCGCGACAATCCCAAGGCGGCAAGGCACGTGCATTTTCCTCTTCAGAGCGGGTCCGACAGGATCCTTAAGAAGATGAACCGCCGTTACACTAAGGAACAGTTTATCGAGCGGGCACTTAAGATCCGCGAACAGATTCCGGACGTCTCTATCACGACGGATATCATTGTAGGATTCCCCGGAGAGACCGCGCAGGACGTAGAGGATACGCTGGACGTCATCAGACGCGTCAGTTTTGACAACGCCTATACTTTCATCTATTCCCCCAGAAGGGGGACGCCTGCGGCCAAAATGCCTGACCAGGTGCCTGCTGATGTTGTCAAGGAAGGCTTTGACAAGGTGCTGTCCGCAGTCCAGCAAAGCGCCAGGGAGCGGTCTGCCGCTTTAGAGGGAAGGATCATGGAGGGCCTTGTGGAAGAGGTCAACACCCAGAAGGAAGGATATGTGACCTGCCGTCTGTCCAACAACATGATCGTCCATATTCCCGGCGACGCCTCTTTGATCGGAACCTATCAGCAGATTCTTCTTGAACAGTGCAAGGGCTTTTACTATTTTGGCCGGATCGCCGAACGGGACTGATATAAACATCCGCGAAATGAAGGAAATGAATGAGTATTAAACTTGAAGAGCAGGACTTGTCCAAATTAAGTCCCATGATGCAGCATTATCTGCAGACCAAAAAAGAGTATCCGGGCTGTATTCTCTTTTACCGGCTCGGAGACTTCTATGAGATGTTCTTTGAGGACGCCGAGATCGCCTCAAGGGAGCTGGAACTGACTCTTACAGGAAAGAGCTGCGGCCTTCCCGAGAGGGCACCGATGTGCGGCGTGCCTTTTCATGCCGTCGACAGCTATCTGACAAGACTTGTGGAGAAGGGCTACAAAGCCGCGATCTGCGAGCAGGTCGAGGATCCCCGCACTGCCAAGGGAATGGTTAAGAGGGAGGTCATCCGCATCGTCACGCCCGGCACGAACCTCGATATGGATTCCATTGAGGAGGGAAAGAACAATTTTATCTTCTGCATTCTGTACAGCAGACAGGGAAAAAGCGGCATTTCCGTCGCCGATGTCACCACGGGTGAATTCTACATGACAGAGACGGAGGGCGACCGGAAGATCTACGATGAGATCGTCCGCTATTCTCCCTCGGAGATCATCTGCAATGAGAGTTTCATGCTGTCCGGACTGGACCTGACCGACCTGCAGGAAAGGCTTGGGATCATCATCAATACACTTGGCGCGCACTATTTTGACGAAAATGCCGCGGAAAAGATCATCAGCGGACACTTTCACGTATCAAGCCTGATCGCGCTCGGAATGGACGACAAGAGGGCCGGGAGCACTGCTGCCGGAGCGCTTCTTAAATACCTTTATGACACGCAGAAGAATTCCCTGTCGAATATAACCGGCATCAATGTCTATGCTTCCGGCAAATATATGCTTCTGGACAGCTCCACAAGGAGAAATCTTGAGCTGACCGAGACAATGCGGGAGAAGAAGAAGAGAGGGTCTCTTCTGTGGGTTCTGGACAGGACCGGAACAGCCATGGGAGCCAGGAAGCTCCATCAGATGATCGAACAGCCGCTCATCGACAGGGAAATGATCGAAAAAAGGCTCGATGCCGTCGACATGCTGTGCCAAAACACTGTTGACCGCGATGAGATCCGCGAATATCTGCAGCCTGTCTATGACCTTGAGCGCCTGATGACCAGGGTCAGTTACGGCAGTGCTAATCCGAGAGATCTGATCGCTCTGCGGGGATCTCTTTCCATGTTCGCGCCGATCAGGCAGGTCCTTGAGGATTTCGAAGGAGGCCTTCTAAAGGCGCTTCGGGATGATATGGACGACTTCAGCGATCTCGTGGACCTTCTGAGCCGCTCCATAGAAGACGAACCGCCTCTGCAGGTAAAGGAAGGCGGCATCATCCGCAGCGGGTTTGATGCCGATATCGACATGCTCAGAGAGGCCAAGACCCAGGGGCGCCAGTGGCTGATGAACCTCGAAGCCGAGGACCAGCAGCGCACGGGGATCAAGAATCTCCGCATCAAATACAACAAAGTTTTCGGATACTATTTTGAAGTGACCAACTCCTTCAAGAACATGGTCCCTTCGGATTATATGCGCAAGCAGACGCTCGTCGGTTCCGAGAGATATACTTCCGAAAAGCTCAAGACCCTTGAGGATACCATCCTCAATGCGGAGGACAAGCTCAATACTCTTGAATACGACAAATTCTGCGAGATCAGGGATACCGTCGGCGGACAGATCTCGAAGATCCAGAAAGCGGCGAGAGCGCTGGCGATGTTGGACGCGCTGTGTTCCCTCTCCCTTGTCGCCGAGAGAGGACGCTACGTGCGCCCTTCAATCAATGATAAGGGATATATCAGGATTAAAGAGGGACGCCACCCGGTGGTGGAAAAGATGCTGCAGGGCGAGTTTATATCCAATGACACGGTCCTCGACAGCAAAAAGAACGCGATCGCGATCATCACAGGTCCCAATATGGCCGGCAAGTCCACCTATATGCGTCAGGTGGCCCTGATCTGCCTGATGGCCCAGATCGGGAGTTTCGTGCCCGCCGCCTCAGCAGATCTGTGCGTTGTCGACAGGATCTTCACGAGAGTCGGTGCTTCCGACGATCTTGGAAGCGGCCAGAGCACATTCATGGTAGAAATGAACGAAGTGGCCAATATCCTCAGAAATGCGACGCCCGCTTCACTCCTGATCCTGGATGAGATCGGAAGAGGCACTTCCACATATGACGGCCTGTCAATTGCATGGTCCGTGATCGAACATATAAGCAACAAAAAATTCCTTGGGGCCAAGACACTCTTTGCCACTCATTACCACGAGCTGACGGAACTTGAGGGCAAGATAGACAATGTAAGCAATTACTGTGTGGCTGTCAAGGAAAAAGGAGACGACATCGTTTTCCTTCGCAAGATCATAAAGGGAGGCGCCGACAAGAGTTACGGCATACAGGTCGCCAAGCTCGCCGGACTCCCCGACATTGTGATCGACAGAGCCAAGGAACTTCTCGACCAGCTCACCGACAGCGATATCACCGAGAAGATCCAGAACATAGAAACCAAAGCCGGACAGAATACAGGAAAAGCGAAGAAGGTCAAACATTACGATGAAGTGGATCTGGGGCAGATGTCTCTGTTCGAGACCGTCAGCGACGAAGATGTTCTGAAGGAACTTCGGGATATCGATATTTCAAACCTGACGCCCCTGGATGCGCTCAACACTCTTTACAGACTGCAGACGGAACTGAAGAACCGCTGGAGCGGATGACTGTGCGGGCCGTCCTTTGGGAGGTATTAATTTTGGAAATCCATTTACTCAGTGAAGAGACGATAAACCGAATAGCTGCGGGAGAAGTGGTTGAGAGGCCCGTCAATGTCGTCAAAGAACTGGTGGAAAACGCCATCGACGCCGGGGCAACAGCGATCACTGTGGAGATCCGCGACGGCGGAAAGAAGATGATCCGCGTCACCGACAACGGCTGCGGTATTGAAAAGAGCCAGATCACCAAAGCTTTCGAGCGCCATGCGACCAGCAAGATCCGTGACGACAGTGATCTGACCAGGCTTGTGAGCCTCGGTTTTCGCGGTGAAGCCCTCTCAAGCATCGCCGCAGTATCCCAGGTGGAGATGATCACGAAGACCCGGGACTCCCTTACGGGCATAAGAGCCACAAATCAGCTTCTGAGCGGGTTATCTGAGAATGACCGGGTAAAGCTCGATCTTGAGGAGATCGGCGCTCCCGACGGTACCAGTGTGGTCGTCCGGAATCTTTTCTACAACGTTCCGGTGCGCTCGAGGTTTCTCAAACAGCCGCAGACAGAGGCCGGCTATATCACCGATCTCGTGGAACGGCAGGCGCTTTCTCATCCTGCCATTTCCTTTCATTACAGAGTGGACGGCAGAGAGAAGCTTCACACCACCGGAAACGGCGACCTGAAAGAGCTTCTGTACAGGATCTACGGGCGGGAGATCAGCAAAAAAGTGCGTCCTGTCTCAGTTTCAGAAGGGGATTATCGTCTTGAGGGATTCATCGGAAGGCCCGAGATCAGCAGGACCACCAGAAATTTCGAAGTATTCTTCGTAAACGGGAGAATGCTTAAGAGCAATACTTTGTCAAGGGCACTCGAAGCCGGTTACAGGACCGATCTCATGCAGCACAGATTTCCCTTTGCTGTCCTTCACCTGACCCTTCCTCCCCGGGAAGCCGACGTCAATGTGCACCCCACAAAAATGGAAGTTCGCTTCTCCGAAGCTGAAGCTGTCTACCATTTTATCGATGAGAGCGTCCACAGTGTCCTTCACTCCGCGGAACTGATCCCTGCCGAGATCCTTGAGACAAGGGCAGAGGAGAAAAAGAGGAAAAAAGAAGAGGCGGAAGAGGCATTTAAAAAGCTTCAGAGCGAGCCACATCCGGAGCCCTTTGAGAGAGCAAGGTTTGTCATGGATCCTCCCTCCGATTATGGAAACTCCGGAAGTTCTTCCCTTGAGATCATCTTTACTGATCCGGAGCCTGTAAACCCGTCGGGACCTTCCCGTATCGAGACAGAAGATTTCCTCTTTGTGGATAAGAGGATCCGCGATCCTAAGGGGGCCGGAAACGACTCCGGGCTTTTACCGGCAGCTTCGCAGAAACCGGCCGCTGCCGAAGGTGCCTTCAAACAGGCCAGCCTGTTTGAGAACACTGATTTTACCGATGACAGCGAGCCTAAGATGCTTATTGAGGACAACAGACCGGCATTCCGCGTCATCGGACAGGTTTTTGAGACCTACTGGATGATCCAGTATGAGCGGAAGCTTCTGATCATCGATCAGCACGCAGCCCATGAAAAGGTCAACTACGAGAGACTGATGAAGAGACTCGAGACCAGTGATCCCACATCGTCGGGATCTCAGATGCTCGCCCCTGCTTCCGTCATTACTATGACAGGACGCGAGGAGGGAGAGTACCACAGACACGAAGACGTGTTTAAATCGATGGGCTATGAGATCGAGCCCCTCGGCGGAAGCAGTTACGCGATCCGGGCAGTCCCCATGGAACTGTACGGAAATGACGCCACCGAACTTCTTCGCGACACTTTGGAAGAGATGGTGGAAGAAAAGATGACGGGCACGCCCGCTGCCATCCTTGCCAAAGTGGCATCCATGTCGTGCAAGGCTGCCGTTAAGGGCAACACCATCCTTTCCGCCACTGAAGCTGAGGCTCTGATTGAAGAGCTGCTTAAACTCGACAATCCCTATCACTGCCCGCACGGGAGACCGACCATGATCGTTTTCTCCCAGTCGGATATGGACAAGAAGTTTAAGAGAATCGTCACCTGAACACTAGAGAGAGGCATTCATGTCAGATGAAGTCAAAACAGAGAAAACTCCATTACTGATCGTCGCGGGTCCTACTGCCACCGGTAAGAGTGACTCTGCCGTTGAGCTTGCCCTTCGAATGAACGGTGAAGTGATCTCCGCCGATTCTATGCAGGTTTACAGAGGAATGGACATCGGCAGTGCCAAGGTCACAGTCGGGGAAATGCGGGGCGTTCCCCACCATCTGATCGACTGCGCCGATCCTTCCGAGAACTGGAACGTAGTGCGGTTCCAGAAAGAGGCACGCAGAGCAGTGCAGGACATTGCATCAAGGGGCAGGCTTCCCATTCTGTGCGGCGGTACGGGCTTTTATATTCAGGCGCTTCTGTATGACATTGACTTCACGCAGATGGAAGAGAATACGCCTCTTAGGGACAGATTATCGGCTTTGGCCGCTGAGAAAGGGCCGGAAGCGGTCCACGCGCTGCTTTTAGAGAAAGATCCAGCTTCCGCGGCCGCTATCCATCCCAACAATTTAAAGCGGGTGATCAGGGCGATCGAATTCATGGAAGAGAGCGGCGGTTCGATCGCCGCACACAATTCACAGCAAAGGGAGAGGGAATCCGCTTACCGGTCGGTATTTTTTGTCCTGACTATGGACCGCGCCAGACTCTACGAGAGGATCGACCGCAGGGTCGACATAATGATGGAGAGAGGACTTGTCGATGAAGTCGCCGGACTGCGCGCGATGGGAATACAAAGGGACAGCACATCAATGCAGGGCATCGGATATAAGCAGATCTACGGCTATCTTGACGGCGAATATGACCTGGAAGAAGCAGTCCGCCTGATCAAACGGGATACCAGGCATTTTGCCAAAAGACAGCTGACCTGGTTTAAGAGAGAAAAGGACGTGATCTGGACGGACCTGGACCGGTTTGGAAACCGGCAGCAGATGTGGATTCACATGCAGACCACGGCAGAAAATATTATACATTATAAAGGAGACTGAAAATATGCGATCAATTTACCGGCAGTTCGGTATTACGGATGAGGTGCTGGATTACGCGGCGCCGGTGCTGGAGAAACTTACGGAGCGCTTCAGGCAGATCGATGAGACGGCTGAGTACAACCAGCTCAGGGTGATCAAGGCTATGCAGGACGCGCACATCGGCGAAGCAAATTTAAAGGGCACGACCGGTTACGGATACGACGATATCGGAAGAGACGGTCTGGAGAGGGTGTACGCTTCCTATTTTCACACGGAAGACGCGCTTGTAAGACCGCAGATCACCTGCGGGACTCACGCGCTGGCGCTGGCCCTTATGAGTAATCTCCGTCCCGGGGATGTGCTCCTGTCGGCAGCGGGCGCTCCCTACGATACACTGCAGGAAGTGATCGGGATCCGGCCTTCCAGAGGCTCCCTTGCGGAATACGGGATCGGTTACAGACAGGTCGATCTTAAACCCGACAGCACATTTGACTTTGAGGGAATTCTGGAGGCGCTTAAAGACAGCAGGATCAGGCTTGTGACCATTCAGCGTTCCAAGGGATATCAGAGCCGCCGCACACTCAGCGTCGCTCAGATCGGGGAAGCGATCGCATTCATCAAGAAGGCCCGCCCTGACGTCATCTGCATGGTTGACAACTGTTACGGTGAATTTGTTGAGAAGATCGAGCCTTCTGATGTCGGCGCCGATATGATCGTCGGTTCCCTTATCAAAAATCCCGGCGGCGGACTTGCTCCCATCGGCGGCTATATTGCAGGGACTTCTGAATGCGTAGCGAACGCGGCGGTCCGACTGACTTCACCGGGACTCGGCAAGGAAGTAGGAGCTACACTTGAAGTTTTGCCTTCCTTCTACCAGGGCTTCTTTATGGGACCCACCGTGACAGCATCCGCGCTCAAAGGTGCCGTACTGGCGGCAAATCTCTATGAGCCCCTTGGATTTGAGGTTCTTCCGGACAGCACTGAGAGCCGTCACGATATCATTCAGGCGATCACTTTCGGAACGCCCGAGGGAGTCATCGCTTTCTGCCAGGGCATTCAGGCGGCGTCACCCGTAGACAGTTTTGTGGCAGCCGAACCTTCCGATATGCCGGGCTACGACAGCCAGGTCATCATGGCAGCCGGCGCCTTCGTATCGGGCTCCTCAATTGAGCTGAGCGCTGACGGCCCCATCAAACCGCCCTACAACGTCTATTTCCAGGGCGGACTGACATGGCCTCACGCCAAACTCGGGATCCTTAAATCTCTTCAGAATCTGCTTGACAGAGGTCTGTGCAGGCTGAGCTGAAGAAAAGATATAATGCATGTCGGCTTCCGACGCCCGGAGAGGCTTTGGGAGGTAGAAATGCAGCAGATCAAAGAGCAGCCTTATGAACGTTTTCTTTCCAGCGGAGCCGGGAGTCTTACGAACGCGGAACTGCTGGGAATCATCCTGAGGACCGGAACAAAAGGGGTTTCCGCAGTGGAACTTGGCAGGAGAGTGCTCGGCCTCCATGATCCGCATTGCGATTCTCTGTCAGCTCTTCCGCGCCTTAGCATGGAAGAACTCAGATCAATCCCGGGGATTGGAGAAGTAAAGGCAGTAAAGCTCCTGTGCCTATCCGAGATCGCCCGCAGGATCGTCCGGGAAAAAGCCCGGAATTCACTAAGATTTGACTCTCCGGAAAAGATTGCCGATTACTACATGGAGGACATGAGACATCTTGATAAAGAACAGACTGTCGTTCTCCATTTTGACAGCAAAATGGCGCTTCTCGGAGAAGACATCATGACCGTCGGCACAGTCAGCGGGGCTTTGATCTCTCCTAGAGAGATCTTTATCAAAGCACTTGCGAGGCAGGCTGTCCGGATCGTCCTTCTGCACAATCATCCAAGCGGCGATCCGAGTCCGAGCAGAGAGGACATTACTTCAACAAGACAGGTCAGAAAGGCGGGAGAAATCCTGGGGATCCTCCTGACGGATCACATCATTATAGGAGATCTGTCCTACTGTAGTTTGAAAGAGATGGGGTTATTAAGCGATGAAACTATTGAATCTTAAAAGCCGTCCGGTTATACTTGCGCTTCTTTCCGTCATAATGGCGCTGATCCTTGTCGGACGCCTTTATTATCTTCAGATCCTGCATGGCGAGGATTACACACAGTCTTTTGAAAAAAGTGTGACGAGAACTGTCAGCATCCCTGCCAAAAGAGGCCGGATCCTGGACAGAAACGGGATTGTGATCGCGGATACCGCCGCCTCGCAAAATATCACCATTGTAGACAACACCGGCAATACGAGAGAAGAAAATGACAGGCTCAATACGATCATCCTTAAGACCCTGCAGATCCTTGATCTGAATAACGAGAAAACGGAAGGAGATTTCGGGATTTCCTGGGACGGCACCGAGTATGTCTTTGATTTCGACGGCTTTGATCATCTTCGTTTTCTTGCCGATGTATACGGATATCCCCTCATAGATACCCTGAGCGAGGAGGAGCGGTCGGCGTCTGCAGAAGATGTGCTCCTTATGCTTGCGGACCGCTACAGGATCAGCAGAGACCTTAATACTCCGGAACAGGCTTCTCTTTTCCTCGATGCAGTCGTTACCCGCTACCGCCTTGCTCTCAACTCTTTTCAGAAGTATGTACCTACCGTACTTGCGCGGAATGTCAGCAGCGACACTGTGGATGCGATCGTAGCAGACAGCAGTCTGGACGGCGTGAGCATCGCAAACGATTATAAGCGTGTATATAACGACAGCCAGTATCTTTCTGCAGTGACGGGGTACACAAGTCTTGTCAGCGCGCAGGAACTGGAAGAGTACGGCGATCTCTACGGATCAGGCGATTACATCGGAAAAGTAGGCATTGAAGCAAGCATGGAGGAGACACTGCGGGGCAGGAACGGCTATCGGGAGATCAGTGTCGACAATCTCGGAAGAGAGCAGAATGAGATCTCTTTTGTACGTCCTGAAGAGGGGAATGACGTCTGGCTCACCATTGACAGCGAACTGCAGAAAAACGTCTACAAGATCTTGGAGATGAATATGAGGAACATCATTTTGTCAAAACTGACAGATGAAGTAACCTCCTTTGAGATCACAGAAGAAACAGATGGCTCCGAGATTCTTATTCCGGCGGCGGACGTGTACGGATCTCTCCTCAGTTACAAGATCGACAGAGACCATTTCAGCGCGGAAGATGCCGCAGACAGCGAAAGACAGATGAAAGGGATCCTTGACGCGTATCTTGAAAGCGTCAAGGAAGGGATCCGCTCCGAACTGCAGGTAGGAAGGACGCCCTTTGGCGCGCTTACAGCGGAATATCAGGGCTACGCATCCTACATAAGCAGAGCCCTTTTCGACAGAGGCGTGATCGATGCTTCACTTGTGGACGGGGACGATGAAGTCTACAGAGGCTGGACAGCCGGAACTTCCGTCTCCCTCGGCGAGTTTCTGTACCATGCCGCGGCAGAAGACTGGATCGACACAGAACTTATAGGCGCAGACTCTGATGATACGGACGATATCTTCGATACTTTGACCGGTTATGTACTGGATGAGCCCTGCGAGGACTACAGTTTCGAGAATATTGTGTGCAAATATCTCATGGAATCCGGAGCGGCAAACGGAGAACTGGTATGCATGGTCTTATTCGACCAGGGCATCTATGATCCCTCAGAATCAGACAGGGAAGGTATAGAGTCCGGTAAAAAAGGAGCTGCCTACAACTATATAAGACGAATCATCGAGAACGGAAGCCTGACTCCCGGCGAACTGTATCTGTATCCATTCAGCGGCTCAATCGTTGTGACGGATCCCGAAGACGGGTCGGTGCTCGCGCTTGTAAGTTACCCGGGCTATGACTGCAACCGTATTGCTGAAACCGATTATATGGATATGATCAAACGCAATCCGTCAAGACCTATGCTGAATCACGCCACACAGCAAAGGACCGCGCCCGGTTCCACTTTCAAGATGGTGACTGCGGCTGCGGGAATCGGAGAGGGCGTGATCAGTACCCGCGATACCGTAAACTGCCATGATGTGTTTGACAAGATCGATCCGTCGCCGGCATGCTGGATCTATCCGGACGGGCACGGCTGGCAGAATATGCAGAACGCGGTCACAAATTCCTGCAACACTTATTTCTATGAAGTAGGATACAGGCTCGGAGAATCAGAGGGCAGTTTCAGCAACGATACCGGCATTGAAAATCTGTCAAAATATGCGGCGATGTACGGATTGGACAGAAAGTCAGGCGTCGAGATCGAAGAGGCTGATCCGTCCGTAGCGACCAAAGACGTAGTGCGCGCCGCGATCGGACAATCCAACAACGGATACACTACCGCGGCCCTCGCAAGATATGTATCCGCGGTCGCTTCACAGGGAGATGTATATGACCTGACGCTCCTTGATCACTCTGAAGATAAGGACGGAACTGTCCTGGAAGAGTATCCTTCCAAACCGCTCGATCCCATTGAGATCGACGATTCCTATTGGGAGAGTGTCTCTCAGGGGATGAGAAGAGTATGTACCTCCAGATATGGTTTTTCGTCCCTTGCCCGCGTCTACGAAGACGGGTCCAGGGAACGGATCGATGCGGCGGGAAAGACCGGTACCGCGCAGCAGGGCTTCAACACCCCCAACCATGCGCTGTTTTTAGGCTATGCGCCATTCGACGATCCGGAAATCGCGGTCGCTGTGCGCATCCCGAACGGTTACAGTTCAAGCTATGCGGCGCTGACTGCAGCCCAGGTGATGCAGTACTATTTTGACCCGGATTCATTATCCGGTATCCTTTCCTCTGAGGATATCCCTGTTTATGAGAATGGTGACTAAAGAAATGAAAAACGAAGAATTCAGTTCAATATCCGGAAAAATCAAAAGAATAGCGGGAATAGATCCGGTCCTGACCGTCTCTGTGGTTCTGCTGAATCTTATGGGACTCATATCCATCAGAAGCATAACCGAGATCTCGGGCAGCAGCGGAATTTTGGTCAAACAGGCTGCAGGCAGCGTCATCGGCATCATCCTGATGATCGTCCTAAGCCTTGTCGACACAGAAAAGATCACAAAATACTGGAAGATTTTCTATGCTGTGACTGTTATTTCCCTTCTTGCAGTTCTTTTTTTCGGTTCTTCGGGCGGCGGAGCCAGGAGATGGATCACCGTCGCCGGGCTTACTTTCCAGCCCTCCGAACTGGCAAAAATATTATTGATTTTATTTTATTCTGAGTACATAATTGAAATGGAGGGAAAATTTGCCCGGCCTCTGATCTTTGTTTTCAGTACTCTGCTGATTCTTCCGCCGTTCTTCATGATTCTTAAAGAACCGGATCTGTCAACCGGTATCATGATCTCTCTCATCTTCTGTGTGATCCTGTTTACCGCAGGAATTGACCGTAGGATCGTGGCGGGAGTAACAGCCGCCGCAATACCGGCAGCATTTATTATTGTTTATTTATCTCTGGTCGGTGATATGCCGTTTCTTGGAGATTATCAGCGTCAGAGGATATTGGCGTGGCTGCATCCCGAGGATTATGCCACGTCAACGGCTTATCAGACCATGAATTCGATGACCGCTATCGGTTCAGGCAAGCTGATCGGGAAGGGCTTTCATGTCGATGAATCAAGTACTTTGCTCGGGACAGGTTTCATTTCGGAATCGCAGACCGATTTTATCTTTGCGGTGATCGGAGAGCAGCTTGGTTTTCTGGGATGCTGCATTATGATCCTCCTGATCACGACCACAGCGGTCCGCTGTTACATGATCGCCTCAAAGGCCGTCTTTATGCGTGACAGGATCATAGCCGCGGGAATTGCTTCCTGGATCGGATTCCAGAGCTACATCAACATTGGTGTCGCTACCGGGCTTCTTCCGAATACAGGGATCCCGCTTCCCTTTGTGAGTTACGGGCTGACAAGCCTTCTCTGTCTGTATTTTGGTTTGGGACTTGTGCAAAGCATTTACTTAAAGAATAATCGGGAAACTGCATCTGAACAAACTATGAACTAAAGGGAGAGATCGATGAGGATTGCACTGATCGCACATGATGCGAAAAAGAAGCTCATGCAGAATTTCTGTATCGCGTACCGGGGTATTCTGAGCCGCCATAAATTGTATGCAACCGCTACGACCGGAAGACTGATCGAAGAGGTCACAAACCTCAATATCCACAAGCATCTTGCAGGTCACCTGGGAGGAATGCAGCAGATCGGGGCGCAGATCGAGCATAATGAGATAGATCTGCTCATATTTCTGCGTGATCCGCTCAATCCCAAGAGGCATGAGCCGGATGTAAACGATGTTGTCAAGCTCTGTGATATGCACAATATTCCAATGGCAACCAACCTTGCGACAGCAGAGTTGTTGATCAAATCTTTGGACCGGGGAGATCTTGAGTGGCGTGAAATGTATAAGTAAGAATCTGAAACTGATTTTTCTCGGAGCGCTTATGGGCGCCGCCTTAACAGGATGCGGCAGAGTCATAAATGACGATTACGAGACTATGCTCAGTTCCGAGAAGATCAATCCAATGACAACTTCTCAGGAATCTGTTCTGAAGGAGAAGTCCTTCGCGTATGATCTGTGTCTTCCCGAGGACACAAAGGCACCGGGTAATTCGGATCTGTCCGTCGGTACAGCAGGTCTTTTCGATCTGGGCAGCCGCAATACGATCTATGGAGCCGACCTCACCTCGAGAGTCTATCCCGCAAGTACGACTAAGCTCATGACTGCTCTGGTCGCGCTCAAGTACGGCAGTCCCTCGCAGAAGATCACGATCTCCGAGAACGCGGCATATCCGGGAGCCGACGCGCAGCGCCTGGTACTGGAGCCGGGAGATTCCATGTCCCTGGAACAGGCGATCAATTATCTTCTTGTATTCTCCGCCAACGACGTCGCGATCGCGATCGCGGAGAATATCGGCGGGAGTTATGATGAATTCGTTAACCTCATGAATACGGAGGCCAGGGCTATCGGGGCGACCGGCACGCACTTTACGAATCCTCACGGACTGCATGACGAAGAGCATTATACAACGCCTTATGACTTGTATCTGATCCTCAACGAAGCTGTGAAATACGAACTGATCAGGAAGATACTTCCGCAGTCGGAGTATAATACCATGTTCGTGGGACCTGACGGCTCCAACAAGAGCATTGCCGTGAGGGCGACAGACGCCTATCTTACAGGAGATGTGGATGCTCCCGAGGGAATAACCGTAATAGGCGGCAAGACAGGCACTACAGAACCTGCCGGCCACTGCCTTATCATTTTGTCCCAGAATGCGGACGAAGACTATTTCATTTCAGTTGTTATGAAGACGGAATCCCTTGATGAACTCTATTCGGACATGAATCTGCTGCTGTCTGAAATACCGAATTAGCGGTTGTATTTTAGGGAAGGATAAACTATAATGAAACCAACAATTCCCTGTTTTTTAAGGAAAAACAGGGAATTCCCATCATTACATACAGGAGGGTGAGTCCATTGGTTCAATTAATCATCGGCAACAAAGGAAGAGGGAAAACAAGGTATCTTCTTGAGAAAGTCAACTCCGAAGTAAAGGATACTCTGGGAAATATCTGCTATCTGGATAAAAGTTCCAAGCATATGTTTGAACTCAATAACCGCGTTCGTCTGATCAATGTTTCGGATTTCGCGATTGAGAATACAGATCAGTTTATCGGTTTTATCTGCGGTATTATTTCTCAGGATCATGACTTGGAACAGATGTACTTTGACAGCTTTCTGAAGATTGCTCATCTGGAAGGCCAGGATATTACTGCTGCAATCAGGCGTATTCAGAAGATTGGAGATATGTTTGGTGTCAGTTTCATCATCAGCATCGCAATGGACAAGGACGAAGTTCCTGCAGAGTTCCAGGAACTGATCGCGGTCGCGCTTTGATCAATATGATTACGGAGGGCCTTGGGAATCAAGTATTTCCAAGGCTCATTTTATTCTGCAGTGTGACTGCGGAAATAACCTCCATTACCTGTCGCAGATCCGGAGGTGAACGATTTTGACGGATAAACAGCCTACGGCAAAAACAATTTCATACCGGCGCCCCTTCAGGCTCAATGTGGGCCTTTTCATGTTCCTGGTCATATTCATATACGTGCTGATCAGTGTCCTGACCTATCTCACTTCCCATAAGACGGAAGTCTACGAAGTGCGCTCAGGTTCTCTCTCTGACAACCTGGTATATCAGGGCATCGCGCTACGCAATGAATCGGTTGTAAACAGCGACTACACAGGAACGATCAACTTTTATAACAAGGAAGGTGAGAGAGTGCCGGTAGGGGGACTGGCTTTTTCTGTGGATGAGAGAGGAAAGATCACAGATTATCTAAATCCCGATGAAGAGTCTTTTTTGTCAAAGGATGACCTCAGACATTTTCGGGAAGAGGCGATCCTGTTCTCCAGAAAATTCACTCCCGGCGATTTTGTCAATGTCTATGACTACAAGAGCGGTGCCGTAAGTTCCGCCCAGAAGATATCTAACCGCAAGGTACTCAGTGAGATCCCGGATCTGAGTTCTACCACCATACATCCCTGCTATGCGGAAGAAACAGGTGAGATCCTCTATTATGTCGACAACTGCGAAGACATTACCTTTGAGAATCTCACAGTTGAAGATTTTGACAGGACAGGATATAAGAAAAACCAGATCACCAACGGGAGCCGGATCACTGCAGGAGAACCGGCTTATAAGATGGTAACTGACGAAAACTGGTCGGTAGCGATCCATGTTGCCTCCGCGGAAGAGGCGAATGAACTGGTCAATCGTGCCTATATACAGGTGCGTTTTCTCGAGAATCAGATGACTGCCTGGGCATCCGTATCATCCAGAAGCGATGAAAACGATAACTATTATGTGAATCTCCGTTTCAGTAATTCCATGTCCGATTTCTGTTCGGACCGCTTTGTGGATGTTGAGCTCATCGCCTCACAGAGATCCGGACTTAAGGTCCCCAACAGTTCGATCACAAAGGGCTCCTTCTTCCTGGTTCCAAAGGAATTTGTGTTTGAGGGCGTAGGAGGACAGAGCGGCATTCTTCTTGAAGTGTACACGGAGAATAATGAAAAGAGTGTACAGTTCGTTCCTGCGGTCCCTTACAGCGAGAACGAGGATTGTTATTATCTCGATGACAGTGTCCTCAGAGCCGGAATGATCATAGACCGTCCAAATTCCTCCGAGCAGTTTACGATCAGCGATCAAGCTGAGCTGATCGGTGTTTACTATATCAACAAAGGATATCCTGATTTCCGACAGGTCAATATCCTCTATCAGAATGAGGAATACGCCATAGTGGAGCCCAACTCACTCTATGGACTGCAGGAATATGACTATATTGTCCTATACGCGGATTCCGTCCATATGAATGACTATTATCACTGACGAACATCTGGATTCCGAAGAAAGGAAGCAAGCTTTGATCCGAGAAAATATAGAGAGTGTTGAAGAGAGGATCCGCAGCGCATGCAGGAGAGCGGGAAGAGACAGATCCGAAGTCAGTCTCATTTGCGTTACGAAGACCAAACCTGAAGAAATGCTCAGAGAGGCCTATGAAGCCGGCCAGCGATGATATCAGATGGCATATGATCGGCCATCTTCAGAGAAACAAAGTCAGACAGCTGATCGGCCGGACAGTGATGATTCACAGTGTAGACAGCCTGAGGCTTGCGGAGACCATCAGCGAGGAGGCCTTAAAGGCAGGTATCGTTATTCCCGTGCTTATTGAAGTCAACATGGCCGATGAAGAGAGCAAGTTCGGGGTATCTCCAAATGAAGCTCCGACGCTCGTTAAAGACGCTTCCGCACTAAGCGGCATAAAGATCGAGGGCCTTATGACGATCGCGCCTTATACCGAAGACCCCGAGTCCAACAGGCCCTATTTTGCAGGGCTGAGGGAATTAGCAGTTGACATAGGTCAAAAATGCATTGATAATGTGTCTATGAGTGTTCTTTCAATGGGAATGACCGGCGATTTTGAGGTCGCGATCGAGGAAGGCGCGACGCATATACGCGTCGGGACCGGAATTTTTGGAGAGCGGATCTACACCTGAGAGCACTTTAAAGGCCCGCAAGCCGGTTAATTATAATAAAGGAGTATGACAGATATGAGTGTTATGGATAAGCTTATCAACGCCATGAAGTTTAATGACGATGAAGATTTTGATGAAGATGAAGAGTATGAGGACGAGGATTATTACGGAGATGATAAACCTGCCGCTGCCGCAGAGCCTGTAAGATCTTCAAGGGCTGCCCAGACTTCAGCATCTTTCGATGATCTCACTGAGGATGAGGAACCGGTTCCCGCGCCGAGAGCCAGAAAGCGTTTCGGCGGAGCCGCCGCTGACAAGAGTGAATCCTCTACGGTTTCCAGACAGGTTAAGAAGCAGTATTCGGAGGCAGGAATGGAAGTATGCATCATTAAGCCCACATCTGTCAACGACGCGAGAGAAGTCACAGATACACTTTTGGCTAACAGCACAGTAGTCCTCAACCTTGAGGGACTCGATGTCGAGATCGCGCAGAGGATCATCGATTTTACATCCGGATCCTGCTATGCGGTTCACGGAAATGTCATGAAGATCTCTCATTATATTTTCGTGATCACTCCCGCAAACGTCGATGTTTCGGGCGACATTTCCACTCAGGCCGGCATCGGCCGATCGGCCGCACAGAGAGCAATTCCCTGAGCATGCCTTACGGCGGAAGGAACTGATACCGCGGAAGATCATAGTTATCTAAGTATATCGAAGCGCACCGGACGATGTTTGGTGCGCTTTTTACAGTCACTGCATAAAAAACACATTGAAGAAAGCGCATTGACCAGATAGGTCGATTGACTGTATCAGTCTGACTGTTTTAGTCAATTTGCTATGTGGAGGAACATATATGAAGGCAGATATAACAAGGATCATTAAAGCCGCCGTATTATTTACAGTGCTGACCGCATTTGATCTTTTCACCAAATCCATCGCTAAACGCCCTTGAGGGCGGAAAAAGAGTCCCTCTTATTCCCGGAGCACTGGAGTTTTACTATATCCAGAACAGGGGAGCTGCGTTTGGTATTTTCCAGAACGGAACATTAATACTAGGTATTATATCGGCTGTCGCTCTGGCAGTTCTGATCTTTGTATATCTCAGGATACCGGACGGAAAGAAATACCTTCCTCTGAGACTTGTTCTGATCTTTATTGCTGCAGGGGCGGCAGGAAATCTGTATGACAGGATCACTCTTCATTACGTGAGGGATTTTATTTATTTCTCCCTGATCGATTTTCCTGTATTCAATGTGGCTGATATTTATGTCACCTGCTCCGTCTTTATTCTGGCCTTCCTGATCCTTTTCTATTATAAGGAGGAAGATCTGCAGTTCGGGCATTGACAAAATGAACCCGAATGCGAATTCTTTGTAATAATCCGGAGGTATATTATGGAACAGATCAATGAATTCACGGTACCGGAGGAACTTGACGACGAGCGGCTTGATGCTGTAGTCGCTTCCCTGTCCGAAGGTCAGTCCAGGAGTTATCTCAAAAACCTCATTAAGGACGGAAGCGTCCTCTTAAACGGCAAAACAGCGAAACCGAGCGCGAGAGTGCGGGAGAATGACAAGATCACCCTGGTTCTGCCGGAAAAGATCATTCCGGATATCCTGCCGGAAAACATTCCTCTCGACATTCTGTATGAAGATGAAGATGTTCTGGTTGTCAATAAGCCAAAGGGAATGGTCGTTCATCCCGCTCCCGGGCATTATTCGGGGACACTTGTCAACGCAGTCATGTACCACTGCGGCAGTAGTCTTTCGGGGATCAACGGCGTAATGCGCCCCGGGATCGTCCACAGGATCGACAGAGATACCACCGGCAGCGTAATAATCTGCAAGAACGACGCCGCCCACAACAGTATTGCGGCCCAGCTCCAGGAGCACAGTATCGTGCGCCGCTATTTTGCCATTCTTTACGACAATATTCCGGAAGACGAATTCACAGTAGACGCTCCCATAGGAAGAGATCCGAAAGACCGAAAGAGAATGACTGTGAGAAGTGACGGAAAAAGAGCAGTGACTCACTGCAGAGCCCTGAAACGGTTTGGGAAATATACTTATGTAGAGTGCCGGCTCGAGACAGGGCGGACCCATCAGATCCGTGTTCATATGGCCCACGTGCATCACCCGCTATTGGGAGATGAAGTATATGCGGGGCGGAGGAAATCCCCTTTTGAGACACAGGGGCAGTGTCTGCATGCCGGGATTCTCGGATTTATTCATCCCAAAACAGGAGAATACATTGAGACACACGCGCCGCTCCCTCAGTATTTTGAAGAAATACTCAGCAAATTAGACAATAATTAACTTTAAAAGCAAATTATATTATTGAAATTGAATAACAAAACCGTTACGTGTATAATATTATTAGAAAAATGCATGCTTGATCATATGTGTTTTTTGGATTTCCGGCAGTAAATGATAGCGCTCGCGGAGGTAAAAAATGAACACAATAATCACGATCGGAAGACAATACGGTTCGGGCGGCAGGGAAGTAGGACAGAAGCTTGCGGCCCATTACGGGATCAACTTCTATGACAACGAACTGATCACTAAAGTTGCAAAGGAGAGCGGTTTCTGCCAGGAATTCGTACAGCAGCAGGATGAGCGTCCCACAAACTCATTCCTTTACAACCTCGTGATGGACACTTATTCTTTCGGATTCAGCGGCTCCGGATTCTCCGATATGCCGATCAGCCAGAAGGTATTTCTGGCTCAGTACGATACGATCAAGAAGATCGCAAAAGAAGAAGGTGCCTGTGTGATCATAGGGCGCTGCGCCGACTGCGCGCTGCAGGATTTCTCCAATGTCATCAACCTCTTTTTCCACGCTAGCGAAGAGTTTCGGATCGCCAGGGCTGCGGAGTATCCCGATGTGCCTGCGGAAGATAAAGCCAGCCCCGACAAACTGCGGGATTTCATTCTTCGCAAGGACAAGCAGAGACAGAGTTATTACAATTACTATTCCATGAAAAAATGGGGGAGAGCAGACACCTACGATCTTTCCATTGACACCGGTCTTCTGGGAATAGACGGTACGGTAAATCTCCTGACTCAGGTCATCGAGGATTTTGAGAACCGATGACAATATTGCCGACTGCGGATCTCATATGTTTAAGTCCGCTTTACTATCAATTAAGGAGGATTCAATATGAGCAAAAAATTTAAGGCCGCGTTGGCAGGACTTGCCTTTGTGGCAGGCTGTGAGGTCGGTATAGCGCTTCAGTTGATGAAGATGATCCGTGAATACACTGTAAAAGAAAAGGCGCTCAATGAGCCTCTGGAGGCCTCTGAGGAGGAGATCGCTGCGGAACAGGCAATTAACGAGGAATTAGATACCGCAGCAGACACGGAAGAGATCTGCGAAGAAGATACATCTGTGGAAGATCAGAATACCGTAACGGGAACAGAAGGTGCCGCCTTCGCCAACTGAGAGGAGGACTCTATATGGCATTCAGGATCATCGCCGATTCAAGTTGTGATATTTTTGACCTGGACCGCAAAATCGATGGTCTGTACTTCAACACTGTTCCCTTTGTGATCACAGTCGACGGGAAAGATTTCGTAGATGATGAGCATCTTGATGTCAATGAACTTGTTGAGGCTATGGCCGTCAGCAGCAAGAGCCACACATCCTGCCCGTCCCCGGCGGACTGGGTCCGTGAATTCGGAGAAGAGGGAGATGTGTTTGCGCTCACAATTTCATCCAATCTCTCGGGAAGTTACAACAGCGCTTGTACCGCGAAGAACATGGTACTGGAAAACGATCCGGACAGAAATATTGAGATCCTTGACACCCGCGGAACGGGACCCAGTCTTTCCATGACAATTGATAAGCTCTGCGAGCTTATCGAACAGGGACTCAGCTTCGAGGAAGTCAAAATACAGATCCATGAGTTTATGGCGGACCACAAACTGATTTTTGCGCTTTCTTCCTATCACAATCTGGTTAACAACGGCAGGATGCCCAAGATCGCAGGCATTGTTCTGGGGCATCTGGGACTCTGGGGCGTTGGGATCGCCAGCGAGGAAGGCACGATCAAGATGAAGAAGATCGCCAAGGGCGGAAAAAAGACGCTGCAGGTGATCATGAATGATTTCAGGGAGCGAACAGCCGATAAAGAAAGTATCGTCATTTCACATTGCCAGAATGAAGCGTTTGCCCTTAATCTTAAAAAAGCGGCGGAAGCTGAGTATCCCGGCAAGATCGTAAAGATCTTTCCCACCAGAGGTCTCTGCAGTTATTATGCGGAAAAAGGCGGGATCATAGTCGGATTCTGAGTTTGTCAGTTAATGATCACATTATCCATATCGAATAAAAAAAGGCAGCCTGCCGGATCGACCTGATCTGACGGGCTGCCTTTTATTCTGAAAGCAGTAGTATATTTTGAGATCTATTACGCCGCTAAATATGGATTTAACAGCGGCCATTTGCGGCCTTCGTTCATATTATTACAGATATTACAAATACATAAGGAGCTCTCTCATGGAAACATACCGCGATGAAAAAAATGTTCGTGTACTTGAAAAAATAAATGATCTCACAGTCGATCTTCCGATGTTCGTCCGCCGCTTTGCCAATGAATATCTCGTCACTAAGAACAAGGCGCCGCGCACCGTACTCGGTTACGTCGGCGACATCAAAGTCTTCCTTGAATATCTGGAAAAGACCCTCGGGATCCCCGTCATGCAGATCTCGATAAATACCCTCGGCTCTCTTACAGCCGATGACATCCAGGACTATCTGATGTATCTGATGCGGTACAACCGCAAGGACCCCAACAACAATAAGACGATCAAAGAGTCCAACCAGGCTCCCGCAAGAGCCAGAAAGCTTTCCTCCTTACGGGCTTTATACCGCTATTTGATCGCACACAATCATTTGGAGAAAAATGTCGCGGAACTGGTGGATATGCCCAAGATCGAAGAAAAAGCGATCACATATCTCGAAAAAGAGGAAGTCCGAAATGTGCTGCAGGGCGCTGAGACCGGCGATTCCCTGACCGAGACCCAGTTCAAATTTGCCAAAAACTCGCAGATGCGGGACGTGGCGATCCTGACTCTTCTGCTCCACACCGGCATCCGTGTCAGTGAAATGGTCGGAATCGATCTTCAGGACATCGACTGGGATGAAAGGCGGATAAAGATTTTCCGGAAAGGCCGCAAGGAACAATATGTATACTTCAATGCCCCCGTTGAGGAGGCACTGCAGGACTACATTGAATATGAAAGAAAAGTGCCTTCTGAGGACCTGAATGCGCTGTTCATCTCCAGAAAGGGCCAGAGGATCTCGGTGCGGGCCGTTGAGCGCCTGGTCAAAAAATACACAGCTTCGACAGTCCCTATGAAGCGGATCACGCCTCACAAACTACGCAGCACCTTTGCCACCAATCTCTATGAAGAAACAGGCGACATCTATGTCACTTCAGACGCCCTTGGGCACTCCAGCCTGGAGACAGTCAAAAAGTATACGAATCTGCACGATGAACGGCGCAGAAAGGCCGCTGAAGCCATTGAAAAGGCATATTACAGAGAAACCCGGCGCAAGGACTAAGCGCGCTTCAGCCTTCAATAAATTCAATGATCGTATGAATGGCAAGATCCATGATCCTGGGATCAGTGAAGCGATGATCCCCGTTCTGCATCGGTATGAACTCTATGACGTTTTTGTCTGCAAACTGTTCTGATACTTCAAACGGAATGATCTCGTCCTTAGTGCCGTGAATGATCAGAAGGTCATCGGCGTAATCCAAATAGTCGTTATGTGTGATGTCAGCGGCTTTAAGTTCATCCAAAAACGGCTTACCGATCTTGATCTTGCGGTCAAAGCCTACCAGGACCGGCTTTCCCTTCAATATTTTGGCATAGTCGTCCTCAGACATAATGCGATGGATCATAGAGTCGTAAATCGTAATGGCCGGACACCGCAGCGCGGCCTTCCTGAAGGGATTACAGCTATGGTCCGCGATGTATTTAAGGAACAGAAAAGCGCCGAAACTCGTGGCATACGCATAAATGTCATCCGTATCGAACTGTTTCCTGACATAATCGATCACAAATGTCAGATACATGTCGCACTCGCTCAGCATCAGGTTTTTACGGGCATCATCGCCATGGCAGGGCCAGTTGAAAGCCGCTACACAGAAATCCTTGTGCTTGGAAATGAGCTTGTTGGCGAATTTCTCGCAGGCCTTGTTATCCATGTGCCCGCCAAAGCCGTGTCCGAAGATCACGGCCTTTTTGATATCGTGAACATTGCCGCAGTATAATTTGCATCGGACACTGTAGCCCGACTCATTAATGTCAAAATATTTCTCCATTTTATTCTCTCCAATTCATGCTATTCTTCCATCCAGCCTTGCTGTGCGATCACCTCGTCTGCAGGAAGACCATTGACGGTCCATCCGCCGGCATCATCTTCTTCCACAAACAGGCGGGCGATCTGTTCGCTGTCCTCCATTTTACAGTCTATAAATGATTCGCCGTCCGAGCGAACGATTGTCAGAATCGAATATTCGGGTACAGTTCCTGTCGCACTCTCTTTGCTGTCGCTGTCTTCGAAAATCTCAGCTTCAAAGGCCTTTCCGGTGATGATCGGCATCGGATTCGTCTTCAGTTCATAATATCCGTCTCTCACCGCCATACCGTCATCGCTTATATGCGCATCCGCCTCCAGAAACAGTTCCTGCAGTAGATTCGCAGTCTTATACAGCTTACAGCTGTCCGGCGACAGCGGAGCACTCATATGATCGAAATGCTCATGGCTGATCTCTGCATCGATTTCTCCTGCTTTTTCCGGCTCTTCTTCCGTGATCCTGTACAGACCTGAGTGGTTGTCCGTCGTGCAGTAGAGGTACCGGACTCCGGATTTCTGAACAATATAGTATGCGTTGTAAATATTGCCGCTTTCCGGAGAAGGGATGCTGTATCCGGTCACACCTTCGACATCCTTCGCCGTCAGATGCACCATGTAATCGTATGCTGTACCGGAGATTCCCGGGCGCAGTATTTCTTCACACATACTGAAAGGAATATATGCTCTTTCCCTTCTGTGGCGTTCTGTTCCATCTTCCGTGCTTGCTTCATTAAGCCCGAATTCAATCCCGAGCGGATCAAGAGCCCAGGCAAAACTCCCATCCTCTCTGCAGCCCTGTACCGCCGTCCGAAGGATTTCGACAAACTGCTCCCTGTCAGGATCCGTGTCATCGCGCCATCCGCTTCTCACAAGAGCTTCCCAGATCAACTGCGGCACTTTCTCCGTATCTGTGAAAATATCGTTGAGCGACAAAGCACGTCCTGTTGCAGGGTCGATCGTCAGGCCGTAGATCTCGTGATAATCGGGCTCAATTCCCCTGTTATAGCGGTATGCAGTCCTGAAAAAGCTGAGGATCCCGGAGTCCGCTCTTGTGATCTCGATTCCGGTCCAGGAACTCAGATACAAAAAAGAAGGGACTTCATCTTTTGCCCTATACGCGTTATACCTTGTCTCTCCGTCCGCGATCTCCAAAACAGAATTCTGCTCTGCAAATTCGTTATAGTTTTTCATGGCAGCCCATATCTTGGGAAACTGTTCTTTCAGATCTTCAGCCATCTCAGCGACAGCATATTCCGAGGACACTCCGCCTTTTCCCGAATCTATCTTATCGGATACCTCTTCCAGGCTTTTAAGACTTATGGAAACAGGAACAGCTTCTGAGGCAGGCGTTGTAAGCTCTTTAAAAGGCAGATCTCCAAGTTCCTGTGTTGGAACAAAATCATCCTGCAGTGTTACGTCCTTCTTCCAAATTTGAAGAATCTCGCTTTCTTTATTATCGTCTGTCTCAGAAACAGCCTGAGACGTGATTCCGTTTCCGGCATCGGTCGCAGCCGGAATTGCGTTCTTCGGTCCGCACCCGGCAAGAATAAGAGCTGTGAGAAAGAGTATTATGGCTTTTTTCATAAACGATCTCCTCTGAAGCATACGTCTGATGTGACCATTATAACCGAAAAAAACAGTCCCGAGATAGTAATCTCAGGACTGTCATCATTCATTTTGATCTGTACCTTCAAAACTGAACACCGAAGGAACTTCGTTCCATCCAAGAACTTAAGGATAAGCTTCCGACCGATTAGTACGTGTCAGCTGAATGCATTGC
>CACZJD010000027.1 GCA_902781325.1 uncultured Lachnospiraceae bacterium
AGATATCGTGTTCTTTGAGGCTCTTCATTTTCACGACCACATCTGACAGATCGGGGCCGGTCCAGTCAATCGGCTCCTTTTCAAATATGTTGGCAAAAGTAGCCGCGCTCCTCTCCTGTCCGTTATAGATAAAGCTTATTCCTTTTTGGAACATCGTAAAGGCCAGCAAATGTCTTCGGTTTCTGAGATCCGGCACCAGAACCGCTGTCCTGATCCGGTCGTGGTTTTCAGTGAAATGCAGCTTTATGTAATTCTCCGGGTAAATGCATTCCTGCAGGTTTAAGCGGTCCAGATATCTGCTCAGAGGCCCTTTCCTCAGCAGATAATTCTCCAGATCATTATAGATATCATAATCATAGCACGCGTCAAAGGCCTGATAGAGTTCCGAGTCGGAAAGGCAGTATTCACCGTTCCCTCTTATCCTCTGGATAAAACCGGTCTCAACACTCTCTGCCAGCCAGAGAGTTCCGAGTCGGAAAGGCAGTATTCACCGTTCCCTCTTATCCTCTGGATAAAACCGGTCTCAACACTCTCTGCCAGCCAGAAGGCACCGGGACGCACTTCCTCTACTGCCGCCCTGGCCGTCTTCCAGAAATCGAGCGGAATAAAGGACGCTACATCACAGCGGAATCCGTCTACATACTGTGCCCAATAACATAGTGTTTTGACAAGGTAGTCCCAGAGTCCCGGGTTCTTATAGTCCAGGTCAACGATGTCCCACCACTCCGCTACTTTGGCCTTGGGCTTTCCGTTCCCGTCTCTGTAAAACCACTCAGGGTGTTCCGCCGATAAGACCGAGTCAGGAGATGTGTGGTTATAGACAACATCGATAATACATCTCATCCCCCGCCTGTGAATCTCTTCTGTCAGCCGTATGAAATCTTCCAATGTGCCAAAATCCGGATTGACGGCGCGATAATCAGAGATCGCGTAGGGCGAACCGATGCTTCCCTTCCGTCCGATCTTCCCGATGGGGTGAATGGGCATGAACCAAATGATGTCTGTCCCCAAAGACCTGATGCGGTCCAGATCATCTTCCACATCCTTAAAAGTCCCGTTCTTTCCGTAATCTCTTATAAAAACGGAATACAGAAGCTGATTCCTGTAACTGATATCAGTGTTTTTTGCCATGGCATCCTCCCGCAAAATACTGCAGATTTATTGTCTCTGAGACAATTATATCACAGCACGATCCTGATCCTTGTCCCAAGATCCTTTCTCGAGAGAACTTCAAAGTGCCCTCCGTGCTTGTCGACGATCCATTTTGCGATGGAAAGCCCCAGGCCTGTGCCTTCGCTGCTGCGCGCTTCATCCGCGCGGAAAAAGCGCTCGAAGATATGGGGAAGTTCAGATTCATTGATGCCGCTTCCAAGATCCTGTACCTGCAGGTAAGGGCTTCCTTTCTCAGTTTTGCCGAAGGATAAGAGGATCTCCTCTCCTTCCGGGGTGTATTTTGCCGCATTGTCGATCAGGATCCGGACTGCCTGCTTCATAAGGCCGGGATCGACGCTCACTTCCGCCGTCTCTCCTGAATCTTTTAAGCGGTAGCGGTGTTTTTCATCGATCATCAGAGATTCCTCGTAGATCTCGCGCATAAGGTCGTTTGTCATTACAGGCTGCTTGTTCAGAGCCGTCCTGCCGCTGTCGCCTCTGGCAAGGAAGAGCAGCTGCTCCACCAGATAATTCATGTGCTCAGCCTCATTTTTGATCGCGCCGATTCCTTCGTCCAGAATCTTCTCATCCGTTTTCCCCCAGCGCTCCAGCATATTGGCGTAGCCCCGGATCACGGCGATGGGGGTCCTGAGTTCGTGGGAGGCATCATTGACGAAGCGGGACTGCTGCCGCATTGTGCTGCGCATGCGCAGTAGCAGGTTGTTCATCGCCGCTTCTACGCCGGCCAGGTCTGAGTCGCCAAAAGACAGCGTACTTCCGCTTTCCGCCTCTTCCGGATGAATATGTTCGATCGCGTCTTCAATGACCTGGTATTTGTCTTCCGTGAAGGAAAGTCTGCTCAGTTCGTCGGCTTTGAGCGCGATCTCATTGATCGGAGCGAGGATCCTCCTGATCTTCCTGTCCTCCCGGTAATAAGAGAAGAATACTCCAAGAAACTGAAAGATAAGGAGCGCCAATATCACGGAAGAGATTATGGCAAAAGGAATCAGGCAGGAGACCGACAAAAGAAGGGTTCCCTCCTTAGAGGCAACCCTGTATATAAGATCAAAGCCCGGCTCAGCCGCGGCCGGCAAATGTTCCAGACTCCTGTGGTTCTGCGCGAGAACCTGCCCGAGTGCCGAATACTCCTGCTCCACACACCAGCCGGCTGTGAGAAGAGCGGCGAGCAGCAGGTCCGAGACAAGAAAGCGCCATATTTTGCCGCGGAGCATGTACCAGTGAAGCTTTCTTGTGATCGACGTCACGCGCCGCTGCTCATCGTGCTTCTGATTTAATGACATAACAGTCTCCTCTGACCGTCCGGCTCATTTCTTATTCCGGGCGATTGTTCACATTTCGCCGGTGTCACTGTCGTTCTTTGCAAACTCGCTGCGCACATCCTGCGCAAAATCTCCGGCTTTATTCAGGATCGAATTGGCTTTCTCAGCCTCTTCCTCTCCCTCAAATGAATACCTGATCCCGAAGAACAGGGCAATGATCATGACCGGAGCGAGTATCTCCCAGAAGAAAAACAGAAGAAGCGCAAACAGGATCGTGTGCATCTGGAATACTACATCTTCTCCCTTTGTCACGACAAATGTTGTATTTCTGATAAAGGCGATGAATCCCCTGACCAGCCTGCCGATCGTGCGTCCGAAGCTCGGGGCGGAGTTTTCCTGCTCTTCTACCTTGTCCCTGACTTTGACGTACTCCGTCTGCTCCTCATAATCCGTAGAGTAAGTGCTCTGCGCGGGGCCCTTGACCTTGCCCTGCCGCTCAAGGAGCACGATCGCGTCCAGAAGATCTCCGCCGCTCTGCTCGAGCGCTTCCTTCGCCTCCTCATAAGACACATTTGCTTTCTCTCTGAGACGTTCCACTTTTTCGATCATTTCCATTGTTATACCTCCGATACGGTGTACTGTTTAATTATACCTTTGTTTGTGCTCTTTTACATCCAGGGATGTATGTTTCGCCTGATTTATGTAAAGGATACCGCAGCCAGATGAATACATCTTGAGAGAAAGATTAAAAGCAGATTAAAAAAGGATGTGAATCCCGGTTAATACTTCCCGTTCCTCACATCCTTTTTATTATTGATTTATGATCCGGCCCGCTTCACGCGTACGGACTTCTGTCAAAAAACAGATGAACCTCTTATTTGCCGAAATATCTGTCCAGAAGACCCTTGAAGCCCTGGCCGTGTCTCGCCTCGTCACGAGCCATCTCATGGATGCTGTCATGAAGAGCGTCAAGGCCCATCTCTTTGCACTTCTTGGCAAATGCGGTCTTGCCTGCGCATGCGCCGTTCTCAGCGGCAACGCGTGCCTCAAGGTTCTCCTTGGTGGAAGCGGAAACGACTTCGCCGAGCATCTCTGCATAGCGGGAAGCGTGGTCAGCCTCTTCGAAAGCTGCCTGACGGTAGAAAGCGCCTACTTCGGGATAGCCCTGGCGGATCGCAGCTCTGGACATAGCCAGATACATACCTACCTCGGAGCACTCGCCCGCGAACTCAGCGCGCAGGAATTCTTTCATCTCCTCGTCGAGGTCGGAAGCGATGCCGATCTTGTGCTCGGAAGCCCATGTAAGCTCTACGGTCTCGTCAACGGGCTCAAATTTGGACTTGGGCTGCTTGCAGATAGGACATTTCCAGTCAGCCGGAAGATCCGCAAACTTTACGCCTTCCTTCTCTTCATCATAGATGTGGCCGCAGATTGTGCATTTGTATTTCATTATTAATCCTCCTGAATATAAAAATAGTGATCAGCAAGCATCACTTGCTAATCACTATTATCATTGTTGTGTGTACGATTTGTCAAATATAATGTACTGTTTCACTGCCCTCTGATTCCCTTTCGTTTTCCAGTCTCTTCAGATATCTGTCAAACTGCAGCTTCAGAAGCGCTGCTGTAGGTACAGCGATCAGCATTCCCGCAATGCCTCCGAGTACGCCGCCGCCAAGCAGGGCTGCGACTACGAGAAGTGGATGAACATCGACGTTCTCAGATAAGAGCCTCGGATTGATGATATTTCCGTCTACAAACATAATGACAGCGATTATTGCCAGGCCGATGAGCATCTTCGTGATATTCCCCGAAGGGAGACACACGATCACTACTGCCGCATAACCTACGATGGGCCCAAAATACGGGATCAGGTTTCCGAATCCTATACAGATACCGATGATCACAGCATAAGGAACTCCCGCGACGGACAGCGCTATGGAAGCCATCACGCCGACTATGGCGGCATCTACTACCTGGCCGCGTATGTATCCGGAAAACGCATTATCCGCATCCTTCATAAAAGAAAGGAACCTGTCCTGCGCCTTGTCGCCGAAGATCAGGCGGAAAGCCTTGTTCCAGTATGAGACGATGCTGCTCTTTTCGTCCAGAAGGAAATAGACAGCAAAGATGATACCGAACAGCAATCCCGAGAAAAAGTTCTCAATGGCGCCTGCCGTGTTTTTGAGAAATGAGGAAATATGGCTGCTGGAGAGGTTAAGGGATTCCATCAATTGCTCCAGATATTTTGCGACCCCCGCATATTCTTCTTTCAGAACATTATACAGATTTGTAATTGAATCTACATTCAGGGCTCCCAAATTTTTGTAGATTGACACAGCTATCATGACAAGCACAAGAATAAGAACTACCGCTATGATGGCAAAAGTCAGCAGCACACTTGCCGCTCTGGCCCAGCCGTGATGTTTGTCCCGGCCCAAAAGTTTTTCAAATCTGTTGACGACCGGCAGCAGCAGGTATGTGATGATCCCGCCTATTATGATCGGTTTGAGTACAGCCGTGAAGATTGCCCACAGTTTAGACCAAAACGGCCCCGTGCTGAATGCCAGCGCTCCCGCGATCACTGTTACCAGAACTGTAATTGACGCATAGATGCAGATCTTGAGATATTTCTGATCCAATCCTTTCAAAAACCTTCGTATCATTATTCTCCCTTTCACTCCGATTTGATGACGTAGCCGACTCCCCTGACTGTCCGTATCATTTTAATGCCGAATACATCGTCGATCTTGGATCTGAGATAGCGGATATAGACATCCACGACATTCGTTTCTCCGGCATAATCGTAGCCGCATACCTTGTTGAGCAGTGTGTCTCTGGAAAGGACAATGTCCTGATTTTCCAAGAGTGTCTTCAGCATCAGAAATTCCCTGTTTGTGAGAGTGATCTCGTGCCCTGCGTACCGTACTTCATGGCGGCGGTCATCCAGCGTCAGTTCCTGCCAGCGGATAACTCCTTCCTCTGATCCGATACTGCTTCTTTGTGCTTTCTCTGCCGGATGAGCGGCGTGGAGTTTGAGCGCCACACGGATCCTTGCCAGCAGTTCTTCTATTGCAAAAGGTTTCGTGATGTAATCCACAGCGCCCGCGTCGAGCCCTGAGACCTTATCCATTACAGCATCCCTTGCAGTGAGAAGGATCACAGGAACTTCCTTTTCCTTGAGCAGCCTTCTGAGCACCTCAAGGCCGTTCAGGCCCGGAAGCATGATGTCCAACAGTATCAGATCATACTGGTTTTTTATGGCTAATTCAAGTGCTTCTCGCCCATTACCGGATTTTTCCACACGATATCCCTCGTGCATTAATTCCAGTTCCACAAACCTCGCAAGTTTTTCCTCGTCTTCAACCAACAGAATAGACGCTTTCATGTTTTCCATATTAAGACTCCTGAACCAATCTTAATCGAACATACTACAGAAACATCTGATACTTTTTAATTATCTCAGTCAATAAGTTCAAAGCCAAAACTGATATAGCCAAACACACTGCAAATGCCAAAAAACGGTTTGAAATGCCAAGTAGAGTACAGACAACCTGAGCATAGTGAAACGTCAGAAAATATGGCGGATAATGGAAAACCATAATGCCGCATGAGTTCCTCCCGATCGATGGAAGAATCCGTGTTTTTATCACGCCACAAATTCCTTTCGAAAGAAACATGGTTCCTGCCGCCCCCAACCAGGCATTTATATAGAACAGAAAAACATTACCGAAGACAGCAAGATGCATATTGATCGAATTTCGAAAAAGTACAGTGAGAGCTGCAGTCAAAACAAGCAGCAGAGCACCCATCGACATCAAAACCGTGTTATTAGAATAGTTATGTAAAAATCGAAACAACAGACTGCCCGATATCAGGAAAACCAAACTCGGGAATAACCTGATCAACGAAATTGTCAGGTACTGCACAGCCAGATTATCAAAAGACAAGTTTAGCTGAGTCAACAGTTTTGTACATAGAATCATCATAATAATCGCAAGCAGCGGTAATGCGGCATATTTCTTTTCTGAACGGAAAAGAAAACGATGCAGTATAATAAAAGCGAACTCTGCAGCAGACAGAGCTGCCAAAAACCAAATAGGCGCTCTGCCGCGCAAAGTTAAAATGCAGCACAATTCTTCGTGCAGATTGACACTTCTTCCGCTAAACTTAATAAGATACTGATAAATACCACTCCAAAACAAATAACTCACGAGAAGCATCAATGCTCTTTTGACCAATCGGATAGCACCATTTTCACCGTGTCTGTAAAAACTCAGTTCTAATGTAACCCCGCTGATCATGAAAAAAAGAGGCATATGAAATTGGTAAATGAACATTCTGATTCCTTGCGCCCCGGCAAACTCCATTTCCGCTTCTCCGATCAAATGGCCGGCAACTACCAAAATGATTCCTAACCCTTTAGCATAATCTATATAATCCAACCTCTTACTGTCCATGCTCAATAAGCCTCTCTTTATTCTACACATTCGCAAGCCTGCGAAACATTATTATACTCCTTTTTCAGGCTTCTGTATCTATTTCAATCTCGCTTCCGTTCTTTGTTTTCTTCACCCTGATCTGCTGAGGAATGTTCTCCATGAGTTCTTCCCGGTGGCTGATGATGCCGACCAGCTTATTGGCTCCCGAGAGATTCACCAGTATATCCATGGCGTTTTCAATAGATTTTCTGTCGAGTGTACCGAATCCCTCGTCCACAAACAGTGCGTCCATCTGGATACCTCCGAGATTCGAAGACACGGTGTCCGATAGGCCAAGCGCAAGACTCAGAGAAGCCTTAAAACTCTCGCCGCCGGACAAATTTCCAACCGGCCTTCTGTGCCCCGTATAATTGTCCAGCACCTCCAGATTGAGGAAGGTATTGCTTCTCTTCCCAAGGGAATCCTCCTGCCTGTAGAGTTCATACTGGCCGTCGCTCATAGGCTTAAGTCTTCTGTTTGCCGCCGCTATGATCCCATCGAACCCGGACGCCTGAATATACTGCTCCAAAGTGATCTTTCCGTTTCCGGTCTGTCCTCTCACAAGGCTGTAAAGTCTTGCGTGCACCGCGTATTTCCTGCAGGCTTCCTCGTATTTTTCGCGCTGACCGATTATACTCTCCAGCTTTTCTTCATTTGTAAGGATCCTGTAGCTGATCACACCGGCATTTTTTCTGAGTTGTTCCACCAATTCGCTCTGTGCCTGAACCACTGTTCTGAGTTCCTCCACATCAACAGGAACTCTGTCTTTTGCCTCTTCTTCTGCCTCTTTAAGCCGGGCTTTGTTCGTCTCCACCTTCTGCCGATAGTCGTTTATGGCCTTTTCTGCCGCGGCGATCTCCTTCTCCGTGACGGCATAACTCATCATCTCCTCATCAGAAGTAAACTTGTGTTCAGCCAGCGTCTTGTTCAATTCCCCCCTGAGCTTTTCCTCTTCTTTCTTCAGAGCGTCGAGGTTTTCCTGCAGTGTGGTGATCGTTGCCCTCAGTGCCGCGACTTTCTTATCCGCATCCTGACTGCACTTCGCTGCATCCTCGATCGCCTTCAAGATCCCGGCAGCTTCTGCGGAAGCCTTATCGCGCTCCGTCCTGGCAGCTTTCCAATCTGCGAACATCAAGTCTCCGATCGCCTTAAGTTCTGTCTCACACTGTACGATATCCGTCTCATTTTTCTGTTTCTTCGCGACGAAACTCTCTTTGGCCGCTTTGAGATTTTCCGTCTCTTCTTCCTGCGCTTTGTCCAAAGCCTCTCTGGCCGTTTTCAGTTTAAGGCATTCGCTGCCGAGCACTGAGAGCTGTTTGCACGCGGAATCATGCTCCGACTCTGCTTCGGTCTTCGCAGCATCAAATGCTTCCAGAAGTTCCTTGCGTCTGACAGATTTCCAGTCCTTATCATCTCCTGTCTGCGAGCGGCTTACAAGGCATTCGATTACCGCTTCCTGAAGCCACTTTCCGCTCTCCACCGCTGCTGTCCTTGCGCTCTCGGCTTCCACCATTGCCGCGTTTTTTTTCTCCTGAAGCCCGTCCTTGGCTGCCTTGAGGCTCTTAAGTTCCTCCTCCGTCACTGACTCGGGCGGAAGCACGGCAAGCTCCGGATGATGCACCGATCCGCATACCGGACATTTCTGCCCTTCCGTGAGACCTGACGCCAGAATCCCTGCTCTGCAGCTCTCCAGGATCCTCTCAGCTTCCGTGTGTTTTATGACGGCTTTATCATAGGATTCGCGTGCTCTTGCGTAAATCTCTCTTTTCTTGTAGAAATCCCTCTCTTTATCCAGCAGCGCAGGCAGCTGTTCATCAGCAATACGATGCATTTTGTTCTTCAGTTCCCGAAGAGTCTGCTCCTTTGTCTGCAGTGCAGCAAGTTCATCCGGTTTGCCCCCAAGAGCCTCAATACTACCTTTTAGTTGAACGATTCTTTCAGCGAGCTCTTTTTCGTCCCTCTCGATCTTTTCTCCCTGCTTCTTCAAAACAGCAGTATTTTGGCGCAGTTTAATAAGAGTTGCTGACAGTTCCTCTCTTCGCTGATAGGCCGGCTCCGCCTCCGTGATCTTATCCGCTTTTCTCTGCAGAACATCTGCCGTTTCCTTCTTCTGCTGCACGGTTTCCAATGCAGCCTTCGCTTCACCGGCTTTTTCGACTGCCTTCACAAGAGTCCCCCCGGTATCGCTTATCTTCCTCTCAGCAGCTGCTCTTTCAGCGGATTTACCGCTCCAGTTATCGTATAGAGGGTATACTTTTCTCCTTGCGTCTTTTTGCCTGTTAAGAATGACTTCCTTCTTCTCAAGCTCCGGTTTCAGAGCGTCAAACGCATTCTTCTCATTTCGCAAGGCAACAGCCTTCTCCAGAATGCTGTTGTTAGTCTCCGCTGTGGCAAGCTCCGCTTTTACCTTGTCCAGCTTTTCTGCCGCGTCCGCAAGCTCTTTGTCTTTACTCTCAAGTTTTTTTCTGTCCGCTTCCAGGATTTTTCCTATCAGATCCAGCATCTCTCCGGTGTTCCAGGCGCTTCCCGATCTGCCTGCCCGCAGCTGCAGCTGAGCCAGTTCCTCCGCGAGTTCATCTGTCCCGTCTGTGTCCACATCGCCAAAATATTGAACAATGCTGTTCTCTGCCTTGGCCTTTTCCCTATAGCTCTCATCCATGCGGTCCTTAAGCCGGAATTCGATATTTTTGTAACCGCCGGTCAGAAAGATCGTCCTGAGGATCTCTGTTCTCTCCTCTGTCCTGGCATTGAGAAGGTTCCAGAACTCTCCCTGCGCGATCATCGCGATCTGCTTGAACTGCTTCTCATCTATATTGAGAAGCTCTATTACTGCAGCGTTAACATTGCTCAGCCCTTCGACCGGCGTTTTGCCCTCTTCATACAGTACGGCCTTTTCTTTCTCTGAGACTGTCCCTGTTCCCCGCAGTTTCTTTCTCTCATAGCCGGGCCGCCTCCACACATGGTACTTCTTCCCCTGGTGAGTGAAATAAAAGTCCACGAAACTATCGACACTATCCTTTGCGTATTCACTCCTGAGATTCTTTGTATCTCTGTAAGTTCCGCTGGTAGTGCCGTACAGGGCGAAGCAGATCGCGTCAAAGATCGTGGTCTTGCCCGCGCCAGTGTCTCCGGAGATCAGAAAGAGTCCCCGCTCCTCAAACTGCTCAAAATCTATTTCCGGCATCGTCTCCGCGTAGGGACCAAATGCGCTGATCACTAATTTAGTCGGTCTCATCGATAACTCCCGCCTCCTTTGCGGCTTCTCTCATGACCAGCATCTCCTCTTCGCTGATCTCGCAGCCGTACATCTTTTTGTAGAAGTCGCCGATCAGTTCGTCAAAAGACTTCTGCTCCGCGATCGCTGTGATATCGATCCGGTCTATCTCCCTTGTGCGGGAATTGTCATAATCGATCCTGATCGTATTGGGGTAGACCTGCTGCATGATGCCCATAGCATCGTCAATAATATCTTCATCCGTTAGTGTGGCGTAGATAAAATCCTCCGGCCGCGTGATATTCTCCTTATCCAGAAGTTTCCTGATCGGTCCCTTCAGGTGCCTGAGATCCCTCATGGGCTTTAGATTCACGAGCTCAATATCAACCTCGCCCTTTTTCCCCAGTGTGATCACCGGAACTGACTTGTCGCAGTGAACTTCACTGAGGGAATACTTGAGCGGAGACCCACTGTAGCGCACCTCATCTCTTCCCACTCCCTGCGGCGAATGAATATGTCCAAGCGCCGCATAATCAAATCCGTCAAAACAGTCATACCCGATCTTTTCCACCAGCCCTACGCTGAGAGTACCTGCGCTCTCTGATCCTCCAAGTTCCGGGTCAGCACCTTTGCCGGCTACAAATTGGTGCGCCACTATGATATTTCTCCTTTCGAAGTCAATATCCGCGTGCCGCAGGATGGCTCTTACCGCCTCATCATAGTTCTCGATCTTCTCCTCCGGATAAAAGTGCCTGACCTGAGAAGCCTTAACAAAAGGCAGCAGATAAATGTCCGCTTCTCCGTATTCGTCGATCACTGTCTGCCTGTAAAGCATTCCCATAAACTTCGCTGCTATATAAATATGGCTGGCTTCAAAAAGGCTGCTTCCATACCCCAGGCGGTCGTCTGAGTCATGATTCCCGCTGATCATAAAAGTCTTCACTTTTTTGGCCGCGAGATTTTTCAGGAAATAATCCAGCAGATTTGTCGCGGACTCACTCGGGACAGCTCTATCGTATACGTCCCCTGCGATCAGAACGCCGTCTATCTCCCTTTTATCAATGATCTCAAGGATCCGGTCCAAAATATACTTCTGGTCTTCGTAAAGATCAAAATCGCCGAGCGATTTGCCTAAGTGAAGATCTCCCAAATGAATCAGTTTCATGAAAACGATGCCTCCATGTAATCTCTTGCAGTCAAGTCGTTGCCGCTAACTTCTTACCATTATAGCATTGTCGTTCAGAAGCTTTATATATCAAGGCAAAAAAATGCGCCCGTTACCGGGCGCATTTTTCGGATCAGACATATCGTCTGGTTTTTTACATCATTCCTCTTGCTGTATAAGTTGTGTGAAGCAGACTGTGAGCTTTCGCCTTGCCGGGCTTCTCGAGGAACTCGTCGTAGAGCTTCTGTACCACAGGGCTCTCGTGAGAGCATCTGAGGTCATTGCCCTTGTCCGCATCGTAAAGGACCTGAGATCTGAGAGACTTAAGATCTACATAGTTGCGGACGCTGTCGCTCTGTACCGGCTGTCCGCCGCCGTTGATGCAGCCGCCGGGGCAGGCCATGATCTCGATGAAGAGATACTTCTTCTCGCCGCTCTTGACCATTTCAACGACCTTTCTTGCATTTGCAAGGCCGCTTGCTACGCAGACGTCAACCTCTGCTCCGTTGATCCTGTAGGTAGCTTCCTTGATGCCGGGGATTCCGCGGACATCCATGAAGTCGATCTTCTCATTGGTTCCGTCGAGGATGTTGGCCGCTGTACGAAGGGCAGCTTCCATAACACCGCCGGTTGCACCGAAGATCTTGCCTGCGCCGGATGCGATCGCGAAGGGATCGTCGAACTCCTCGCCCTTGAGATCCTTGAAGGAGATACCGGCTCCCTTGATCATTCTGGACAGCTCTCTTGTGGTGATCGCCACATCGACATCCGGAATTCCGCGGGTTGAAAGCTCAGGTCTGGAGACCTCGAACTTCTTGGCGGTGCAAGGGATAACAGAAACAACATACAGATCCTTGGGATCGATGTGGTTCTTCTGGCAGTAGTAGCTCTTAAGGAGCGCTCCGAACATTCCCTGCGGGGATTTGCAGGTGGACAGATTCGGAAGCATCTCGGGATAATAGTGCTCCATGAACTTGATCCAGCCGGGGCAGCAGGATGTGAACATCGGCAGCGGAGGCTTGTCAAGCTTATTGGAAGTAATACGGCTGATCAGCTCGTTTGCTTCTTCCAGGATCGTAAGGTCAGCAGTGACGTTCATGTTGAACACCTTGACGTCGCCGAGCATTCTGATCGCCTGGACCATCTTGTCTTCCACATGGGTTCCCGGAGGCATGTCAAAACATTCACCCAGCGTAGCCGCGATGGAAGGAGCGGTGAAGAATACCACCTGCTTCTTGGGATCCGCGATAGCGTCCCATACCTCGTCGATATTGCTCTTCTCATACAGAGCGCCGACAGGACAGGAGACGATGCACTGTCCGCAGCCGACACAGGTCGTGGTATCCAGGCCCTGATCGAAAGGAGAACCGACGCGTACGTCGAAGCCTCTTCTGATCTGTCCGATTGCTCCGATTCCCTGCACGTTGTTGCAGGTGGAGACGCAGCGCAGACACTGGATGCACTTGTTATTGTCGCGGACTACATAAGGTGTGGAATCGTCGATCTCATACTTGGGCTCGTCGTCCTTGAAGTGATCTTCGTCAATACCGTAGTCATACGCGAGTTTCTGCAGTTCGCAGTGATTGCCTCTCACGCAGGAAAGACATTTCTTGTGGTGCGTGGAAAGGATCAGCTCGATGGTGGTCTTTCTGGAAGCACGTACAGTTGCTGTATTTGTGAGAACCTCCAGGCCCTCTTCTACAGGATAGGTGCACGCAGCTGTAAGGCCGCGTCTTCCCTTGATCTCAACAACGCATACGCGGCAGGCGCCGATGCAGTTGATGTCCTTGAGGTAGCAGAGTGAAGGGATCTCGATGTTGACCGATTTGGCTGCCTGAAGGACTGTGGTGCCCTCCGGGACAGTGACCGGGATATTATTAATCTTTAAATTGATCATTTTCTTCATGTTAAGATCCCTCCTTAGTCCATGTAGACTGCGCCGAACTTACAGTTCTGCTTGCAGAGTCCGCACTTGATACATACATTCTTGTCGATATGATGAGGCTCCTTAACCTTGCCGCTGATCGCGCCGACAGGGCAGTTCCTCGAGCAGAGCGTGCAGCCCTTGCACTTCTCGGGATCGATGACATAGTGCAGCAGATCTTTACATTTCTTAGCCGCGCATCTCTTGTCCACAATGTGCTCCACATATTCCTCACGGAAATACCTGAGTGTGGAGACGACAGGGTTGGAAGCTGTCTGTCCAAGAGCGCACAGGCAGGAAACCTTCATATGCGCTGCCAGCTCTTCGATCTTGTCGAGTTCTTCCATTGTGGCAGTGCCCTTTGTGATATCGTCGAGCATATGGAGCAGACGCTTTGTTCCGATTCTGCAGGGAGAACATTTACCGCAGGACTCCTCGCAGGTGAACTCAAGATAGAACTTGGCGATATCCACCATACATGTGTCTTCGTCCATGATGATCAGTCCGCCGGATCCCATCATGGAACCGATTCTCTGAAGGCTCTCGTAGTCGATAGGCGTGTCAATATGAACGGACGGAATACATCCGCCGGAAGGACCGCCGGTCTGGGCTGCCTTGAACTTCTTGCCGTTCGGGATGCCGCCGCCGATCTCCTCAATGATCTCGCGAAGTGTCGTTCCCATAGGAACTTCCACAAGACCTACGTTTGTGATCTTTCCGCCAAGAGCGAAAACCTTGGTGCCCTTGGAGGTCTCAGTTCCGATGGAAGAATACCACTCCGCGCCCTTTCTAATGATCTGCGCGACGTTTGCATAAGTCTCAACGTTATTGAGAACGGTAGGCTTCTTGAAAAGACCTTCCACTGCGGGGAACGGAGGTCTCGGACGAGGCTCGCCGCGCTTTCCTTCGATGGAAGTCATAAGCGCTGTCTCCTCGCCGCAGACGAACGCGCCTGCGCCGAGACGGATCTCGATATCAAAGTTAAAGCCGGTTCCGAAGATATCCTTGCCAAGAAGACCATATTCTCTGGCCTGCTTGATCGCGATCTTAAGTCTCTCGACTGCGATCGGATACTCAGCACGGACATAAACATAACCCTGGCTCGCGCCAATGGTATAACCTGCGATCGCCATTGCTTCGAGAACTGCGTGCGGATCGCCTTCAAGGATAGAACGATCCATGAATGCGCCCGGATCGCCTTCATCAGCGTTGCAGCATACATACTTGATATCAGACTTTGTGGCTTTACAGAAAGCCCATTTCCTGCCTGTCGGGAAGCCTGCGCCTCCACGGCCGCGAAGACCGGAAGCGAGCATTACGTCGATGACCTGGTCCTGAGTCATGCTCGTCAGCACCTTGTGAAGCGCTGCATAACCGTCCAGTGCAATGTATTCCTCGATATTCTCGGGATCGATCACGCCGCAGTTACGCAGTGCGATTCTCATCTGCTTGGCATAGAAATTGGTCTGGCTCAGAGGAAGGATCTCTCCGTCTTCGTGAACTGTCTCAGGATAAAGAAGATCTTTGCAGATAGAGCCCTTGATGATGTGCTCGTCAATGATCCTCTTGGCTCCCTCGGGCGTTGTCTGGGAATAGAAAGCGCCTTCAGGATAAACGATAACGACAGGGCCGAGTGCGCAAAGTCCAAAGCAGCCTGTCTTAACGATAAGAACATCTGTAAGTCCTTTCGCTTTGATCTCTTTCTCGAGCGCGTCGCAAACTTTGTGGCTTCCGGAGGAAGTACATCCGGTACCGCCGCAGACAAGGATCTGTTTGCGATAAGCTGTGTGCTTAGCCATTTCTTCCGCCTTGGATGCTACCAGTCTGCGGACCATGACCAGCTCTCTGTTCTTTTCCTTGATCTGCATGAGCTTTTCATATGTCATTGTCATGGCTTACACCTCCTCGTAGTAGGAATCAATAATCTTAACTGCGGATTCCGGTGTGCATTTGCCGTAAACTTCGCCGTCGACAGTCATGACGGGTGCAAGTCCGCAAGCGCCAAGACAGCGGCAGCTGTCAATGGAGAAGAAGCCGTCAGGCGTGCATTCTCCCGCCTTGATCCCGAGGCGATCCTCGATCGCGGCAAGGATCTTGTCTGCCCCCTTAACATAGCAGGCTGTGCCGAGACATACACTTACAGTATGCTCTCCCTTAGGTGTCAGTGTGAACTGTGAATAGAATGTAGCGACGCCAAATACCTGTGAGAGCGGCACATTCATCTCCTGCGCGATGATCTCCTGCACTTCCCTGGGCAGATATCCGTAAATACCCTGCGCCTCCTGAAGTACCGGCATCATAGCGCCGGGCTGGTCCTTGTGCTTCCTGATAAACTTCCGAAGCTCGCGTTCCTGTTTGGGTGTTCCCCGAAAAGCCAAAACAGCCATTTTGTATGTTTTGTTAATTTTACAGCAAAACCACTTTAATTGACAGAATTTCGTCAAATATTTGTCATAACTAACTGATTATTCGCTTTTTTGTCCAAAAAAAGAGCACCATCAGGTGCTCTTTTACACAAATATACCAAACTCCATTCAGGCGTTTACTTATCCACATATGCTGTGAGTTTGCCGTCAGCGACATCGATCACGACCGTATCGCCCTCATCCACATTGTCCTGCAGGATGAGTTTGGCCGACAGCGTCTCGACATGCTTCTGGATATATCTCTTGATCGGTCTTGCCCCGTAAGAGGGGTCATAGGCCGCGTCCGCGACAAATGCCTTCGCCGCATCAGTAAGCCGGATTGAGATCTGCCTGTCCTCGAGCCTCTTGTTGAGGTCCGCGATGATCAGGTCAATGATGCCCGCGATGTTGTCCTTGCTCAGAGGTGTGAAGAGGATGATTTCATCGAGCCTGTTGAGGAACTCCGGACGGAAGTGCGCGTGAAGAAGTTCCATTACGGCGTTCTGGGTCTGCTCACTGATCTCTTCCGCTTCCGGATGGCTTTCCAGATCCGCCAGGATCTGCTGCGCCCCGATATTGGAAGTCATGATCAGGATCGTGTTCTTAAAGTCGACGGTCCTGCCCTGAGAGTCCGTGATCCTGCCGTCGTCGAGAACCTGCAGAAGGACGTTGAATACATCCGGATGCGCTTTCTCGATCTCGTCGAACAGCACAACGCTGTACGGCTTGCGGCGGACCGCTTCCGTCAGCTGGCCGCCTTCTTCGTAACCGACATATCCGGGCGGCGCTCCGATCAGTCTCGATACGGAGAATTTCTCCATATATTCACTCATATCGATTCTTACGATATTTTTTTCATCATCGAACAGAGCCTGAGCGAGTGCCTTCGCGAGCTCCGTCTTACCTACGCCAGTGGGGCCAAGGAACATGAAGGAACCAATGGGCTTCGTGGGGTCCTTGATACCGGCTTTACTGCGGAGGATCGCTTCGGAAACCTTGGTCACGGCTTCGTCCTGGCCGATCACTCTCTTGTGCAGTTCCTCATCCAGATGGAGAGTCTTGCTGCGCTCGCTCTCGGTCAGTTTGCTGATCGGGATTCCGGTCCAGCGGGATACGATCCTGCCGATCTCGTTCTCCGTCACACGGTCGTGAACAAGGGAAACGTCCTTCATCTTGTTCTCTTCTTCTGCCAGCTGCTTTTTGAGTGTCGGAAGAGTACCGTACTGCAGTTCGGCCGCCTTGTTCAGGTCGCCCTTCTGCTGCGCTTTCTGGATATCGCTGTTCACCTGGTCGATCTGCTCGCGGATTCTGGACAGCTGGTCCACGCGGGATTTCTCATTCTCCCACTGCGCTTTCTGGGAAGCGAACTGCTCCTTGAGTTCCGCGAGTTCCTTCTGAAGGTCCTGAAGGCGCTCCATGCTCAGTTTATCATCTTCTTTCTTAAGCGCGGTCTCCTCGATCTCCAGCTGCAGGATCTTCCTCTGCATCTCATCGAGTTCTGTGGGAAGGGAGTTCATCTCAGTCTTGATCAGCGCGCATGCTTCGTCTACAAGGTCGATAGCTTTATCCGGCAGGAATCTGTCGGAGATATAGCGGTTGGAAAGAACCGCAGCGCTTACAAGCGCGTTGTCCATGATCTTGACGCCGTGATACACTTCATAGCGCTCCTTGAGTCCTCTCAGGATAGAGATCGTGTCCTCAACAGTAGGTTCATCTACCATGACGGGCTGGAATCTTCTCTCCAATGCCGCGTCCTTCTCGATATACTGTCTGTACTCCTTGAGAGTCGTCGCGCCTATACAATGAAGTTCGCCCCTTGCCAGCATGGGTTTGAGCATATTTCCGGCGTCCATTGCGCCTTCCGACTTGCCCGCGCCCACAATGGTGTGAAGCTCGTCGATAAAGAGAATGATCTCGCCGTCGCTCTGACGCACATCCTCCAGCACGGCCTTGAGTCTTTCCTCAAATTCACCTCTGTATTTTGCCCCCGCTACCAGGGAGCCCATATTGAGGGAAAAGATTTTCTTGTCTTTGAGTCCTTCCGGCACATCGCCCTTAGCGATACGCTGTGCAAGTCCCTCAACAACTGCTGTCTTGCCGACGCCGGGCTCACCGATCAGAACAGGATTGTTCTTGGTCTTTCTTGACAGGATCCGGATCACGTTACGGATCTCCGCGTCCCTGCCGATGACCGGATCGAGCTTCTGGTCCCTTGCCTTTCCAACAAGTTCCTCGCCGTACTTAGCCAAAGTGTCATAGGTCGCTTCGGGGTTATCTGTTGTAACTCTCTGATTGCCTCTCACTGTTGAAAGCGCTTTCAGGAAAGTATCCCTTGTAATGCCATTATCCTTGAACAGTCTGGAGATCACACGGTCCGCGTTTCTGATCAGGGAAAGGAAAAGATGCTCAACGCTTACATACTCATCGCCAAGCTGCTTAGCTTCGTTCTCCGCGCCGATCAGGACCTTGTTGAGGTCCCCGCTGACATATACTCTCGAGCCGGAACCGCTGACCTTGGTGACGCCGGCCAGGGCTCTCTCCGACGCCTGCAGGAATGCCTGCGGGTCTATACCCATCTTCTGTACAAGCTTCAGGATCAGGCTGTCTTCTATAGTCAAAAGACTGTAAAGCAGATGTTCCTGCTCGATCTGCTGATTTCCGTATTCATAGGCAAGCTGTTCACACTGGTTGACAGCTTCAATGGACTTCTGTGTAAATTTCTGTATATTCATGCATAGTCCTCCTTGCTTAATGTTTTCGTTGTTCTATAACTACTATAACACGTGCAATTCCTATGTCAAGAAGAATTTTAAAAAAGAACGCCGAAAAATGAAGGCGTTCTTTTTATTTCGAAATTCATTCCGATCCGTGCGTTATTCCGCCTGTTTATCCTCGCCGCGGCTGTTTTCCGAAATGTCGTTTCCGGCAAACGCCGAAAAATCCGTGTCCTGCTCGGTCTGCTCCATATACTCGGGGACAGCACTGCTCGCGTCAGGCTGTATCGGAGACTGCGGATCTCCTTCCTTCGGGGACTGATGCACTTCAGTGTCCTCCGCTGCCTTCGCCGCATTTCCGGTATCAATGGTCTCCTCAGGAGCAGTTCCGGCTTCTGTCACCGACGCTTCCACGTCCACTGCGGCCGCCTCTGCTGCCATCTCCTTGGAAACTTTGGTAATTCTTGAGATCACCCACAGATCCGAAATACCGTCGAAGATCAGAATGCCTCCCGCGATCCTTGTGATGAGTGAGGCCAGATTAAATGCGTTTCTGATGAGAAATATCCCGGCCGCGATGGTTGCGATCGCCACGATGAGTGATGCCCACCATTTATTGTATCTGCCCCGGGTGAGAAAGAAGGTCTCTCCCAGGTTGATCAGTCCACTGATCAGGACCAGGATCCCCATGATCGTCGGGATCAGCCTGACCAGATCTTCCGGATGTAAAAAGATCACAACACCGCAGATCAGCATCACTGCTGCCATGATCAGAAGAATGGTCTTCATTGCAGACTCATGATTCTTGAAGAACATGAAGACCGCTGCCAGTCCTCCTGCGGCCAGTAAAGCCCCGATGCATTTTCCCATGATCAGAAGGCTGGTAGACGGCCATACCAACAATACTATACCGAGCACTATAGCTCCCGCGGCAAAAATAATACGGTCAGTCCTGAAACTCTTCAGATTATTTCCCATAGGCTTTTCCCCCTGTCATTACTCACTTGAAAAATACGGACCCGGTTCCCCCAGAACCGGGACCGCACCTGATAAGATTATACCATATCATTCTCTTCCGTGAGAAAACCTTCGATTATATTATAGAGATCTTCTCTTCCCGCCTTGTTTAATCCGGAAAAAGGGATCACTTCAAAACTGACATCGCGGCTCACTCTGCTCTTTTCCTTAATGGTCCTGCGGATCATAGCAGTCTGCTTTGCCAGCTGGCTTCTCTTGATCTTGTCAGATTTGGTCGCGACAACATAAGGTGTAAATCCTGCCGCAAGCACCCAGTCAAACATCATCACGTCGTTTTCAGAGGGCTCATGTCTGATATCTACAAGAAGGAAAACCGCATCCAGCTTTTTGCTGGTATGAAGATAGTTTTCGATCATCTTCCCCCACTGCTGTTTGACCTTTACGCCTGCCGCCGCATAGCCGTACCCGGGCAGATCCACGAGATAGAACTCGTCATTGACGTTGTAGTAATTGATCGTCTGTGTCTTTCCGGGCGTGGAACTGGTCCTTGCGTATGATTTCCGGTTCATAAGGGCGTTGATCAGTGTGGATTTGCCTACATTGCTCTTTCCCGCGAAAGCAAACTCAGGTTTTGTATTCTCGGGCAGTTTGCTTGTGATGCCGCACACGGTCTCGAGATTCACTGTTTTGATGATCATACGTATCCCTTTCTGTGTTTTTTATTTGGATAAAGATATCGCTTCCGCAGTTCTTGCAGAAGCGATATCCGGTTATTTGCCATATGTTGTTCGGGATCAGTTCGCTTCGAGAAGTTCGATCGTCTTGATCTCCGGAGCCTCTCTGATCACCCTGGGAGGCTCTCCATCCAGAACGGATCCTTTCGTGATGATGCATTCCTTGATGGTCTTGTCGGAAGGAATGGTGAACATGACATCCATCATGACCTTCTCCATGATCGAGCGCAGTCCTCTCGCGCCGGTCTTGCGTTCAACAGCCAGATCGGCGATCGCCTCAAGCGCGTCGTCCTCAAAGGAAAGCTTTACATCATCATACGCAAACAGTTTCTTATACTGCTTGCTCAGGGCGTTCTTGGGCTCTTTGAGGATCCGGATCAGGGCTTCCCTGTCCAGTTCGTTCAAAGTAGTGACCACCGGAACTCTGCCGATAAACTCGGGGATCAGGCCGAACTTGACAAGATCCTGCGGAAGGACCTGGCTGAGAGTTTCATCCAGTTTCTTGGGATCATGCGCCTCGACGTTGGCGTGAAAGCCCATAGCTCTCCTGCCGATCCTGGCATTAATGATCTTATCGAGTCCGTCAAAGGCGCCTCCCACGATAAACAGGATGTTCGTCGTGTCGATCTGGATGAGCTCCTGCTGGGGATGTTTGCGGCCTCCCTGGGGAGGAACCGATGCATTGGTCCCCTCGATGATCTTGAGGAGCGCCTGCTGCACGCCTTCGCCGGAGACATCTCTTGTGATGGAGACGTTCTCGCCCTTTTTCGATATTTTGTCAATTTCATCGATGTAAATAATACCGAGCTGCGCTCTGTCGATGTTATAATCCGCCGCCTGGATCAGTTTCAGAAGGATATTCTCAACATCCTCGCCGACATATCCCGCTTCCGTGAGAGTCGTCGCATCGGCGATCGCGAAAGGAACATTGATGATCTTGGCCAGTGTCTGGGCCAGATAGGTCTTTCCCGATCCGGTAGGTCCCAGCATCAGGATATTGCTCTTCTGGAGCTCTACGCCGTCATCTTCAAGCGTTCCTGACTTGTGCTTGACGCGCTTATAGTGATTGTAAACGGCAACGGAAAGTGTTTTTTTGGCTTCGTCCTGCCCGATCACATAGTCGTCGAGGAAAGTCTTTATCTCAGCCGGTTTGAGAAGATTGATGCCGTCTACAGCGGGATCGCTTACAGAGTAATCATCATCCTCCTCAATAGACTCGTCGATGATATCGGCACAGATCGCAACGCACTCATCGCAGATATAGACTCCCTCAGGTCCCGCGATCAGCTTGGAAACCTGATTCTCTGTCCTGTTGCAGAAAGAGCATCTGCGCGGCTGCATCTTCGTCTTATCTGCCATCAGTAATCTCCTTGCGGGTTGTATAGATCCTGTCGATCAGGCCGTATTCCAAGGCCTGTTCGGGTGTCATCCAGTTGTCTCTGTCCGTATCCTTCACGATCTTCTCATAGGGCTGACCTGTGTTCTGTGCGAGGAGTCTGTTCATTCTCTCCTTGATCGCGGCCATGTGGGCAGCCTGAATAGCGATGTCGGATGCCTGGCCTTCCGTTCCGCCCAGCGGCTGATGGATCAGGATCTCCGAGTGGGGAAGAGAATATCTCTTGCCCTTTGTTCCGCCTGCCAGAAGGAAAGACCCCATGCTGGCAGCCATGCCGACACAGATCGTGGAAACATCGCATTTCACAAACTGCATTGTGTCATAGATCGCCATACCTGCGGAAATGGAACCGCCGGGGCTGTTGATATAAAACTGAATGTCCTTATCCGGATCCTCTCCCTCGAGGAAAAGCATCTGCGCGACTATGAGCTCCGCGGACGCGTCCGTCACCTGATCACCCAAAAAGATGATCCTCTCTTTGAGCAGGCGGGAGAAAATATCATAGGAGCGCTCTCCCGTACCTGTCTGTTCGATTACATAAGGAATAAAATTTGCCATTATCTGTCTCCAATCTTCAACTTTCGAAAACTGCTAAGATTGTCTGCCTCAAAATTTACAGCGGCGGAGCGCAAGCTTTTCCTGCACTCCGCCCTCCAATTACTTTTCTACAGCATTGTCAGCGACGAAGGAAACAGCCTTCTGAACAGCGATATCCTCCATCATTCTGTCTTTCTCTCTGCCCTCGAAGATCTTCTTGACTGTGTCGACATCTGTGCCGTAAGCTTCCGCGAGCTTGCCCAGTTCAACTTCGAAGTCCTCTTCGGTGGCCACAATATTCTCAGCCTTTACGATCTCCTCAAGAACAAGGCGTGTGCGGATGCGCTTGTCAGCCTGGTCCTTGACTTCTTCCATCATCTTCTCTCTGCTTCCGCCGATATAGGAGAAGTACTGGTCGATATTAAGACCCTGTGACTGAAGTCTCTGCGCGAACTCATCTACGATCTGCTCCTGCTGGGCCTTGAGCATAGGCTCAGGGATCTCGATCTCGGAATCGGCGATGATCGCGTCGATCACCTTATTCTCTTTCTCGGTCCTTGCCTTCTCTTCCTTCTTGACCTCAAGGTTCTTGCGGATGTCCGCCTTGTACTCTTCAAGAGTTGAGAACTCGGAGACATCGTCCGCGAACTCATCGTTCAGCTCAGGGAGAACCTTCTCGGTGATCTTGAGGACTGTGCACTTGAACACTGCGGGCTTGCCTGCAAGTTCGGCTGACTGATAATTCTCGGGGAAAGTCACATTAACTTCGATCTCTTTGCCGATCTCAGCGCCTACAAGCTGCTCCTCAAAACCGGGGATGAAGGAACCTGAACCGATGGTCAGAGGATAATCCTCTCCCTTTCCGCCTTCAAATGCCACGCCGTCAACAAATCCCTCAAAATTGAGGTTGATCTTGTCGCCGTCCGCGACAGGCCTGTCAGTGATCTCATTATAGGAAGCATTCTTCTCCTGCTCTGCAGCCAGTTCAGCATCAACTTCCTCATCCGTTACAGTCACGTCAGGCTTCTCGACCGTGACGCCCTTGTACTTGCCGAGGCCTACCGGAGGCTTAACAGCTACAGTAGCTGTATAGATCAGCGGCTTGCCGGCTTCTGCCTGCACAAGCTCGATGTCAGGGTTGGAAGAGATTTCGTTTGAGATCTCGCATCCCTGCGCCGCCTCAGGATAAGTGCTGTTGATCGTATCATTAATGGCATCCTCAAGGAATACGCCGGTGCCGTACATCTGCTCGATCAGCTTCCTGGGCGCCTTGCCCTTGCGGAATCCGGGCACATTGATCCGGGCTCTCTGCTTGAGATATACCTTGTTAATTGCTTTATCAAAATCTTCGGCGCTTACTTCAATAGTAAGTTTCGCCATACTTTTTTCCAGTTTTTCAACCGTTACGCTCATTGACTACTATCCTCCTGTCTGATTTACACAATTGCAGTACATTATATCATAACAGTTTGCAAAATTCCAACATGAAAACTGTTTATTTGCTTATTCTTCCGTAAATTTGGGCGAATTCTTTCATTTTGGCGGCCAGATCTTCCGTAAGTTCTCCGGGAAGCAGTCTCCAGCACCAGTTTCCGCCCAAAGTTGAAGGTGTATTGATCCTTCCCGCAGAACCGATATCCAGGTAATCCTGGATCGGAATGACCGCGGTGTCCGCGACGCTCTGCATAGCCAGCCTGATCAGTTCCCATGTGGCCGTCTGGCTGCAGTGAATGCCCGCGTACTTATTGATAAACTCCAGCTGTTTCTCATCGGAAGAAATATACCATCCCCTGGTAGTGTCATTATCATGGGTACCGGTATATACTACCGCGTTGCTTGTATAGTTATGAGGCAGATACGTATTGTCCGCGCCGCTTTCAAATGCGAACTGCAGTACTTTCATCCCCGGGAAACCTGTGCGTTTCACGAGCCTTAGTACAGATTTCGTCAGATATCCCAGGTCCTCGGCGATGATCTCTTTCTCTCCCAGCTTCTGTTTCATGGCTGCAAACAGAGAATAGCCGGGGCCCTTCTTCCATTTTCCTCCCATGGCGTCTTTGTCGCCGTAAGGAACTGCCCAGAACTCGTCAAATCCTCTGAAGTGATCGATCCTTACCACATCATAGAGTTTGAAAACGTGCTCGAGTCTTTTGATCCACCATTCATAACCGGTGGCCTTATGATACTTCCAGCGGTAGATGGGGTTGCCCCATAACTGTCCGGTGGCTGAAAAAGCGTCCGGCGGCACTCCGGCGACGACGGTGGGAAATCCGTTTTCATCAAACTCAAACAGTTCAGGATGGCTCCAGGTATCCGCGCTGTCAAAGGCAACATAGATCGGGATGTCCCCGATGATCCTGATGCCCTTGCCGTTGGCATATTCCTTGAGATCTTTCCACTGCTGCGCGAAGAGGAACTGCAGGAATTCGTAAAACCTTATCTCCTCATCCAGTCTGATCCTGTAGCTGTCCATGGCAGCAGCTCTGCGCAGGCGTATATCTTCGGGCCACAGCGTAAACATATCTCCGTCAAAATATTCCTTCACAGCACTGAATAGCGCGTAATCGGGAAGCCATTCGGAATTATCCCATCTGAAATCCTCGAAGGCTCTCCTGTCTTTTTTATAGGTATTCTCTGCCCATTTTCCCGCAGGACTCAGACAGAAGGGGCTGTTCGCGTATGCCTTGCGAAGCAGAGTATATCTGTTCCTGTAGATCTTCTCATAGTCCACAGTCCGGGGCTCTTTCCCGAAATCATACTGATCCGCGGTTTTTCTGTCGATATATCCCGCTTTGATCAGCGCTTCCGGGTCAATGAAATACGGATTGCCTGCAAATGTCGAAAAGGACTGGTAGGGTGAGTCCCCGTAGCCTGTCTGTCCGAGCGGCAGGATCTGCCAGTAAGACTGACCTGCATCCGCCAGAAAATCCACAAATTCATACGCTTCTTTCGAAAAGCATCCGATCCCGTAGCGGGAAGGAAGGCTTGCGACCGGAAGCAGTACACCGCATCTTCTGTCCATTGTCTTATCCTCTGTTTAAAGATATTTTGATGATAACACTATGAAATAATCATTTCGTTCAGTGATCAGTAAAACCACTTCTGTTTCTTTACGATGCTCACAAATTCTCCGTTATTGCGCGTCTTGGAGAAAAGATCGAGCACCTGGTTCACCGACTCCTCTGATTTAACTCCGTTGAAAGCTCTTCTGATCATATTGATCGCTTCCAGTTCGTCGGGTGTCAGCAGAAGGTCATCCCGCCTCGTGCTTGAGCGCTGCATATCAATAGCCGGGAAGATCCTGCGCTCGGAGAGTTTGCGGTCCAGCACCATTTCCATGTTGCCGGTGCCCTTGAATTCCTCATAGACTACTTCGTCCATCTTGCTTCCCGTCTCGATCAGAGCTGTAGCAAGGATCGTGAGGCTTCCGCCCTCTCTCATGTTGCGGGCGGCTCCGAAAAATCTCTTCGGCATATGAAGCGCCGCGGGATCCAGACCGCCTGACAGCGTTCTGCCGCTGGAGGGTTCCGTGAGGTTATACGCGCGGGTGAGCCTCGTTATACTGTCAAGCAGGATCATGACATCCTTCTTGTGTTCGACAAGCCTCTTGGCCCTCTCAATGACCATCTCGGAAACTCTCTTATGGTGTTCGGGGAGCTCATCGAAAGTCGAGTAGATCACTTCTACGTTCGGTCCCTCAATAGCCTCTTTGATGTCCGTAACTTCTTCCGGGCGCTCGTCAATGAGCAGAATGATCAGGTGGATCTCGGGATTATTGGCCTTTACGGACTTGGCGACCTCTTTCATCAGGGTCGTCTTACCTGCCTTGGGGGGAGATACGATCATGCCTCTCTGTCCCTTTCCCACCGGACTCAGAAGATCCATGACCCTCATGGATATGCTCGCACCGGGTTTTTCGAGGCGGATCCTGTCATCGGGAAAGACCGGCGTCATATCTTCGAAATTGTAGCGCTTTGTGGCCTCCTCCGGCTTCAATCCGTTGACGGATTTGACATAAAGAAGCGCTCCGAATTTTTCTCCCTGTGTCTTGACTCTTATATTCCCTTTAACGATATCACCCGTCTTGAGGCCAAACCTTCTGATCTGGCTGGGTGCCACATATATATCATTTTCTCCCGGAAGATAATTCGCGCACCTGATAAACCCGTAGCCGTCAGGCATTACTTCCAAAATGCCGTTCGCGATCTGGCCGCTGTCCAGTTCACTGGCGAACTCATTTTTGTGGATGATCGGCGCGTCCGGTTTCTTCTGCTCCGTTTTGGGAATGCGGCCTCCGTTCTGTGATGCCAAAAGGAGCGCGTCCTCCTCGTCTTTTTTAAGCAGGGCTTCGATGAGTTCCGCTTTCTTGAGCGTGGAGATTTTCTTCATTCCTCTGTTTTTGGCAATTTCCTTGAGATTCTGAAGTGCCAGGGATTCATATCTTTCTTTTGTCATGATTCTCCTTTGAATATATAGATGACATGAGCCGGCTCAGACATAGCCGGATTATCGCGATTAAAAACTATTCTGATTAAATTCTTAAGTGGGGTAATGACTGCAGACTATCGCATGATACGGACAGATTACGCTGCCTGTTAGAATTATCGCTTACATTGTAAGCCCATCAAAATAAATTTTCAATCAGAGAGTTATAAATCTTCTCGTTTTTCTCCGGCCATTTAAGGCAGATCTCTTCCGCCAGCCCTTTGTCCGGCACCTGAAGCCTGATCTCCATCACAGGGTCGTTTCTCTCCATGACCTTCAGTATCACATTGTACATTCCGTTTTCCGCCGGGACGCAGTCCGCCCTCACAGACTGCTCGCTGCGCAGGACCGCCCCCTCCCTTTTCAGGAAATCGTCCGCCTGCTTTGTGATCTCCCTTCCCAGATCGGCCTTGAAGATCCTCAGGGTCTGCCTTCCGTCCGCCGTGATACGGTAAAAACACCTTTCTCCGGAATTTCTCGACAGCACAAGTCCGCTCTTCTCGATCTCCGCGTAAGTCTGCATCAGAGACACAAAATTGACATATCCCTTCTCAAGCAGAAAAGAGGAGAGCCTGTCCATGGCGATCTCCCCGTCCGCTTTATCCAAAAGGTACAGTATGATCAGTTTATAAATAGCAAGGGGTGATGACATATTCTTTCCTCATGATCCCGCTGCAGGTCAAAACAGTGACAGCCCGGGACGCTTATTCCTCCCGGGACCTGGGAAGGAGCTGCTCAGGCTCTGTGTACCTGCTGTCTTTTGTCAGAGAAGCCATGTGTTCCCTGATCTTCTTTTCGTAACCGTTGCCGGAAGGCAGGTAGAATCTTTCTCCCCGGAGTTTCTCGGGAAGGAGAGGCTGCCCGGCGTAATGCTGCTCATAGTCATGGGCGTACTGATACCCGATCCCTCTTCCGAGCCCCTGGGCGCCCTTGTAGTGAGCGTCCTGAAGATAGCCGGGGATCGGAAGGCTCCCCGTCTCCCGAACAGTCCGTCCCGCTTCCATGATCGATTCAACTGCGGTATTGCTCTTAGGCGCAGTGGCGACATATTCCGCCGCCTGAGCCAGAATGATCTTCGATTCAGGCATTCCGATCCTCTCGCAGGCAAGCGAACAGTTCACCGCCACAACGATGGCATTCGGATCAGCGTTTCCTACATCCTCGGAAGCACAGATCATGATCCTTCGCGCGATGAACACAGGATCCTCTCCCGCCTCGAGCATACGCGCCAGATAGTATACCGCAGCATCGGGATCGCTCCCCCGCATACTCTTTATAAACGCGGAGATCGTGTCATAATGATTATCCCCGTTTTTATCATAGCGGGTCGTCTTCTTCTGAATGCATTCTTTCACTACGTCCATCGTCAGATGGATCTTTCCGTCTGTGCTTCTTTCCGTTGTCATGACGCCAAGTTCAATAGCGTTGAGAGCCCGTCTGGCGTCCCCTCCGGACATCTCTGCAAGAAACAGGGCGGCATCTTCTTCGATCACAGCATCGTATGCGCCCATTCCCCGCTCTGTATCATACACCGCGCGGCCTATCAGTTCCAGTATGTCCTCTGCGGAGAGAGGAGTGAGTTCGAAGATCATCGACCTTGACAAAAGCGCTCCATTCACTTCAAAATACGGATTTTCGGTAGTCGCGCCGATCAGTGTCAGTGTTCCGTCCTCCACAAAAGGCAGCAGGTAATCCTGCTGCGATTTGTTGAATCGATGGATCTCGTCGATGAAGAGGATCGTCTTAAGGCCGTACATCCCGAGCCTGTCCTGCGCCTCCTTCACCACCTGCTCCATGTCCTTCTTGCCGGCGGATGTCGCGTTGATCTGCCGGAACTGTGCCTTTGTCGCGTTGGCGATCACCTTGGCCAGCGTTGTTTTTCCGGTTCCGGGAGGCCCGTAGAAAATAAGACTGCTGATCTTGTCAGCCTTGATCGCTCTGTAGAGGAGTTTTCCCTTTCCGATTATGTGCTGCTGCCCCACAACTTCTTCCAGTCTCACCGGTCTGAGCCTTGCGGCGAGCGGCGCCTCCGTCTCCTGTTCGCTCTCCCTCATAAAATCAAAAAGATCCATATATTGTTTTACTTTCCTTCCTCGGAATAGGTCTTGAATGATTTAAGCTTCCAGATATCTCTGTTGTATTCCGAAATCGTGCGGTCCGATGAGAAGTATGACGCTCCGGAGATATTCAGAAGCGCTTTTTTGTTCCAGGCCTCTCTGTCCTCATAGTCGCGCAGCATCCGATCCTTCGTTTCAAAATAGGACTTCAGATCCAGCAGCGCCATGTATCTGTCCCTGGTCCTGATCTCCTTATAGAGCCGCTCCAGATTCTCTCGGCGGCCTTTGGCCAGCATCAGGGGACTGACAATGAAATCAACTGCCTCCCTGACCACTTCACTGCTGTTATAAATAAGGGAGGGATCATAATCTCCTCTCTCATAATGGCCTATAACATCGTCCGCGCTGATTCCGAAAAGATAAATGTTCTCTTCTCCCGCCGACTCACATAACTCAACATTGGCGCCGTCATTGGTTCCGAGTGTCAGCGCTCCGTTGAGCATCAGTTTCATATTTCCCGTCCCGGATGCTTCTCTCGAAGCCAGCGAGATCTGTTCGGAAATATCTGCAGCAGGGATCAGTCTCTCAGCATATGTCACATTGTAATTTGTGACCATCACCATTCTCATATACTGATTCACGTCAGGGTCTCCATTGACGATATCAGACAGGACGAGGATCAGGTGAATGATGTCCTGCGCCAAAACATAGGCCGACGCGGCTTTCCCGCCGAAGATGAAATTGACCGGTCTCTCCGGCACTTCCCCTCTCTTGAACTCAAGGTATTTGTGGATTACATACAGAGCGCTTAAATGCTGTCTCTTGTATTCATGGATCCGCTTGATCTGCATATCATAGACGCCGTCAGGAAGAAGTTCCACGCCCTCTCTCATCTTTATGAAAGAGGCAAGGCGGGCCTTTGCTGCCGCCTTGATCTCCTCAAGTTCCCGAAGCGTTTCCGGATCATCCGCAAACGCTCTCAGGTCCTCCAGACGAGCTGGGTCAAGTTTGTAGTCATTCCCTATTTTGGCGCTGATCCAGTCGGACAGTTCGGAATTGCAGCCGTACAGCCACCTTCGGAAAGAGATTCCGTTTGTCTTGTTGCTGAACTTCTCCGGGTAGATCTGATACAGGCCCCTGAGCTGGGACTCCTCCAGGATCTTCGTGTGGATCTTCGCGACGCCGTTCACCGAAAAACCGAAGTGGACGCACAGGTTGGCCATATGGACTCTTCTTTCCGTGTCAATGATCCACACGGAAGGATCATGATACCTGTTCTTGATGATCAGGTCCAGTCTGTGAATAATGGGAACAAGCTGAGGCACCACCTCAGAGAGCTGATCGACAGACCACGTCTCCAGCGCTTCTGCCAGAATAGTGTGGTTTGTATAAGCGCAGGTCTTAGTCACGACCTTTACCGCCTCCATAAATGAAAGCGCTTTATCGTCAGTCAGAATGCGGACCAGTTCCGGGATGATCAGCGACGGATGCGTGTCGTTGATCTGGATGACCGCATAGTCATACATTCTCCTCAGGTCGCATTTGCGCGCTTTCATCTCGCTCAGGATCTGTTGTGCCGCGCAGCTCACCAGGAAATACTGCTGATACAGGCGCAGCATCTTTCCCGCTTCATCAGAATCATCCGGATATACAAAAAGAGTCAGGTTCTTATCGATCGCGCTCTTATCAAATTCAATCCCGTCATGAACAATGGATCCGTCCGCGCTCTCGAGATCAAAGAGCCTAAGTTTGTTGACACCGCTGTGATAGCCGGCGACACTGATCTCGTACATGCGCGCCCTGACCTTGTATCTGCCAAAGTTTACTTCGAAATTGATATCCGTCAGATCCTCCCAGGAGTCCCACTGGATCCAGGGGTCCTTGTCCATCTGCTGCATATAGTCTGAGAATGATTGACGGAACAGTCCGTATCGATAGTTGATGCCCAGGCCCTCCGCAGGATAGCCCAGCGTCGCTATGGAGTCCATAAAGCACGCCGACAGACGCCCCAGGCCGCCGCTGCCGAGGGAGGGCTCGGGCTCATATTCTAATACATTCTGAAGGTTCTTGCCATACCGGGCGAGAAGCTTCTCCGCCTTTCTGTAGATCCCGAGATTGATCAGCGTATTGAGGAGAAACCTTCCCGGCAGGAACTCCGCCGAGACATAGTAGACCTTTTTCTCACCGCTGTTCTTTTCACTGATCTTGAGGATCCTCTTGATCAGCAGCATCAGAATAAAATATGTCTCTTCATCCCCGCATTTTTCAAGCGGTTTTCCGAACCGCTCATGAGACAGCTCCGTGAGCTGCTTCTCCATATTCATTACCATAACGTCAAAGATCATGTTTCTGTAGCCCATAACACTCTCCTCGAAGGCTATCCGCAGTTTTACTTATGATATCAGATTCAAAATACAGGGGCAATCAGTACGGTCTTCTGAGACCTTTCGGATAATGATTCTTGATCTGATCCCCGGAGAGCTTGCCCCAGCCGCAGCTGAAGCCGCAGTCTGTTACCAGGCACCATCCTTTTTGCCCGGAAATCTGTGCGCAGTCCTGTGTCCGCAGACTCTCTCCCCTCAGATACGCGCGAGCTGCATTCCCGTCACCAGGTACATCCTCTGAACCATCGGAGAGCTCTGCCCAGCATTTCACGTCTCCGGCTTCCAGAGCCGCTGCCAGAGCGTGGGACGGCTCGAACCGGTTCTTTTTAAGAGTCCCCAGATGGAGCCCGGGCCGCAGGACCTTCAGACCGTCCAGATGCACACCTTCGGGAATCCTGTACAGTTCTTTGCCAAAGAGCGTCAGCGACGCTCCTGATCCGCCCTCATTTTCCGCCTCCAGTTTCCGTATACCTCTCTGCGACAGTGTCTCCGCGCAGAATTCTTTAAAGAGCCTGATCGCTTCGCGATCCTTTACGGGCTTTTGGCCGGCTGCTCTTCTTCTTAGTCCGGAGCCTTCTTTTCTGAAAACAGCAAGGTAGTGTCCTTCTCCCTCCAGTCTGTGCGGCCACAGGCGGATCGTTCCGCCGAGAGAATCAGTAATCTGTCCGGGAATTCCCTCACCGGAAGCATATTCGGGTCTTCCTGCCGCAAGCCCCGTGCGTTCCATATATTCGGTTCCCAGAATCGAGGGAAGATCCAGGATCTGAAAATCGGGGTGCCGCATAATGAACTTCGCGGCGTTCTGCTCATTCTCCTGAGGCGCGAACGTACAGGTAGAGTATACAAGCGTTCCTCCCGGAGCGGTCATTTCCGCCGCGCAGTCCAGGATCCCGCATTGTCTGCGCGCGCAGAGGTCCACATTTTCAGGACTCCAGTTCGGGATCGCCTCCTCTTCTTTGCGGAACATCCCTTCTCCCGAACAAGGAGCATCCACTACTACTGTGTCAAAATACAGCGGAAACCTCTCTGCCAGCTTCTCCGGATCTTCATTCAGGACCACGGCGTTGGAGATTCCCATCCTCTCTATATTCTGGGAGAGGATCTTCGCTCTCGCCGGATGGATCTCATTGGAGTACAGAACCCCCTCTCCTTCAAGCATGGACGCCAGCTGCGTGCTTTTTCCGCCGGGCGCCGCGCACAGATCCAGGACTCTCATACCGGGTCTGACCCCCGAGAAGGCAGCCACTGCCATAGCGCTGGGTTCCTGTATATAATAGGCTCCGGCCTCATGAAGAGGATGTTTGCCGGGCCGCTTTAACGGATCATAATAATAACCGTGAGGTGCCCAGGGAATAGGCTGCATGCCAAACATAGAAGAAGATTCCAGTGTTTTGGCCTTCTCCCTCAGTGTGCTTACCCGAAGTCCGGGTCTTCTGGTCTCCTTATAGGATCTCATAAAGGCATCGTATTCTTCCCCCAGCATTTGCTTCATCCGCTCATTGAATTCTAAAGGCAGTCCGTTCAATCTCTTATCTCCGTCTTTCAAGCTGCCGGCTGCTCAAGCCGGATTTACAACCTTGCAGTTTCATTCTAAAATAGTGATGTGCATTTATTGATTATACACAAAAACGGGAGGGTATATGAAAACAAAATCAAAAACATCTATGCCGCTGGCAATGCAGATCTTTATTGCATTGGTGCTCGCAGTGATCGCAGGTCTTTTACTGCAGAATAATGTGGAGTTCGCCGATTCCTACATTAAACCGCTCGGAACGGTCTTTCTGAATCTGGTCAAGTTTATCGTCGGTCCGATCGTGCTCTTTTCCATAATGGCCGGCGTAGTATCTCTCAAGGATATCCGCAAGGTCGGATCCATCGGTGGAATTACCGTTATCTACTATTTCTGCACGACAGCTGTGGCGACCGTGATCGGTCTTGCCTTTGCCAATCTTTTCAAAGGCATGTATCCGGTCCTCTCCACTGACAGTCTGGCCTATGAAGCACCCGAAGGGAAGACCATGATGGATGTGTTCGTAGGGATCTTCCCCAAGAACTTCGTAGAGCCCATCGCTGAAGCCAATATGCTTCAGGTCATTGTCATGGCGCTTCTGATCGGCTTTGCGATTATCTCCCTCGGAGAAAAAGTTGAAAAAGCCGCCGAAGGAATAAACCGCTGGAACGACATTTTCATGAAGGTCATGGAAATGATCCTCCGTCTCTCTCCTCTTGGCGTCTTCTGCCTGCTGTGTCCTGTGATCGCGGCAAACGGCCCCAAGGTCATCGGCTCGCTGGCGATGGTCCTTCTGACCGCTTATCTGGGGTATATCGTCCACGCAGTTGTGGTGTATTCCTTCACAGTAAGAACACTGGGCGGATTAAGTCCCCTGAAATTCTTCAAAGGGATGATGCCTGCGATCATGTTCGCTTTTTCAAGCGCTTCCTCTGTAGGCACTCTTCCGCTCAATATCGAGTGTACGGAAGAACTCGGAGCCACAAGAGAGATCACTTCCTTCGTTCTGCCGCTGGGCGCCACCATCAATATGGACGGAACAGCGATCTACCAGGGGGTTTGCGCTGTATTCATCGCCTCCTGCTACGGTATTGACCTGACACTGGGACAGATGCTCACTATAGTACTTACTGCTACACTTGCTTCTGTCGGAACAGCCGGTGTACCCGGCGCCGGCATGGTCATGCTGGCTATGGTCCTGACATCCGTGGGACTTCCGATCGACGGCATTGCTCTGGTCGCCGGCGTAGACCGCATCTTCGACATGGGACGCACAACTCTCAATATCACCGGAGATGCCTCTGCTGCTCTCATTGTCACCAATATTCTCGAGAAAAGGAAAAAAGCGTAAAACGCTTTTTGGCAGTCTCGATATTTCCAAAGGCTACAGAAAGCCGGGCTTTAAAGCCCGGCTTCTTATTATTTGATCATATATACCGTCGGATCTCAGATCGTATTCTCATACGCATCCGCTTCAGTCCTGAGCATTTTCTTTCCGTTCAGGATAATATATCCATCCTCAATATCGTCGTGGACGATAAAACGCGCGGCGGGTTCCTCCGCTTCGGAATGATTGTGTCCGAACCGGCGGCAGGTGATATCCTGATCCTTTCTCAGTGTGTGACCGTCTGTAGAACGGGGAGGCCTGTAACCGGTCCTCGCGCTCTTCATCATCTCTTCAAGCCGCTTCGCCGCATCAGTCTGTGATGGTCTCACCGGCTTTCCGTCTTTTTCTTTTCTCGAAAAACGTCTGAGTGAGAAGATCACGAGAAACCAGATCATGATCATTATATAGAGAACTAGCGATGCCATTTCACATCCTTTCTCACGGAAGGACTTCTGCTATGCAGGATTCCGTGCCTGTGACAGAACCTTGTATCATTTCCGGCTTTCCGCCGCCCTTTGCTCCCAGCTTCTCCCTGAGCGCTTTCTGCACGTCCCGGGAGTCCATTTTCCTGCTGCCTATAATATAGCGGTATTTGCCCTCAGAGCCTGTTGACGAGATTTCTCTGCACGATATTGTCCATGTCCCCGACAAACAAAAAAACATTCTTCCGATCCCTGGGGATCGTCTCAAGACGGAGAAACGCGGCTTTATATTCAAGATCGCGGTTCTTCTGCTTCAGTTCGCCGATCTCGTCGAGAAGATGCCTGACTCCGTCCCCGATCTCATCCTGGCTGCGGTTTGTCAGATGGGAGACTTCCTCTATGCGCTGCTGCCTTTTCTGCATCAG
>CACZJD010000028.1 GCA_902781325.1 uncultured Lachnospiraceae bacterium
TTAACATTCCGAAGGCCAATGTGTGTCTCTGCGAAAGATTCCTGCTTCTTTGTGTCAAAGCCCACTCCGTTATCCTGAACCGTAATTCGGTGACAGCCCGATTCACAAACCGTTGTAACGGTCACAAGGCCGTCCTTCCTGCTGCGTACGCCATGACGGATCGCATTTTCCACCAGCGGTTGAATCGTCAGAGCCGGAATTTGAAAATCCTGATCCCAGGTCCGATATTCAACATGAATATTGGGAAAACGCAGCACCTCGATTTCGGCATACAGGCGGGTATGCTCCAATTCCTTAGTGACCGGAACCAAATCTGTCTGGCTCAGTGACTCCAGATTCTGCCGCAGATAGGTACTGAAATCCTCCAGCGTCCTGTCTGCCAGAGACGGGTCCTTGGAATACAGAGCGCGGATGGTGTTGAGGGCGTTGAACAGGAAGTGGGGCTGGATCTGGGTCATCATGATCTGGATACGCTGGGAGGCCATAAGATCTTTTTCGTGCTCGCGGACAAACTGCAGGTGCAGCCAGATGTAATAAAACACGCTGCCCACCACAATGGCGATGGTCAGGAAGGTCACCGGCTGCTGCGCCATGCCCACGTTCATGTCCAAGGCGACGGAGGCAGCGATGATCAAGGCCACGGAGACCGGGATCAGCTGCTCCAGTCTCCGCATCTCCCGGTAGCGGAGGATCGTCCGCATCAGGAGTTCCAGAAGCAGAAGCCCACTGATCAGAAAGCAAGTAAAATACAGCGGCCCCCGCAGGGCGGCAAAGTCAAATTCCCGGATCTCAAAACAAAGTTTTGTAAAGGGGGAACTGAAGTAAAGCGCGGCATTGATCCCTGCAAGCGTCCACGCGGGCCACATTTTCCCTTCCGGCCAGATAATAGAAAGAAACAGGACAAGAAAGACGGGCCTGACAGAATAACCATAGGCCGACAGAAGATTCTTCAAAGCAAGATGTGAGTGACTGACGAACAGCTCAAGTTTTGCACGATCAGGCTAAGGCAGAGCACAACGATCAGAAGCATGATCCGCCGCTGTTTCTACTGGATATAGGGATCGATCACCACTGTGACCCCAAGCCCAAGCAGCAAGAACAGCATTGGGAAAAGTATGGCAAGCGTTCCTAAATCCATCGTCATAAGTGAACATCCTCCATACCTTCCACGCCTTGTTTTACTTTCTTTCGGGTTTGTCGGGGATCGCCGGGTTTAACAGCGTCCGCAGGAATTGCCCAGGAACGTCCGAACCGCTCCACGCCGGGAATGCGTCCCTCAGTTACATACTGATTGACGCGGCGCTCGGAGACGCCCCATTTATACGATGTTTCCCGGATGGAAAGATAGCCCTTCATGTTTGAACCTCACTGATAGCAAATTACAAAAATACAGTTACATTATATACGAATAACCGTAGATTTTCAATATGGACTGCACAGAATTATCAGAAAAACCACACTCTCTTAGGGAATAAAATGAGAAACGGATTCACATACTTGGCGAGCAGTGTCTGGGTATATACCCAGCCGCTTTTCGCTCGTTGGGGAAGCGCCCCAATCCCCTTGAACATCCCCGGATTTCTCCGGTGATGAGCTGAGCGGCAGAGGCCGCTTCCAATGACGAAAGAAAGGCGGGGATTTGCCTCAGAAAGTTTGGACAAAAGACATACCGTCTCAACCCTGTCTTCAGAAGTTTGTCCCTCTAAGGCAAGCTGATTCAGCTTCTCACCATTAATGTTCAAAGGGAACCGGAAGGTAACGCTTTTAATAATCGAGCCGTCCTCCTGCTCCTCCGGGAATATCTCTATCTTTTCCATGAGCTTGAGCGCCAGTTCCTTCTTTTCAACTTCAGTCAGGTGCTTATACACAGTTCCAAACTGTTGAATGAACTTGAAAATACCGTCTCTTGTTATCTGTTGGTTTTTGATGTTGGAAATGAGAAGTTCGGCCTCCTCACGACTTTTCTCCAGGAGCAGCACTTCATTCTGAATTCTTGTGTAGTCTTCGTTCAGTGTATCATAAAGCGCATCCGCATTGCTCACATCCCAATCAAAATTGTCGATTGCCAGGGATTTCCTCTTTAAAGTCTTCGTCTTGTTCCTGATCTGCTTCGTTAGCTCCTCAACCTGTGCTTCAGCCTCACTTGTGTCGACCGCCTGTCCCAACCGGCTTTTTAGATCATCTCGAAACTGCTGATTACTGACAGTCTGCACAATGACGTTGGCCATCAGCGCATCAATCTTATCCTGCCGCCATCCTTTTGAATAAGAGCATCGAAAACCTCCAGATCGTCTGCGATGACTGGAACAAGCGTAATAATACGAACCTCCGCCGTGCTTACCGTCCAGTTTGATTTTCCCCAGGCCTCCGACTCCATGCATTCTGGAACCGCAGATAGGACAAACGAGAATCCCGGAAAACACTGCTGCGTGGTTTGGGTCAAATACCTTGGGCTGAAATGTAGTATTTCTCTTCCGAACCTTCTGGGCCTCCTCAAACAGTTCTTTGGATATGATGGGTTCGTGCAACCCTTCTGCCCTGTACCACTCTGAGGGGTTTCTCAGTCTCGCAGTCATCCGTCCGGTTTTCGGATTCTTTATGACCTTCCGTTTCCCATATACCATCTCACCGCAATAGACTTCGTTCCTGATTACTTTGCCGACAAAGGACTCATCAATATAGATTGTCTTCCCATTGCCTCTGACGGCTTTGTTATATCCATGAGAAACGAGGTACTCAGCGACTCTTCCGTCTCCCCGTTCATGGTTCACATAGCGGTCGAAAATAAGTCTGATCAGAGGAGCCTCGTCCTCGTTGATCTCCAAAATGCCCTTTTCACTCTTATTAGCAGCAGGCCGGATCCTGTACCCATAGGGAGCCTGACCACCGTTATAACGCCCTTGCCTGGCCTTTTCGACCCTTCCGGCAAAAGTCTGGGCAAGGATATTTTCTCTCTCCATCTCAGCCAGTCCTGACATGATAAGGATAAAGAAATTCCCATATGCAGAGGAGGAATCCACTGCGCCGTCATCCGTGAGAATGTTGACCCCGTGCTCCTGCATCTTGCGGAGGCTCTCAAGCGTATCGACCGCATTCCTTCCGAGACGTGAGAGCTTAAAGGACAGAACATATTTTACACCATCCTTCTCGCTCTGAATGTCCTTCATCATCTGAGTGAACGCAGGCCGATTCTGTATGTCCGCCCCTGAAAAGCCGGCATCCACATACTCCTCAACGATCTCGAAATCCTTCAGATCCGCGAGCTTCTGAACATTCTTCCTCTGTGCATCGATCGAGTAGCCATCCACCTGCTTCTCTGTGGAAACTCTGAGGTACGTATAGCATTTTGTCTTTTTATTCATGGCGCTTTCTCCTTGTGTGCTGATTGTCCCGCACTTATTATGTCGTGCCGACAAACAACTATCAGCGGGGGAGTGCGTGTGTTTTGCAGGAAAAGATATCCAGACATTCCGCTTAACTGCTTGTCTCTCCTGTATGCAGGTCCTCTTCGTCAAAGAGATAAGAATACTTCCTGTAGAGATCTGCCATATAATCAAGGAACTCATCAAAGGCTTTCTGCTGCTCCGCCGTCATCTGGTCCTCCTGCTCCGTCTGATACTCAGCTGTCAGTGTTTTCTTCTCTTTTGTCATAAATATCACCTCCTATCAGGTAGCCTTGGCAGGAGGTGAAAAATGACGGTTTCGGAAAAATAATTATGAATACTTCACTCTACATCCTCTTTCGGCAGTTTCAGGGCACTATATCCTGTTAATACCTCGTTTGAATTGTGAATTTTACGCACGACACTGGCCGCCGTTCCCAGAAGAAGCGGTTCCTGGAGATTTGACCCCGCCCTCCCTTTCTAAAAAGTTTTGGGCAGCCAGGGAAAAGGAGGACACCTGACTGCCCTATAAGCTGACGTGGGAAGGAGGAAAACCCACGGGCTTAACAGTTATTCGGAGGCGATATTAAGAGCTTTCACAGCCTCCCTGCGTACCAGTCTCCCATCGATAAGTTCGAACGCCATATATCCGATCTGCCCATTGAGAACGAACAGTTCCCTGAGCATCCTTACTGTCACCGGGCTGCGTTTGACGATCCAGTAATAACTGAGATCCCCAAACAGGATCGGCCTGGCTCCGGCTTCTGCGTCCGGCATGTATTCCGTGATCATGACAGGTTTCCCCATGACCGTGTCATCGCTGCCACGCCAGAGATAGTTGCCGGCATCATCCTTCAGCTTTTTCAGGGTCTGTGCAGTCTCATCGTTCATGAGCCAGACACCGTTCCTGCGGTACTCCGGCTTAACGGAGTAGTAAAGGTCGATCACTGCATCATAAGAGAGCTGATTTGCAGAAGCACCGTTCTCTGCACCTTCTGTGGCATGGAGTAGGCCTACAGGTTCATCCACGCCGCTGCCGGAGATAAAGTAACGGTCCTCCGCTTTGGCAAAAGCAGATGCAAGACGCCTGACCAGATACCCTTCAAGGTCGAAAGCGGCATCGGCCACAAAACTGCCGGGAAGGCGGAGCAGGGCAGCAAGCTTATACCGGCCAATAGGAATCTGGGTGAAATCGTTGGAGGCATCCTGTATATCGATCGCACCGTTTTCTGGAACGCACTCTGCCAGATCGTCCGACATCGCCGCCAGGATGTGGGAAGAACCGCTGTACTGTGAGAACACAGTGGAGAACTGCCGCAGGATGCTCTTTTCCGTGATGGCGTTTTCATATTTATCGTCCAGGCTTTTAGGCATTGCAAAAGCGGCTGTTTCGGCCATGAGGCCTTCCGCCATATTCTGTTCGGCGATTCTGTCACCGCGCATTAAGTTCATGAAGTTTCGTTCATATCCGGCGAGGGTACAGGCTGCCGTCAGTTTTCTGTAATCCATAATGAAACCTCCTTATCGTTTATCACATACAGGGCAGGTATACAGCCCAAGCTCATGTGAGTTAAGGCATCGACCGATCAGCCTGAGCTGCGCTCCGCATTTGGGGCAGCCGATATCATAGTCCAGTGCCATCTCTACCGTATGGGGTTCTTTTGCATGGAGCCTGTAAACATTTCCGTATTTACCATTCTCCTTTTTGACAACACTGCTCCGCAGGAACAGATCCAGACGCTCGTCTGCGTATTCGTCCGTAAAAGAAGTATCGTTTGCGTGGAACCATCTCCCTTTTTTGTTAAGTTTATGCAGTTTGTAATTCGACATAGTCATACCTTCCTTTCTTTGATGCATGCCCTGCACATATACATGGGCAGCTGTCTGTTTCCCTTACCGGAGGAGATCCTGTCCATCACAGCGCCGCAGCGGGGGCAGTGGACGCGGAATCCCTCCCATCCGATGGCTGCTTTTTTGCTGCCGCGGCGCAGCTGATAGAACCGGGGAATCATTTCCTCCAGGTAGTAACTGTGGTTGTCCCTGGCTGCGGCCTCATCCTCTGTCATGAACAGGGGCCGCTTGTCTGTTCCCTCCGTATCCCCGTCCACAAGAGGATGGTACCTGGTCTTCATCATGATCAGTTCCTCCTCTCCGAAGCCTCCCGGTCCTGGCTTCTTTTCACGATCTCCATACCTCTGCTGTTGCAGAATCCGACTGCTTCTTCGAAGGTGCGGAAGAAGATCGTCGAGAATCCGTAGGCGACCTTCCACATCAGGGGTGCAGTCTTTTTGCTGCGTGAGATGATGACCGGCATTCCATCCCTCGACTTCCGGAGCTGAATGCCGTCATAGTTACTGTCGCTGTAATCCGAGGCCTTCATGAGGCAGAGGACATCTCCGTCCTCACTATAAAAGCCCATGGGTATCAGGTTCATATGACCCTCCTTTCCTGTAATGGATTTACACAGTCGTTTCTATTTGTGTCCTTTCTGTCCAACTCTGCCCTTTCTGCTCGAATACCTGAAAACCCAGTAAATACGGGCAAATATCGATTTCTGTCCTTTTTGTCCTTTTGTCCCAAGGCAGGAGAAGATAATCACAGAAATATATATATATTTCTTTTAAAAGGCTGAAGTTATATGGATAAGGACAAACAGGACACAATTCCTTCCCCTCCTCTCTGTGGTATTCATCTACCTGCCACACATGTTTCCCGCATCGCAGATTCCCTCAAAACTCCTAGGGACACAAAGGACAAAAAGGACACTATTTATTTTTCCTTGTAGTTACTGGCTTTCCACCGACTGGCCTCATGGGACACAAATTGGACAAGAACAGGGACAGAATTCATTTCTCACCGGTCTGGCATGTATTCACCGTATAGACCGCTGTCGGATTCCTTCCGCGCCTCGGCTGACGGTCCGGCTTTTTCTCCGTAAGATATCCGTACTCAGCAAGCTGATCCAGAACAGCCTGGACGACTTCCTTCGTCCGCAGCGTCCTGCACAGCCGCATGACGTCCCTCCGGCTGACTTCCGTAAGCCCTGCCTTCTGGATAGCTGCAAGGACATATTTGCAGTTCTGTATTCCTTCGTTTGCTCCCAACAGCGAGAATGCCGCTTTTGCATGTTCGATGAAATACCTTGCGATCCGTATCGCGTCTGCCATGGTTCTGCCGCTGATGCAGCTGTTCCAGGCGTCCAGGAAATCCCTGGTCACAAAGACCTCTGACCTGCATAGGAGTGCCGCGATCCTCACGGTGTTTCCCACGAGCTTTCCGGCCCAGTCAGAGATGGCCGCGTATTCTGTCTTCAGCTTCGGCTCCAGTTCCTCCGAGAAGGCTTCGAGCATCTGATCCGCTTCCGGAGACAGTGTAATGACCTCCGGTTGGTATTTCGGCTCATCCGCCAGTACGTTCCTGATGCACCGCTCATATCTCCGCCAGGCATCCTGCGGGATGGGTTCCGACCGGTACTTCCTCTTTCCGACATTTGACTCCGGGATGCAGTAAAGGAACCTGGCCGTCAGACCGCGTCCCCGGAAGTTCCCGTTCTCCATCACACCGGCGAGGACGCTCGGCTGCGCCATCAGCATGACGGTGAGGACCGGATCGTAAATGACTTTGCTTTCACGCCCGATCCTGTCCACGCGGATGGGATCTCCGGAATAGCCTTTCAGGAACACGTCGATATTTACGTATCTGGTGTACATCCCTTTCAGGAGATCGAAGATCCCACCCTCCGGGGAGAAGATGGCAGCCCTCCCGCCGTTCTCGGCGATCATGCTGACAAGCTTCTCTGTGGTCACGTCATCCCCGTAATAGCGCAGGGGCTTCCAGTTACGGAAGGCTGACAGCTCATCAGACGCCGCCCTGACGTCATCCATGGATGCCTTTCCCTTTGCGGCCTGGTCCTCCAGGGCTCTGAGCTTCCGTTCGAGGATGCTGCGCTGCGACCGGCTGAATTCTATGTCCGCTGCATGCTGCCTGTTCCATTCCTTCTCGTAGTCGTTCATGGGCTTTCCCATGGCAGCACAGACAGCAGACTTGCGTTCAGAGGGCGGCATGAACACGGCGATGAAGGTATTCACCGGCTCCGTCCAGTCAGGCTTCGGCCTTACCGCGTATTTCCCCTGCATGCCGATCGAGAGGACAGCCAGGGCCGCGCATGCCGCAACGTCCACTGGCGTCTGGGTGCTCTCCGCGACAGCGAGCACATAGGCCCGTATATCCTCCGGCAGGGCATCCACAGGGAAGGCCGGAACAGTCATGCCGTCAAGCGGTATCGGGTCTCCCGGGGAATCCCTGGCATCTCCCAGGGTTTCGAAGTCCTCGGCTGCTGTCGTACCTTCCAGTGGCCTGTAGAACTCCGCAGTGCCGTTTATGGCTTTCCTTATAGTCGATTCCCGGTAGTCCGCACGTTCCCACTTAGGCCGGTACAGGCCGCTCCCTCGGAAGATTCTGTCCATCTGGGACTCATCTCCGCCGCACCAGAAAGACAGTATCGTCATGAATGCCAGATCCGCTTCACTTTGTGACGGATAGCTGCTGACGTCCCCGTTATAGAGGGCGGTAAACTTCCCGCCGTTTACAGCTGCTCCGGCCCTGGTGATCACTTCCTCATCTGCCAGGAAACTGCCATTTACGCCTGCACGGTCCTCCTGCTGTCGCACAGCAGATCTACGCATGTAATCCTCCAGTATCTCCGGCAGTACGTCCGATATGTCCCTTATCGGGCAGTCCCTGATCGCGTTGCCGGTCACGGTGACGAACTGTCCCTTTCCGCCGGATACGTAGACTTCGAGGCCAAGTTTATGGTTGTTGACGTAATACCGGTCTCTGTCATAGGAGAAGCCTTCAGCCTTCCCGATGATGCGGATGCCTTCCCCGGATGGGCTGATCTCCGTATAGCTCCGGGTCTTTTCCACGATCGCCGCTGCCAGATCCGACAGATGACCATCCACGACACTGTGATCGATGTCGATGGCTGCCAGTCCATCTCTGACGGCAATCCCGATCCCATCGAGATCCCTGGCTTTCAAGATCTCCTCAAAGCCGCAGAAGTCCAAAGGGTCGCTGATGACAGCATTCCGCCCGGTAACGGTCTTCGGGACTTTTGTCCTTCTGCCGTCACGCGTCTGATACTTCCATCCACAGAAGAGGGCATGATCCTTCAGCTCCTGCGGCAGTTTCTCGTACATTGGCTTTTTCTCCTTTCTAACAGATTTGAGAGATGTCCCTCACTATACGCAGAAAAACAGGCCGTTTTGTACAGGGCGTTTTCAGAAATTCTTCCGATATTTCTCAAGCTTCTTTCTGGCTGCCATAAGGGATTCCGCAACAGCGTTCACAGAGGTCCCTTCCGCCGCAGCGATCTCACGGAGGGTCATCCCTTCCGCTTTCAGGACCAGTCTCCGCAGCTGAGATTCCGTGAGGAATGACAGACAATCGTACAGCTCTCTGTTCTCATCATTACGGAGTACGATATCCTCCGTTGTGTCGGGATCCGCGTACTCCATACCCTCATACTCCAGTGCATTGATGTGGTAGGGGACGTGATATCTTTCTCTCTGTTCCGCATTTCGCATCTCCGTGTCGGAGTCCAGGATGAACTGCGCGACCTCCGGCGTTACCTCCACCATGACGGAGTGTTTTCTGTCGATCTTGTACTCGATAAACATGTGTGCTCCTTTCCGCCGGATGACGGATAAGAGCCGGAACACACATGGACAAGAAGGCCTGATCACAAAAAAGGCGCAGTTATCCAAGGGTACGGATATTCCTGCTCCGCTGATGCAGAGAAAGCGATATCTGTATCCCGGCCCTTATACGTAATCAGGCTTTGAGATATAAAATTGGTAGTCTGAGGAAATCCCTCTGATAGGTAGCCCTGGGGAGGCCAAAAACTTGACGGTTTTAGAAAATATTTATAATTTTTTTTCTTCTGACCGGTGATGGGCTCATCAGCAACGATCCTGGCTGCCTGCCTGCGGACGGTTTACAGCTCGGAAGGAAAGGGATGAAGGCTTAATGCGGTCATCCCTTTTTAGAAAACTGACTGCTCCCATGCGCTGTTATTCGAGGTGCTCCCTCTATCAGGTAGCCTTGAGAACAGGGAAAATCTGCCGTTTTTGCAATAAAAAAAGGCGCCTCCGAAGAGGTGCCCTTGGGTGATTAATAGATATGGTGAATGTAATTGATTGTGGATTGTGGAGCAATCAGTAGTCACTGATTCTTTGATTTTCTCAAGACGGATTCCGCAAAGAACCGCTACTTTGTCCGTCTCCGGGATGATTATCCGTACGAGGGAGGAAACATCGTTATCGAGTCTTCAAGAGCGGATTTCCTCCGGTGGAGAAAAGAATACGACCGGCAGCGTTATCTCAAAAAAGCCCGGCGAAAAGAAGAAACAATCTCTCTGAACGCCATGACGGAGAAGGATTTTGACAGGGAAAGCGCTCTGCGGAGCATGCACGGTCTTCCAGAGGAGGAAGTGATCCGCGCGGAGACGCTCCGGGAGATCCTGGAAGCAGTTTCAAAACTCTCGAGAAGGGATCAGGCAGTATTTGAAGAGCTGTTTGACGAGTACGGGGAATCAAAGACGAATCTCACCCAATTTGGCCGAAAATACGGCTTTTCAAGGCAGTACGCCGGACGGCTGCAGAAGGAACTGTTTGACCATCTGCGGGAAATGCTGGAAGCACAAGGCTCAGAAGTAATCCCGAAAGCGTAGAACGTCCTTTGTCTTTCAGCACGCCTCTCCATGCACAGACAAATCCGATTACCAGTAAAAGGGCAAAGGATATCATTTTAGGAAGAATAATCAAAAGGTAATTCACGCGCCCGTTTCTCCTTCCGGAAAGCCAATCAGACAAAAAGTGTGTCTCCTTCGCGCTGCACGAAAGAGACACACAGAATCATTTGCAAAGAAGCATAACCTTCACATCATCAATCTTTCTTGCCGACCAGCCCGAGCGTCGCAGAGAAAAAGCTGTACAGGGCAGCACCGGCAAGGGCACCTGCACCGAGGATGTTGAGGATCTGCTCATTTTCTTTGTTGATGCGGTTCGCGATAACACGAATAATAAGACCGATGATGATCGTGATACCGTTCAGGATATTGCCGACCAGAAGACCGGTGGCAAAAAGGATACCGAGCTGGTGACGTCCGCCGAAGAGCTGGATCAGCGCGCCGGGAATCGCCCAGATCAGAAGCCATTTTGCGATCTCAGGAGACGCGCCCGCTTCGATCGTCGTAACGAATGTCTGGGAAACAGCAACGAAAGTGCCCTGCCCGAAATACCGATTTGCGAAGATCGCAACAATTATAAAAGCAAGTCCGAAGCCCATGAGCTCAGCGTAATACTGCTGTTTCCGGCCTTCCTTTTCAAGTTCCGGATTCGCGCCGTTGCCGCGAAGGATATAACCGCACTTAAGGTCGTATGCCATATCGGAGAAGCACGGACCTGTTGCTGCCGTAAAGCCGACCAGAAGTCCAAGCGGCAGAGCCGGGAAGCCCATCAGCATACCGATGATCAGGAAGATCAGAGCAGTCGCAAATCCCGGGAACCATCCGGAATACATGGCGGATACGCCGACAATAAGTTCAGAAGCTTCCGCTGCGAGTGCCGCAAAGATCAGCCAGATAATGAACTGGAGGACATTCATCTGGGACATAATGCCGCCTACGATCGCAATCATCAGTGCGCAGATGAAATACGCGATATACCCGAAGCCAAGCGTTTTCTTCATCTGGCTGTCAGAGACATCGGTCTTCACCGTGTTTGCCTTTTTCTCTTTATTCTTCTTGAAGAGAGAAATGCCGCACTGGATAAGAGAAACGATACCGGCGCCGATCATAACACCGTGTGCACTGTACTGCAGGGACAGATGGTCTGCAAAAACATAGCCCTCGCCGAAAAGATTGCTAAGCAGCGTAAAGGTATGGCCAAAAAGTGTGAAGCCGAAGCCGTTGGTCTTGGCAATGCCGATCACGATAGAGCCGGCTGCCAGGGCGGCCATGGCACCAAAATCGCCGAACCACGAAACACCGAGGAGGTCCATCGGGATGCCTCCGATCTTACCGAATACGCCAAGCGCGATACCGACAAGAAGAAGAACGGCTTTTTTGCCTTTTTCAATAACAGCGAGGATCGCATCCGCTGCAGCTACACCGGGCGGCCAGGAGCCTTCAGCCGGGAACATCTCGGAACCGAAGCACTTATACATGATCGTGGAGTCGATTACCGTAGCCAGCGTCACACCGACCAGCATCGGGAACATGAGATCCGGTCTTCCCATGATGACCGGAATACCGATCGGCAGGATCATGCAGTTCGCAGCGGAGAATGTTGCCGCCGAAATGGATGTCTGCAGAAGATTCTGTCTGTGGACACTGCGGTATTTTTTGAAAATACCGATCGGGATCCGTGAGAAAAGGATCGCGAACAGTGCGCCGATGATCGACGTATTAGCGGTAACGCCTGTGCGTACGATCAGCTCCATACCGATGATCGCACCGCCGAGGCCCAGCGGAATGCAAAGCAGCAGGACAAGCGGGTCCCATGCTTTCGGGTGCTTTTCAGCAGCCATCTGCTGCTGACTGGAAAGATCATATTTTTCTTCCACGAAGATTCCCCCTCTCTATGTAGGAAAAAGATTAATGTATGGCTTTATGCATATATATTTGTATAATAATACATGGACTTCGTCATATTGTCAAGAAAAGACATCATACCAGACATCTTATTTCCATTGATTTTCACCATTAAAACCTGTATCATGAAAGCTGCAGATGCCCAACGGACATCCATTGTATATATATGCTTTCTATTACACTTAAATTCACTCATTTTCATTCATTTAATGTAAAGGAGTCACTATGCTGATCAAACAGGTTATTGAGCTATTTGATGTTCTTGACACCAGTACAGTCGACGGTAAGGCTGTTAAGGATTACCTTCTTTCCGTCAATTCCGAAGCGGATGTGGAAGTTTATCCCATCACCGGGCCGAAGGGTGAAAGCACAGATATGGTCAAGGTGCGCATTCCCGGATCCAACGGAAAATGGAAAGGCGGCTCCGCCCCCACGACAGGTGTGCTCGGACGACTCGGCGGAATCGGTGCAAGACCGGAAATGATCGGTTTTGTCTCAGACGGCGACGGCGCCCTTGCAGCGCTTGCGGTAGCCGCAAAACTTCTGGACATGCAGACGAAGGGTGATTATCTTGACGGAGACGTTTTCATTTCGACGCAGATCTGCCCGCACGCTCCCACCGCTCCGCACAAACCGGTTCCTTTCATGGGCTCTCCAGTGGAAATGAGCCAGGTCAATAAAGAAGAAGTTATTCCGGAACTGGATGCGATCGTTGTCTGTGATACGACAAAAGGCAACCGGGTGATCAACACCAGAGGATTCGCTATCTCCAATACTGTAAAACAGGGCTGGATCCTTCCGGTCTCCGAGACGATCCTGGATGTCATGCAGCGGACTACCGGCCGTCTTCCGTATGTATTCCCGCTGAGCATGCAGGACATTACGCCTTACGGCAATGATGTTTATCACCTGAACAGCATCCTGCAGCCCTGCACTGCCACCAATGCTCCTGTCGTCGGAGTTGCCGTGACGACCGAAACTGCAGTTCCGGGCTGCGCTACTGGTGCCAGCCATTTTGCAGACGTAGAAGAAGCCGCCCGTTTCATGCTGGAAGTCGCGAAATCCTACGGACGCGGTGAAGTCAGTTTCTATGATGAAGCGGAATTTGCAAGACTGCAGAAGCTTTACGGCAGCATGAGCTGTCTGCAGACGCTCGGAAACGAATAAGATTTCTCACAAGAAAGGAGCGCAAAATGAAGATCGGCGCTATTACGATCGGCCAGGCGCCGCGTGTGGATGTCACCGCGGATATCATGGATATTTTCGGGGGTAATATCGAACTTTTCCAGCGCGGCGGTCTCGACGGGCTGACAAGAGAAGAGATCGAGACGTTCAAACCGGAAGAAGGCGATTATGTTCTGGTCTCGAGGCTTACAGACGGATCAAGCGTCACATTTGCCGAACGTTATATTCTCGGGAATCTGCAGAAGGGAATCGACGCTCTGGAAGCGGAAGGGGTACGCCTTATCATGGTCTTCTGCACAGGGGAATTTCCGGAAAGCCTGACCTCAAACGTCCCGATGGTCTTTCCGAACGATCTTCTGCATAAGATCGTTCCCATGCTTACGAAAACACGGCATATTATCGCCATGACACCCTCTCTGCTCCAGGTAGAACAGAACAATGCCAAATGGGAAGGCTTTGTGGAAAAATGCACCAGTGTCGCAGCTTCACCGTACGGCCCATGGGAAGACCTGGAACGCGCAGCGGAAGCGGCAAAAGATCTCGACGGAGACGTCATTGTGCTTGACTGCATCGGCTTCACTAAGAAAATGAAAGCGATGTTTGCCGAAAAAACAGGCAAGCTTGTTATCCTTCCGCGGACACTTCTTGCGAGAGTTATTTCAGAAGTGACAGATATCTGATAACCGACTGATCAATAAGAAAGGCAGAATGCTTTATGGAGCTAAAAGAAATCGCTAAAAATGTCATGATCAAATGCATGGCCGTTAAGCCGGAAGAGAATGTTCTCATTTTGACCGACGATGTAAAACGAAAGATTGGTGAAGCGCTGTATGAAGGCGCTAAAGAACTGGGTTGTGAGGCCATGCTCATGGTTATGAAAGAGCGTACTGTCTCCGGCGAAGAGCCGCCGAAAACTGTCGCAGCGGCCATGAAGGCCGCAGATGTCGTCCTCTGCCCCACGGCACAGTCCGTCACACACACGAATGCCAAAATCGAAGCTCAGAAAGCCGGAGCGCGTGTCGCGACAATGCCCGGGATCAGCGAGGAAATGTTCTCCAGAGGTGCTATGACCGCAGACTATGATGAGGTTCTTCGTCTTACGACCCGACTTACAGAGATTCTGAACGAAGCAAAAACAGCAACAGTCCTGAAAAACGGCTATAAAATAACGCTGAATCTTGAGGGTCGTCCCGGCATTCCCAGTCCCGGTGTTTACAGAGAAAAAGGCCAGTGCGGCAACCTTCCCTCCGGGGAAGCTTACATTGCGCCGCTTGAAGACGGTGTGAACGGCGAATTCGACGCCGACGGCTCAATGGTCGGCATCGGAAAGCTTGATTCACCGCTTCATTTCGTCGTCAAAGACGGAAAACTCGAATCTGTCACCGGCGATAAAAGCGAAATGCTCGATATTCTTTTCCAAAATGACCGCAACCGCACTGTAGCGGAGCTCGGGATCGGTACAAACGAGGCGGCAATCCTTAACGGGATCATCCTTGAGGATGAAAAGGTCTACGGTACCGTCCATATCGCGTTCGGGACAAATACCTCCTTCGGCGGGATCAATAAGGCAGACTGTCATATGGACGCTGTCATTTTGAAGCCTACACTGTATCTGGACAGCCTGCTGGTCATTCGTGACGGTGAGTTTATGCTGTAACTCTATCTTCAAAAAGGAGATTCCAATGAAAAATTGCAAATTTCAGGTAGGTCTGATCCGTGTCCTGACATCTGAAGATCCGGAATTTGTCAACATGCACGGCCGGCAGATTATGGAGGCCTATCCCACCGTCGAAGTGGAAAGCCGCTGCATTCCTGACCAGTACGAGGGGATTCACAGCAAAGAACTTGGTGAAATCGCTGTGCCGAAGATCGTAAAGCTCGCAAAAGAAGCTTTTGCGGATAAGGATATGATCCTCGTCAGTTGTGCCGATGATCCGGGTGTAAAAGAGATCCGCGCCGCTCTGCCGGGCATGCGTGTGACCGGCGGCGGTGAGACCACTGTCGGCATCGCACTCGGTCACAGTGAAAAGGTCGGGGTCCTTGGAATTACCGACTATGCACCTGAAGCCTATGTCCGCATTCTCGGTGACAAAATGGTTGCCAATATTCGTCCCGAGGGTGTATACAGCACACTCGATCTTATGACGCCTCAGGGGCGCAAAAGCTGTATGGAAGCCGGTCTTAAACTCAAAGAAATGGGTGCCGGCGTCATTGCGCTCGGCTGCACCGGGCTTGCTACGATCGGTATTGCAAGGGAACTGGAAGAGACCTGCGGTATCCCCGTTATCGATCCTGTACTTGCGGAAGGCCTTTTTGCCTACTTCGCTTCGATCCGTTGATTGTGTCAGTCTTTCTATGAAAACCTGACACGTATCGTCGCCCTATCGCTGAAGGGGATTATACATAGGGCATAGTTCAAGCCGAGAAGGAGGACTATCATGAAAAAGCTAACAAAAGAAACCTGCCGGCAGGCCCTCATGGGAGGGCTGCTCCTCGGCGGAGGCGGAGGCGGTCTCCTGTCTGAAGGATTCAAAGCAATGGAGGAAGCCTTTTCCTACACCGATGAGATCGTCATGCTGGATGTTGAAGACCTCGATCCTGATGATACCGTCGTCACGATCTCGACCGTCGGCGCACCTTCTGCTTTTGACGCCCACCTGACACCGGAGCACTGGATGACCTCGCTCCGGATTTTCACGGAAAAGTACGGCAAGAAGGCTGCCGGTTTTATTTCCTGTGAAAACGGTGCAATTTCCACCGCGAACGGCTGGATCCTTTCCGCCCTTACAGGTATTCCGATGGTTGATGCACCAAGCAATGGGCGGGCGCATCCCACAGGAACCATGGGCAGTATGGGACTCAATATTTTGCCCGATTATATAACCACGCAGTCGGCCTGCGGCGGAAAAGGCGCCCTTTATGTAGAAACCGTCACAAGCGGTGCGCTCGGCCCCGCTGCACAGGTCATCCGCGCCTCTGCTGCTGCCGATGGCGGCATGGTAGGCGTTGTCCGCAATCCTGTACCGGCCTCCTATTTGAAGGATAATGCGGCTGTCGGTGCAATCTCACAGGCGATTGAGATCGGAAAACTTTTTGAGGCTTGTGGCGGGGGAAAAGAAGGCACAGGAGAACACTTTGTCCGCATATTAGAAAAACAGTTTGACGCGAAGATCCTGCTTCGCGGAACGATCTGCAATTACGCCTTAAAAATGGAAGGCGGATATGACATCGGCTCGCTCGATATCCGGAATGACATAGATACCGTGACCTACACTTTCTGGAACGAGAACATGTTTGTCTGCCGCGGAGACGAACGGATCGCAACTTTCCCGGACCTCATCTGTATGCTGGATGCCACAACCGGCGAATCCGTTTCAACAGCAGAAGCCCGGGATGGACGCAATGTCTACGCCATCGTCATTCCCAAAGAGCACCTTATCCTTGGCGCAGGCATGCACCAGCGCGCGCTGTTTGAAGATGCTGAAAAGATCCTCGGTGCCGATATGACAGCCTGTAACGAAGGGCTTTTCATTTAAATAAAGGTTTCTCAATCTGCCGTCACTCTATAGTACGGCAGATTGGGAAACCTTTAATTTATCTAGATAAGCGTTTTCATGATTTCGGCAAGCGCTAGCTTCTTACTGCTTCCATACATTCTCGCCATACAAATCAAAGAAGCAGCTGCAGCTCCACATGGAAGCCGTAGTCAGTTTTATGTTACTGGCTATTGTCATAAATCAGAAATATGCTCGTGCTAATTTCTGACGGGGCTTGTTTTATCATTACTCACAAATCTATGATCCCTCGATTCATATCAGCCTGAAATGCCGGAAAGCTTCCATAATCGCAGCTTCCTTCTCCGGTGGGCAACTCAGTTCCTTCCCCTTGCCAGTCCCGATATTATAGTTCTGCCGTTCCTTTATGCCGGCCTTGCCCTTTACCTGGGCGATATAAAGAGTCGAAACACTGAATCCGTATTTCTCTTTGACCCATTTCCTTATGTTGCCATATGTCGGCTTCTCAGGCGGATCGTATTTACCCTGGTCTAAAGAAATCCCCTCCAAATCAACCTTTATGGATACCATATCATCGTCAGATATCGACTCCTTAACGAGTAGGACACACGTCTCGACGTGTGCATTTTTGTCCAAACCATCTCATCTCATTGGAATAACTGCTCACCGGTTATTACATTCTGAAACACAGAGGCATATTTTCCGTTTGAAAACCCATTTGCAGTAATAAGAGTCATATGGATAGCCTTCCTGGGCTGAGTCTCTTTCTGAAATATGCTCAGCCTGTTCATAAGCTTTCCGTATTCAACTTTGTCAACTTCAAAGGCATCATCTGTAAATTTCATCTCGCACAGATTAATAACACCATCTTTACGATCAATTAAGAGATCGATCTGAGCTCCCTGCTCCGACGTCTCACATCTCCATGCATATTCCATAGTATCTACGCCGGCAATCCCAAGTGCTGCCTTGATTTCAGGAACATGGTTCACACAGCAGATCTCAAAGGCATTTCCTCTCCATGCATTGTAGGAAGGAGAATGTATGTATTCCATCCAGGAGCTTTGTTTCCCTGATCTCTGAAATCTCAGACTGAATAATACAAATGGATCAACAAGTTGGTAATAAGCTCCATTCGACGGTTTGGTATAATTCGTGTATCTTCTGATAAATCCGCATTGCTCGAGTTCCTGCAGATTTTCGGTCAGGACTGACCCGCCTCCGATTGCCCCCACTTCCGTTAATTCCTGCCTCGTTTTACCGCTTTTCGACTCAGCAAGAGTTTTAATAATCGCCATATGCTTTTCCGGCTTTTTAAATAGAGAATAAAACAGTTCGGTGTATTCATCTTTCAGATCGCCATATGGCTTAAACATAAGTTCGTCTATATTTTGCGCAAGAGAAAGGCGGGAATCAATTAAATTCAGATAATAAGGAATACCGCCAAAAACCATATAGCACTCTATCATCTGTGCCCTTGTCATAATGATATCGTTGTATTCCAGAAGTTCCTTACACTCCTTCAGCGTGAAAGGAAGAAGCCTGATCCGCCTGGTAACACGATTATGAAAACCTTTCCGCTCCTTCAGCATATGCTTTATTATCCATGACGTGGCTGATCCACAGACGATCAGTAAAAGATCCTCCTGAGAAGATGCCCAGCTGTTCCAAAAATACTCAAGACCACTTCTAAAATCTGATCTGGCCGTATCCATCCACGGAAGCTCATCCAGGAAAACAACTCTTCTGTTACTCACCGGATCCCTGTATATATCCTTTGTTTCAAGGAGTGCCCGCAGACGGACAAAAGCTTCAAACCAGTCTGCCGGAGCCTTTTTCTCCGTACAGCCATACGCCTGCAGACTTGCATGGAAGGCTTTTAACTGGCCTTTCGTTTTCTCGTCAGAAAGACCCGTTGCATAAAAAGAGAATTGTCCGTTGAAGTATTCTTTAATAAGAAATGTTTTTCCCACGCGGCGTCTTCCATAAACCACAACAAATTCCGGTCGTTTTGATGAAAGACACTTTGAAAGAACATCTTTTTCCCGATTTCTTCCTATAATTTTCATATTTATCATCATCGTCCTATAAATCGCCAAACAAGTGCTAATATTCAGTGTTTTGGCGATTTATAACTATTAAAACTGCTATATTCCACCATTTTCTTAAACAATATCAGGGCTTTCCCATCTTGTCAACAATATTTGGTGCAGTGATAACAGAATATGCATGATACGTTTAGGACTGAGCGAAAGATCTGTACTGACGAGGATACTCCTGCTTCCATTGTACTGTACAATGACGAAACGGCGTTCCTGATACAGCTTCTGCCCCCACAGAAGATCTGTGCAATAGTAGGTGACTTCCTGTTTCTCTCCATACATGTAGACGCTGGCTCTGGTAAAGCAGGACGCCTTATCTGTAAAGAGAGAAGCCACCGGTACAGATGCTCCTTTGAGCCTGGGACGCCCGCGTTTTGGACTGCGGCAGGCACGGGGCTTCCTGTAAGCCCTGCAATTGCTCTTTGCTTTGGTTATGATGTCCACGCGCGGCGTGTCATCAGCATCATTGTGCGCTTTCAGCTCCTTCAATGCCGGCACAGAAAGAAAATACCTGTCCAGCAGCAGGTAAGCTGTTCCGACCACCTTCGCCACAGCACAGCTGTGCCGGACCATCTGCACTACATGGCTGTCTGGAGAAATACCGGAGCCATCCCATGATGATACAGCCCGCAGGCCATCCTGGATATTCATCTGTAAAGGCGCGCAGAACTTCCCGCCCTTGCGGCCGATGAGTATTCCTACCACCCCAAACATGTGCCCGAAAATGAATCGTGGTTTTGAAGACTTCTCTGATTCCTGCAGGAGCTTCTTCACTCCGGCCATGTGGAACGCTTCTTTTGACTGTTTGACACCATCGCCGATCAGTATGCAGCGTTTCTTCACC
>CACZJD010000029.1 GCA_902781325.1 uncultured Lachnospiraceae bacterium
GCCTGTGCGGGACTTGAGGGCCTCCTGGATGTCCGCGTCGATCCTCGCGAAGTGAAGTCCTTCGTTCTTAGCCTCCAGCTGCTGGATGAAGGGCTGGTCTATCGTGTGCTCGAGGATAAAGGCCTGCATCTTGTTGTCGCGGAACATGCGGATGTACTGGCTCTGCTGCTGGGGATCTGTCACGTAGTAGATCGTGTGGTCCACGACTTCTTCCTTATTTTCATCAGCTTCACCGTTCTCGTCTACGACTTCCGCTTCGACCTTCTCACCGTTCTCATCTGTTGCGGTCTCTGCGGCCTTCTTCTCCTCCTCGTCTGCCTCGGGATCGATCCTGTTGACATTGAGTGCCTCAGGAGTGGTCAGGTACTTGCCGTCCAAATCCTTGAACAGGATGTAATCAGTCATTCTTGTGCAGAACTTGTCGTCCTTGAGGCAGCCGTACTTGATGAAGGGGCTGATGTCATCCCAGTACTTATCGTAGTTCTCCTTGTCGGTCTTGCACATGCCGGAGAGCTTGTCCGCGACCTTCTTTGTGATGTAATCGCTGATCTTCTTTGCGAAGCCGTCGTTCTGAAGCGCGCTTCTGGAGACGTTCAGAGGAAGGTCAGGGCAGTCGATGACGCCCTTGAGCAGCATCAGGTACTCCGGAATGACTTCTTTGATATTGTCAGCAATGAATACCTGATTGTTGTAGAGTTTGATCACGCCTTCGGCGGACTCGTACTCGAGATTGAGTTTCGGGAAGTACAGAATACCCTTGAGGTTGTAAGGGTAATCCATGTTCAGGTGGATCCAGAACAGGGGCTCCTTGTAATCCCTGAAGACATTTCTGTAGAACTCCTTGTACTCCTCCTCGGTGCACTCGCTGGGATTCTTGCCCCAGAGCGGGTGTGTGTCATTGAGAAGGATCGGGCGCCTGCGGATCTTGAGCTTCTTCTCCTCCGGCTCCTTGCCGTCCTCTTTCTTCTCGGGCTCGATGACCTCGATCACTACGTCGTCGGGTCTTCTCTCGGATTCTTTGATCGTCTCAGTCGCGCTTGTGTCCTTCTCAGAGAGATAGATCTCTGTGGGCATGAAAGAGCAGTACTTCTCGATCACTTCCTGAGCCTTATAGTAGTTGGCAAATTCGACGCAGTCCTCGGTAAGGTGCAGTGTTACGGTCGTGCCAAAAGACTGCCTGCTGCCCTTGTCCATGGAATAGGTGCTGCCGCCGTCACACTCCCAGTGAACCGGCTCCGCGCCTTCCTGATAGGAAAGGGTGTCGATGGTCACCAGGTCGGCCACCATAAAGGCGCTGTAGAAGCCCAGTCCGAAGTGACCGATGATCTGGTCGTCGTTGGTCTTGTCTTTATATTTTGCCAGAAAAGCTTCCGCGCCGGAAAAGGCGATGTTATTGATGTACTCCCTGACCTCGTCCGCTGTCATGCCGATGCCGTTGTCGGATACAGCGATCGTCCTGTCCGTGGGGCTGACAACGATATCGATCCTCGCCTTGTAGTCCTCGGGGAGCGTGTAATCGCCAACGACATCAAGCTTTTTAAGTTTGGTGATCGCGTCGCATCCGTTGGAGATCAGCTCTCTGTAGAAAATATCGTGGTCGCTGTACAGCCACTTCTTGATAATGGGAAACATATTCTCGCTGTTAATGGATAAAGATCCTTTTTCTGCCATGTCTTCTATCTCCTTTACTGTCTATATGATCTTACAATGATTAGCTGTGTAATGGGCTGTTCTGCCTGTCTAACAGAGAGTTTAGTCTTCCCGAAGTTAAATGTCAACAGAAAATTAGCACTCATTGAACATGAGTGCTAACAATTCCTCTTTAATATTGCATTTACTGTTTGATCTCTTCTTCCTCTCTGCTTTCCTGTCCCAGGTAGGAGTTCCCGAAATACTTGGCGTAGATCTCTGAAAAGCCCGGCGTCTCGGTCAGTTCGGGGATATCCGCCAGCTCAACCGTATCCCATAGTTTCTCATTCAGGTCGTAATCCAGCGTCGTGCAGAAACTGTCATATCTCTCCTCGAAGGAGGTACCCACGCTCTTATACACTTTCTGAGCCAGCGCGTACTGTTCAAAGAGCTTGCGCAGCGTATCCTCTTCAATCCCCAGATAATCTCTTTCCTCCGCGGACAGCCCCTCATAGTACTCGGTCTCCGCCTCATCGGCGAGGCTTTCTTCGGAATCTGTAAGCATGATGTTGTCCTGCACAGCCAGGAGCAGCATAACCTTGAGGCGGGAGGCCTCCGAGAGCGCTCTCTGCTCAATGGACTCCCTGAGTTCACCGCCTTCAGACCCCTCCCAGACTCCGTGTCCGAAGGTCCTCTCGCAGTGCTTCTGAAGATTGAGGAGAAAGACATTGTATTCTGAGATCAGGCATCGGGTATTTCCGACCCTGAACAACTCGTCCTTCCCGAATCCCCTTGTCATGACCAGCCTATGTCCGCAGCCGGACAGAAACAGAGAGCAGATCACAAATATGACCGGAAGAACAGCGCGCACTGCTCTCTTTGAGATTTTCCACATAAACTCACTCCGTCCTTTCCGTAATGGGTAAGCAGCGATCACCGCCGCTCTGCCGATATGCTTCTCTTACTTTTTCCTCTCGTAGCGCACGAAAGAGTAAGCGATGTCAAAATATGTCTGCTCATCACTGTCTGCCGTCACCTCCCAGTCCGGATCCTCGTCCAGGTTGGGAAAATAGGCGTCCGCCTCATAGGCGTAGTCGATCTTAGTGATATGCGCCGTGTCACAGAAGGGGAGCATCTGTTTGTAGATGCTCTCTCCGCCTATGATATAGATATCCTCAGAAGGATAGGAGCGCAGTTCCCTCAGCAGTTCTTCTATACTGTGCACAACTGTCGCGTTTTTGACTTTGTAGGCAGGGTTCGCGGACAGCACAATGTTAATCCTGCGGTCCAAAGGATGCGCCATGGGAAAAGTCTCAAGAGTCTTTCTTCCGTACACAATGACCTTGTCAAGGGTCTCCTGTCTGAACATCCTGTGGTCACCCGGGATCCGGACCAGAAGCTGTCCCTTGTTCCCTATGGCCCAGTTCTTATCCACTGCCGCGATTAAATTCATAAATTCTTTCTCCTGTCCTTTAATCTGTTATTATTTACGATCCACTCTGTACTTTTCTATCAAAGCGTCAAGCTCCAGCGAGAAGCGCTCCAGATCCTTGTTGGGAAGGCCCTGGCAGTTATTGACAAATTCGAGGACTCTGCGGGCTGTGAATTTGAGTTTTGTGAAGGAACTGCTCACCATTCTGCCTGCTGTTGCCTTGCTGATCGGGACTCCCGATGTGATCAGGATGAATTTGCCGGCCGCAAGATCGTACCTTGTTCCGCTGTAGGGAGCTGTCGATCTGATCCCGCACTCCTCTGACAATGTCTTGCTGAACATCTCGGCCACCTGGTCCTCTCCGTGTACGACAAAGACCTGGCGGGGCTTGTACTTAAAGGCCTCGATCCACTCTAAGAGCCCGAGTCTGTCGGCGTGTCCGGAAAGTCCCGGAAGGGTTTCGATCTTGGCCCTTACCGCCACATCTTCTCCGAAGATCTTGATCTCTTTCGCGCCGTCCTGGATCCTTCTTCCCGGCGATCCCTCCGACTGGTACCCTACCATGAGGATCGTGGAGTCTTCTCTCCACAAATTGTATTTGAGGTGGTGCTTGATCCGTCCCGCGTCGCACATGCCCGAGGCGCTGATGATCACCTTAGGCTCTTCAATAAAGTTGATCGCCTTGGAATCCTCGGTAGTGATAGACAGGTGCAGGTTCGGAAAGCCGATCGGGTTGATCTCTTTTGCCAGAAGATCCAGTGCTTCATCATCATAGCACTCCTGTCCGCACTCGTAAAAGATCTGTGTCGCCTCCACTGCGAGCGGGCTGTCCACATAGACCGGGAAATTCGGGAAATCCGGCACCATATTTTTCTCTTTGATGTGGCGGATGTAGTAGAGCATGACCTGGGTCCTGCCGATCGCAAATGCGGGGATCACGACATTTCCGCCCCTGTGGAATGTCTCGGAGATGATATCCGCCAGATCCTGTACCACATCTGTGTCATCTTTCTCGTGAATCCTGTCCCCATAGGTGGATTCCATGACCACATAGTCGGCTTCCTGCGTGTATTCGGGATCTTTTAAGAGCGGCTGCATCTTATTCCCGATATCCCCGGAAAAAACGATCTTCTTCTCCGTATTTCCCTCCGTAAGCCACAGCTCGATGCTGGCCGATCCGAGAAGATGGCCTACATCAGTGAAGCGGAAGCGGATCCCGTCGCACACCGTAAAGATCTTGTCGTAAGGATACTGCACGAAAAGCTTGGTCGTCTCAACGGCGTCCTCCATCGTATAGATCGGCTCATATCCTTCTCCGTCAATTTTCCTCTTTGCCTTCTTGTTGCGCCACTGCGCCTCCATTTCCTGGATGTGCGCTGAGTCCTTGAGCATGATATTGCAAAGACTGGCTGTCGCTCTCGTCGAGATGATCTGCCCCCGGAATCCGTCGTGATACAGCTTCGGAAGCATTCCGGAGTGGTCTATGTGCGCGTGGGTCAGGAAAACAAAGTCAATTTCCGTCGCGGGGACGGGCATATCCGCGTTTTCAAACCGGTCGATCCCCTGTTCCATGCCGCAGTCGACCAGGAATTTCTTCTTGCCGACCTGCAAATAGTGACAGCTCCCCGTCACCTCGTGATCAGCGCCCAAAAACATTAATTCCATAACCGGTCCTCCCTTTCTTTCACTGCGCTCACATTTGAAGTCATTTATGATACCCGGCACTGCCTGTCAGGTGCCGAAGATCGCTTTCCGGATCAGATACAGGAGTATCAGGTGACCCGGATAAAACAGATAGAAGAAATATTTGTTCTGTTTTCCTCTCTTTCCATTATAACACCAGATCAGCCAAAATCCCGTTATGGCCAGCAGTTCATTGTGGTTGTAGTTCGTAAGCCACGCCCAGGCCGCTCCGATCGAATACTCCCGGTATCTGTAAAGAAGATACAGCAGCAGGATGCAGATAACGCCTCCGTAGGAATAGTCAAACCCAAACCACTTCGCCAGCCAGCAGATCCCGAAGCCTGCTGCCATAGACGGGATCAGAAACAGCACCGCCCTGACCCATTTTCTGTCCAATCGGGCCGGCAGAGTGAGCACCGCTCTCTTATCTCCCTCGTATCCTTCATCTGCTTCTGTATACCTGCTCCGCCGGGCGGGCAAAAAATCGTTTACCTTGAAGTAACCCGCCAGCGTCTCCACGATCCAGATCAGGATATATCCCGCTGCCAGAGTAAAAATAGTGTCGGCGTGGCGCCTCTGGGAACGGGGAAACACCAAAAGGCAGAACGGCACCTGGGAGACCGCCGCGAACACCAGCAGGCGAAGCAGGTATTTCCACCTGTTTTTGGTATACAGAAACCCCTCCACAATGAGAAAACAGAATACCGGGAAAGCCAGCCTCCCGATTCCTCTTCCGATAGAATCCAGCGTTTTCCCGGCCGCAAAGGTATTCATGATCATGTGCCCCTGCGAATCTCTTGCCACCTCCAGGAAACATAGGGTCATGTGGTCGATGAACATCGCTATGATCGCGATCCTCTTCATCACTCCCGCGTCGATACCGCCCTTACTGATCTGCTGGTAAATCATAAGTGACCTCCGGCGCCGGCCCGCCGCTCTCGGGCATATAGCCATCCTCAGGCATCTCTCCGCCCTCAGACATATAGCCGTCCTCAGATACCGGCCTGTCGATACCTGTATCAAGCCTCTGCCTCTCAACCAGCTCCGCGAAGAAGCCGTTCTCCGCGATCAGTTCGTCATATGTGCCGTCTTCCGCTATTTTGCCATTGCGAAGGACAAGGATCCTGTCGCAGGCCTGGATCGTCGAAAGCCTGTGGGCGATGACCAGTCTCGTGCATTTGTAGGAGTCCAGCGCCTCTGTGACCTTCTTCTGTGTCAGATTGTCGAGCGCGGAAGTCGCCTCATCAAATATAAGGACATTGGGCCTCGGCGCAATGGCTCTGGCGATCAGGAGTCTCTGCTTCTGTCCGCCCGAGATACCGCCCTGGCCTTCGGAGATCATAGTCTGCATGCCCATAGGCATCTCCCGGATGTCCTGCGCGATTCCGGCCGCTTCCGCCGCCTCCCAGGCAGCGTCCAGCCCAAGCCAGGGAGCCGAAATAGTGATATTCTCAAAAATGCTGCCCATCAGGAGCTTCCCGTTCTGCATCACCACGCCGATATGTCTTCGCAGCGATCTCAGATCAAGGCTGTTGATGTCCTTGCCGTCATAGAAGACAGCGCCCACTCTGGGCTTTTCAAATCCAAGGAGGATCCTCACCAGAGTAGATTTGCCGCAGCCCGTCTCGCCGACGATCGCCACATATTCTCCGGATTTGATCCGGATACTCATGTCGTCCAGGACGTCCGGCATTGTATCTGAATAGCGGAAACTCACATGGTTCAGTTCAATATTGCCGCCAAGCCTCGTCACGATCTGCCTGCCGCCCGTTACTTCCGGCTCCTGATCCAGTATGGGCATCACCATCTCAATGGTGGGACGGATTCCCGCGATAATGAGAGCAATGGAAGAGATTTCCATAAACGCGGCGGAAATATATCCGTAGGATGCTGTAAAAGCGATGTAATTGTCATACGTGACGCCGCTGCTGATCGCCGCGCTGTACATGACAACTGTTCCGATCAGGCTGATCGCCGCGCTGATCACCGAATTCATTTTGATGATCATGGGCGGATTATACATATACTCCGCCTCTTTCGAGTACAGCTTTGCCCAGCGCGCAAATGCCCTTTTCTCCGCTCCTGCAAGCTTGATCTTCTGAATTCCCGTGATCATGGCGTAGTTCATACCGTTTTCCTGAGCGGCCAGTTTCATGGATTCTCTGGAGATCGCAGTATTGAGAAGCGTAGATACCACTGAGAATACCAGCGTGGTCACTGTGACAGCCAGAGCCGGCGCCACGAGAGCCGGCGTATAGTGGAAGATCTGCACAATATAGACCAATGAGAACAGTGATGTCACTCCCGTTGAAAGGATCGCCGACGCAAGCTGTTTGCACAGTTCTGAGATCGACTGAACTCTCGAATACAGTTCACCTGCGCTGTATTTGCGGAAAAAGGAAGCGGGAAGCGAGAGGATCCTCATCATCACCGCCGCTTCGATCGCGACGGACTGTTTGGTCTGAACAGCCTGCGTGATCATATTGCTGACTGTCCCGAACATAAGATGTCCGATCGAGACGCTGATCATAAAGACTGTCAGGGCAATGAGCATATTTATCTGCCCGCTCTTAAGGACTCTGCCGTATGCCAGTTTGGTCAGCATAGGCGTAATAGCCCCTATGCCCGTCAGGATCGCGCCGGCTGCCAGGATCATCGTATGGTCCGCAACAGATCTCGAAAGAGCCATATAGATCAAAAGATCCTTGATGCCGAGTTTTTTCTGGGGAAACGGTTTGTAGAAGCAAAGCCCCGTATCCTCAAACAATTTCTGGGTGGTGTCATTGATCCTGCATCTCTTGAGCGTGACAGGATCTGTAAACTCATAGCCGCTGATCTTTCCCGGCACCACTGCCACAGGAATACCGCCTTCCTTATAGATCATGAGCATCGAACCGGCTGCATCCTTGTACCATCCGGGCGGAAGATAGACAGTCCTGCGCATGATGCCGTGGGGCTCCAGCAGATAATCGAGCTGATCGTTTAGTTCCGTGATATCGTCAGGGATATCCCTGCTGCGGACACCCATACTCTGAAGAACAGCGTCTATAGCGTTCTTAGTCCTGATCCGGTTGTTCTCCAACGAAGCCTGCAGCTCCCGTCCCATGACGGAACCCGCCATATCCAGAAAGGATTCCTCCAGCAGCACTTCATCATTCAGTTTTCTCATACGGATCTGTTCGTCAAACCAACCCATACTGTTATTCTCCTCGCCGACTTAATTGCTGCTCACCAGCTGCGTATACATTCCTCCGAGCGCGTAGAGCTCTTCGTGAGTTCCCCGCTCCGCCACTACACCGTGATCCATTACAATGATCTCATCGCAGTCTCTGATCGTGGAGAGTCTGTGCGCGATCACAATGCAGGTAACTCCTCTGTCTCTGATCGACTTCACGACATTATATTCTGTCTTCGCGTCCAGCGCGGAGGTAGCCTCGTCCATGATCACTATAGTGGGATCCTGCGCCAGCACTCTGGCGATCTCAAGTCTTTGCCGCTCTCCTCCCGAGAAATCAGTGCCGTTCTCCCTGATCCTGTATTCATAACCTCCCGCGCGCTGCATGATCTTGTCGTGGATCTGCGCGTCCCGGGCCGCAAGTATCATTTCATAGTTCTCGATCGTGGTGTCCCACATCTTGATATTGTTGGCTATGGTATCCTCAAACAGCGTGATATCCTGATCCACAACTGCCAGCGATCCCCTGAAAACGGCTTTATCGATCTCTCTGATCGGTTTTCCGTCAAAAAGGATCTCTCCGTCCCATGGTTTATACAGCCCGGAAAGGAGCTTGGCCAAAGTAGATTTGCCGCTGCCGGAAGCACCGACAAAGGCAATGCTCTTTCCCGGCTCCAGTTTCATGCAAAAATCCTGGATCAGGGGCTTGCCCAAAGGGGCGTATCCGAAGGTCACGTCCTTCATCTCGACGAGTCCTGAAAGCTTGGCGAAAGAAACATTCGGCGTATCAGCGCTCACTTCATTGTCCGCGAGCTCATCCGTCCGGTATTCCATTACGTCCTCGATCCTCTCCATCTCCGTTCTGATCTCCTGGACAGTCTGGCCTGTCGTGATCAGCTGGGTGGCCGGTGCGAGGAACTGCTTCATGTAAACTGCGAACTGAGTGATCATACCGGGTGTGAACTCTCCCCTCATTGCGAGGTTGATGCCCATAAACAGTACGAGACAGTCCGTGACCTCCGATACGATCAGAGGAAGGAGCCCCAGATACTCGTCTGTCCTGGAGAACCTTACATCCTGGGCATTGACACTGGCCTGGTAGCCCGCCCATCTCTCGAAAAATCCGGTCTCTGAGCCGCTCGCCTTAATGGATTCGATCATCTCGATCCCGGCGATCGTAGTGCCCGTCAGCTTACCGCTGTCTCTGACCTGTACTCTCGCGATATTGATCCTCTTCTCCGATATATATCTGGAAAACAGGCCGTTGAGCAGAACAGAGAATATACCGAGGATCGTCATCGGCAGACTCATTCTGATCATGATCACAAGATAAAAGAACATCATGCCCGTATTGAGAGCCAGAGGCGCGAAAGTATTGACAAGGTTAGACGCGACCTCTGTGTTGGAGTTTTGTCTGGACTGAATATCGCCGGCCATTCTCTGGGAGAAGAATTCCATCGGCAGCCGCAGGATCTTCCACATAAAGGAGGAGCTGCTGACAATGGCAAGTTTTCCGTTGATCCTCAATGAGTAGACGATATTGATCCAGGAGACCGCGATCTGCAGCGCCGTAAATACCGACAGGAGCACCAGGAAAGGAACTGCCCAGTCCGGATTCTTTCCTGTCAGAAGCCTGTCCATGAACACCTGGGTGAAACCGGGTGAAATGATTCCGCAAAGGGACGAGATGATCGTAGTCAGCACGACGAAAGCGATCGCCGGTCCGGCGCCCTTGAGCCGTTTACTTGCAAAAGACAGCACGCTCTTGGGCTTCCCTGACGGCTCGAAGTCCTCTCCCGGCGAAAACATAAGGCAGATCCCGGTAAAGGACTCGTCGAACTCTTCCATTGACACTTCCACCCGTCCTCTCGCCGGATCGTTCAGTACCGCCTTGTTCCTGGTAAAGCCGTCCAGGACCACAAAGTGGTTGAAATTCCAGTGGATGATACAGGGAAAAACAGCGTTGTCGATCAGCATCTGCGGCTCCAGTTTGTATCCGTCCGCCACAAGGCCATAGTGACGCGCCGCCTTGAGCACATTTCCCGCGTTAGAGCCGTCTCTGGAAACGCCGCAGTCCACGCGGACCTTCTCGAGGGGTATCCACTTCTCATAATAGGCAAGAACCATTGTAAGACATGCGGCTCCGCATTCCAGCGCCTCCATCTGCATGATGACAGGAACTTGCGCCACTCCTCTCTTCACCGGTTCTTTTACTCTTTTTTTCGTAGCATTCATATGTAAAGCCTCTGCTGTTTTCCTCAGTTAGTCACAAACTTGATCGGATGAACGGACTCCACCGTTATGCTGGCCTCGTATATGCCGTCCTCGAGGTCTATATCCGCTTCGACCATATAGGTCCACTCGCCGGACTGAAGCCCTGTGCTGCTAAGGACATACTCGCCCACCTCTTCGCTGATCTGCACAGGCTCCGGGGAGATCTCCCTGACCACTGTCTTGTGGCCGTTGACCGTGATCTCCATTCCTTCCTTCACTGAAGGACGGTCGGACACCTTGATGAAGATCACCAGGTTCCTGTCTTTTACGACACCCGCTCCGTTTACGGTCGTGTAGATGTTGCCGAAAGTCGCCCAAACGAGCGCCCCGACCAGGATCAGGATGATCGCTCCGAGTGCCATCCAGATCGAAGGGCTCGTCACATGAATATAGTCGTTGAGTTTTTCGGGAGAAGTAATTCTCTCTACCGCTTTTTTTCTGAAAAGTTCATTGTTTTCCATATTTTGCACCATCCCTGTCAGTTCTGATTTTTTTCGGCTCTGCTGTCCGGGCATAATTACACATCATTATTATACTGTAGTTTCCGATATCCGCAAATAAAGTTTCCTGACCGCCCGGATTGAGGCGCAAAAAGGCCGCCGCACCGGTTTACGATGCGGCGGCCCGTTACATTACTCCGTCTGATCCTTATTCGATCGTGATGATATCCGAAAATCCCGTAATATCAAAGATCTCCCTTACATCGCTGCAGAGGTTGCGAACTGAGAACTTCCCGTTATCTCCCATAGCCTTCCTTGTTCCGAGGACTACGCGCAGACCTGCAGAGGAGATATATTCCAGGTTCTCAAAATCAAGGACCAGTTCCTCCACGCCGTCCAAGTTCTCCTTAATGACGTTTTCCAGTTCCGGTGCCGTCATTGTGTCCAGGCGGCCTGAGACTGCCAGAACCAGCCGATTTCCTTCTTTCTTCTTCTCGATTGTCATATTACCTCCTCGGTGCTAACCCTTGCGATCTGCAGATCATTCCTCAAAGGCGACCACAGCGCCATCATAATTATCAGCGATAAACTTCTTGATTTCGTCAGACTTCAGGACCTCTACGAGAGCCTTGATCCCCTCGTTCTCCTCATTTCCTGCCTTCACTGCGATGACATTTACATATGTCGCTGCAGCTTCAGAATCAGGAAGCTCGTAGGAAAGTGCGTCCTTCGCGGCGATAAGGCCGGCCTGAAGCGCGTAGTTGCCGTTCATAACGGAATATGCGACTTCATCCTTGACGTGAGGGATCTGGGCCGCTTCCAGCTCCTTGATCTCCACGTTGTGGGGATTCTCGGCGATATCCTGCTTGGTCGCCGTGATCCCGGCTCCGTCCTTAAGTTTAATTATACCATTGAACTGCAGTAAGAGAAGAGCTCTTGCTTCATTTGTTGTATCATTCGGTATCGCGATCACATCGCCGTCTCCGATCTCTTCAAGAGTCTTCTTCGTTCCGGGATAGATTCCCAGCGGCTCGTAGTGGATCTTGCCCGCTACCACAAGGTCTGTTCCCTTCTCTTCATTGAAGCTCTCAAGATAAGGTACATGCTGGAAGTAGTTGCAGTCGATCTCGCCGCTGTTGACCACCTCGTTGGGCTGTACATAATCTTCAAATACCTTTATATCAAGCTCGTACCCTTTCTCAGCGAGGAGGGGCTTGGCAGCCTCAAGGATCTCCGAATGAGGCGTGGGGCTGGCTGCGACGGTGATCGTCTTGCTCTCTTCGCTGCCCCCGGCAGACGCCGCCTGGTCGCCTGATGCGGATGTGGAAGCGCTTGATCCGCCGCAGCCCGCAAGGAGCACTGCTGACAGAACAGCTGCCGTGAGTACTGATACAAATCTCTTTTTCATCTTGATCTCCTCTCCCGAGCATAATACCTGCTCTTCCGATTTCATTACTACTATAATAGCCCTCAAGCCTTCCTTCTGTCCAGTCGGGATGCAAGTCTCATGCCCGCAAATTGGAAAACCTGAACGATCGCCACAAGCAGAATGACCGTCACTATCATTATATCAAACTGATAGCGGTAATATCCATACTGAATAGCAACATCTCCGAGTCCGCCTCCGCCGACGGTTCCCGCCATGGCCGAATAGCCGAGGATCGTCGCAAAGGAGATCGTCACGCCGACGATCAGAGAGATCCTTGCTTCCACCAGAAGCACCTTGGTTATGATCGTCATTGTGTCGGCGCCCATCGCCTGAGCCGCCTCGATCACGCCATGGTCCACTTCCTTGAGGGAGGATTCAACCATTCTCGCGATAAAGGGAGCTGCTGACACAACCAGCGGCACTATGGTCGCGGTGGAGCCGTAACTCTTTCCCACGATCAGCCTGGTCAGCGGTATGATCAGGATCAGAAGGATCAGGAAAGGAATACTTCTCATGATATTTGTAATGATGTCGAGCACCCTGTAGACCACTTTATTGGGTCTTATGCCCTCCGCATCTGTCACTGCCAGGACGATGCCCCAGGGCAGTCCCAGCAAATATCCGAACAATGTCGAAAATCCGGCCATATAAAGCGTATTGATCGTCTCTCTGCCGATCATCGCCCATGTCTCAGGACTGAGCATATCCGGTCACCTCCTCTACATCCAGGCCTCGCTCGATCAGATAGCTGATCATGCGCTCCTGAAGTTCTTTATCGGCGGGAAGGCCGAGGATCATCTCTCCTCTCGCCACGCCGTGAACATCCTTAGTATCCGCCCTCAGAATATTGACAGGCGTTCCCATGGTCAGCACCATATTGGCAATGACCGGCTCAAAGGATGACTGCGTTCCGAATACTATACGGATCCTGCGGTCCTCGTGAAGCAGCGGGACCGTTCCGGCTGTGTTTTCCTCCATTGTCCACTCGTCGGGATCCTTTCCCTCGATGATGAGCTGCTTCGCCGCCCTGGACTTGGGATGGGTAAAGATTTCCTCCACGAGGCCGTTCTCCACAAGGCTTCCCTTCTCAATGATCGCCACGTTGTTGCAGATCTCCCGCACTACGGACATCTGATGCGTGATGATAATGATCGTGATCCCTGTCTCCGCGTTGATCTTTTTGAGCAGGTCAAGTATGGAGGCTGTTGTCTGCGGATCCAGCGCGCTGGTCGCCTCGTCGCACAGAAGGATCTTGGGATCGCATGCCAATGCCCTTGCGATCGCCACTCTCTGCCTCTGACCTCCCGAGAGCTGTGCGGGATAGGCCTTCTCTTTATCTTCAAGGCCGACTGTCTTGAGCAGTTCTCTGGCCTTTCCAACAGCGTCCTTCTTTTTGATCCCCTGGATCTGCAGAGGAAAGCACACATTGTCGATCACGGACTTCTGCATCAGCAGGTTGAAGCTCTGGAAGATCATTCCTATGCTGCTGCGCAGCGCCCTCAGCTCTTTGTCCGTAAGTCCGCCCAGGTCCTGTCCCTCGACGATGACCTGCCCGCTTGTGGGGACCTCCAGGAAATTCAGGCATCGGACCAGCGTGCTCTTTCCCGCGCCGGACATGCCGATAATTCCGTAAATATCACCTTTTTCAATAGACAGATTGATGTCTCTGAGCGCATCCACCTGCCCTTCCTTAGTCGTGAAGGTCTTGCTCAGATGTTTTACTTCTACTATCTGCGGCATCTTTACCTCCTTATAAAATCCGCCGGGGATCATTATCCTGCTCCCCGCCGGTAAAACTCTGATACTTAAAGTTAAAGCACTTCCCCGAGAAAGTCAATAGCGCGCGAAGATGTCAAAATACTGATCAAATCCATATAAAAACAGACAGAACGGTTCGGTTTTCCCGGTACCGGTCTGTCTGTTTTGACCCGTGTATATACTCAGACTTTCGCCAAGATCATTTATTTTTCTTCTTTCTGATTGCTTTAACGCGCACGGCGATCAGATACACCAGGCCGGCTGCTGCCGCGGCCACAAAAAGCCATCCCCAGACAGGCATATTCTTCAGGTTGTAGCAGCGCACGTTGATCCACATCTGGTTGATCGCTGCGGTCTGCTGCTCGTCAAAGCATGTCATGATCGAAGATCTGCGCATAACATCATCCGGGGGATAAGCCGCATAGAGCTGTCTCTCCAGCATCTCCACAGGCGCCTCGATCACATATTCTCCCTCGGCTCCTTCTTCGTCAAAAAAGTACCCGAGGTCATACTCCTGCGTCTCTTCAGCGTCGTCTTCCGCGCTGTAGTTGTAATCCGCGTACTCGAAGATCGTGGGGTCGCCGCCTCCCGAAATGACGGACGTATAGCCGATGTAATACATGTTGCGGACAACGTTGTCGGGTCTTGAGCAGAAATTGATAAAGGCTTCCGCCGCCTTCTGTTTCTCTTCGCTGTCCCTGATCCCGTTTTTGAGCATCACCCATCCGTCAAAATAGATATTCGTGCTCTCCACGGGAACCGCGAACGCGAGGTCGAAATCGTCCTCCGCGGCCTGATCAAGCGAATAGACGCCGTCTCCGGACCACTGATAGTTGGCCACCACTTTGCCGGTGATCATATCCGATTTGCCGGAGTCCGTCTCAAAGGAGTAGACATTGTCCTTGCACATCTGCAAATAATCCTGGACCTTGGCAATCATCTCAGGAGAAGTGTCGTTCATCTCCACTTCAAGTTTCTTCGCGTAATCCGGATCGGAAGTGAATTCCGGAGATGTCAGAAGATCCGCCTTGATCGCTCCGACAGCGGCAAAATAAGAATCTCTTACGTTGTCCTTGATGGTAACCTGGCGGCTGTATTTAGGATTGCTGAGGATCTTCCAGGTCGAAGCTTCCTCTCTGTCCACGACCTCCGGATTATACACGATTCCCGTAACGCCCCACATGTACCCGGCCGCATAGCGGCTCCAGGGCTCGCCGCCGATCTCATGATCGTCGAAGATCTTCCTGATATAGGGTGATACGCCTTTTATATAGTAGTTGTTTTCCACTTCGGGATCAAAGAATTCCTCGGAGAGCGGCACTGTCTGCCCTTCTCTCATCAGCTTCATGATCATGTATTCCGAGGGGCAGACAAGGTCGAACTCATCGCCCAGAGTGAGCATATTGTAGAGGTCTTCATTGGTTCCGAAAGTGGAGTACTCCACCTTCACCTTCACACCGTAGTTCTCTTCGTACCACTCCTCAAAGTCCTCGACCATGGAGTTTTCGCCGATGATATCGCCGGATTCCAGCTCAATTGTCTCTTCTTCATCCCAGTCGCCAAGGTCTATGTACTCTTCCCAGTTGCATACTCTGAGTACAACTTCTGCCTCGTCCCTGCCTGCCGCCTGCGCATCTGCAGGCATTGCCGGGAATACTCCGGCGATGGTTGTCACAGCGACAGCTGCCGCGGCCGCTGCAGAGGTAATGGATCTGAATACTCTTCCGGTGGAAAGCCTGCTGTTTCCGTTATTCTTTTGCATGTCTTCCTCCTTCCTTCTGCAGAGCTCTGACGTTCATTCCTATGACGATCAGCACTACAACTGCAAAGATCACCGTTGAGAGCGCCCAGAGGGCGGTCTTGATCGTAGTCTGGGATCCCTTGGTCGCGTTGACTACATAAGTACTGATCGTGTCAAACATCGCGGGCTTTGTATAAGTGGAGATAAAATAGTCATCCAGTGACAGTGTGATCGCCAGCGCGAAACCGGATACAATGCCCGGTACGATCTGCGGGATCACGATCTCGAACAGAGCCGTGAGCGGCGTCGCGCCCAGATCCAGCGCTGCCTCGTAGATACTCGAATCCATCTGCTTGATCTTGGGCATGACGGATAAGAACACAAACGGTGCGCACAGCGTCACATGACCTGCTACCAGCGGGATAAATGTGTCCTTGCTGATGTGAAAGACAACTACCAGCAGGATGCAGATCGAGAAGCCCGTCACGACATCCGCGTTGACCACAGGTACCTGGTTGAGGGATGTGATCAGTGTGGAGGCTTTCTTTCCTGAATAAAATGCTCCGATCGCTCCCAGTGTTCCCAGAATCGTCGCGAGAAAAGCGGATCCCAGAGCCAGAAGAAGGGTCCCCCGGATCATGTCCGTCAGTTCAGGCGTTGTGAACAGCGTCACATAGTTCTGCAGGGAGAAGCCCCTGATCGCGCCGATCTGAGTGGCGCTTGTAAAACTGTACACAGCCAGGATCAGGATTGGGAGATAGATGAACAGCAGCATGATAATAAGATAAGCACGTTTCAATATTTTGACCATTACAGCAGCGCGCCTCCTCTCTCATTTTCCTCACCGGGCTCCGTAGTGAGCAGGGTGAAGAGACAGATGATCGCCAAAAGAATCAGCGCGATCATGGAACCTCCGTGCCAGTTGTAAGCTGAGAAATAGCTTCCGATAAGGCTGCCCATGATGTAAGTGCTGTTGTACAGCATATCCAAGACGACATAGTTGGTCATGGCCGGCAGAAATACCATGGACACGCCGCTGACAATACCGGGGACCGACAGGGGCAGCGTCACCTGCAGGAATGTGTGCAGATCGTCCGCGCCCAGATCCATAGCCGCTTCGCGCAGCGCGCCGTCCAGCTTGGAAAGCGTGGTGTAGATCGGAAGGATCATAAAGGGCAGAAAGTCATATGTGATACCGACTACCGCGTTCGTGAAGGGATACCTCGCCAGGTTCCCTTCGATCAGTGTCAGCACTTCCTTGAGTGCGGTAATGCGCAGTGAAAAGTTGATCCACATAGGCAGCACGAAGACCATGATGATCACGGACTTCGTCTTAAGCTCGCTCATCGCAAGGATATACGCAATGGGATAAGCCAGCAGAAGGCACACAACTGTCGTAACAAATGCGATCGCAAGACTGTAAAACAGTGTGCCCATAGTATTGGGATCTGTAAAAAATCCCGTCAGATTCTCCAGTGTGAACTGTCCCTGTCCGTTCGTAAAGGCGTAGATCACAATAACGATCAGAGGCGCCACTACGAAAAGCAGCAAAAAGACAGCATATGGAATTCCCAGATTCTTTCTTGAAAATCTCAATGTTATTCCTCCCCGGCTTTACTTCTTCCTGATCGTGAATGTCATCTTGTCAATAGGCATCAGGAGACTGACGCTGTCCCCAAGGTTCCACAGATACTCGTCGTTGACAACGAAATCCTGCTCGAGTTCCGTGTGGATGACGTAACTGTAGTGGTCGCCCTTGTAGATGAGGTTGCTGATCGTACCCTTGACAAGTCCCGCGTCCTGATCGTCCGTCATCTGGATATCGCTGGGGCCGATCGCCACCTGGATGCGCACGCGTTTGGGGTCGATAGCCTCTCCGCTGGCATCCTGAAGAGTTCCGTCCTCTCTTCTGGAACTGCCCTTGATAATCTTGGTCACGCTGGTATCCAGAAGATGTCCGTTGTACTCGAGCTTAAAGTCTTTATTGATATCGGCGAAGAAGAAGTTTGTGTGGTCCTCTGCGAGCATGATGTGGATATTATCGGGCTCAACGCGGATTCCGACATGGTCTCCCACCTTCGCGGAGTGAACAGTCTGGCTCACGATCTCATTCTTGCCGGAGAGCACGGCGATCTCATAGTGCATTCCTTTGAAGATCACGGAGTCCACGACGCCCTGGATCACGCCGAGCTCGGGCTTTGTCAGTTCCACGTCCTCAGGCCTTACGACCGCTGTGATGTGAGTTCCCTCTTCATAATCATCTACGCAATCGAACTCACCGCCGCAGAATCTCGCGCGAAGCTTACCTGTCATCATTCCGTTGAAAATATTGCTTTCTCCGATGAAGTCGGCGACAAATGCGTTCTTCGGCTCGTTGTAGATATCCTCAGGCGTACCGATCTGCTGGATCCTGCCTTCATTCATGACGACGATCTTATCAGACATCGTCAGCGCTTCTTCCTGGTCATGAGTGACGTAGATGAAGGTAATGCCCAGCTTATCATGCATATCCTTGAGCTCAATCTGCATCTCCTTGCGCATCTTGAGGTCCAGCGCGCCCAGAGGCTCGTCGAGAAGCAGGATCTCGGGCTCATTTACCAGCGCGCGGGCGATAGCGATACGCTGCTGCTGACCGCCGGAAAGCGTGCTGACGCTTCTCTCCTCAAATCCTTCCAGATCCACCAGATCCAGGACTCTTCTCACCTTGCGCTCGATCACGTCCTTAGGAGTCTTCTTCTGCTTAAGTCCGAAAGCGATGTTATTGTAAATATTCATATGGGGAAACAGGGCGTATCTCTGGAAGACCGTGTTGACCGGCCTTTTATACGGAGGAAGATCCTGAATCGATTCCCCGTTCAGCAGTATCTCACCCGATGAAGGCATCAGAAATCCCGCGATCATGCGCAGAGTCGTCGTCTTGCCGCAGCCGGAAGGTCCAAGAAGCGTAACAAATTCTCCTCTCTTTACTTCCAGGTTGAAGTTGTCCACTGCCGTATAACCGTCCTCGTAGACCTTGGTGATCCCGCGCAGTTCAATAATGTTTGTGTTGTTCTCCATTCCCTTGTTCTCCATATGGCTCTAAATTATAATTATCAGCACCGGGGTGCTGTTTAATTAAAATTCCGGCGGCGTACTGATCCACAGGTACTTGGCCGGCCTGCTGCCCGGATTCTCGATCCGGTGCTTCTGAGACGCCTGATAATAGAAGCTCTCGCCGGATTTGATGTGATACACCTTGTCGCCGAGCCACAGATTGAGTCTTCCGCTCATCAGATAGCCGAACTCCTCGCCGTTGTGCGGTTTGTCCTCCTCAAGAGAAGAATGCGGCTGAATCACCACCAACAGCGGTTCCATCTGAAACCTCTGCGCCGTGGGCACGATCCACTGTCTGCTGTTGCCCTGCTCGTCCAGCTTTTCAAAATATTCCTTTTCCGTAAAAACGACCTGCTCTTCTTCATCCTTGAAAAATTCCGCGGGTGTCGTTCCCAGACATTCGATCAGGTCCATCAGTGTCACCACTGAAGCGGATACCTGCCCCCTCTCAAGTTGGGATATAAATCCCTTAGTGAGTTCCGTCCGGTCCGCCAGCTCCTGCTGAGTCAGTCCGTTCCGGTTGCGATGGTTCCTGATCCTTCTGCCGATATCAATGTTGATGCTGTCAGTATCCATTCTTACGCCTTCCTCTCCGGTCCTTCCGGCCGCTTTTATCCCACATTTATTAATGTGGGATACAATTCCAATAATAAACTGAAAATATTCTAATGCTAAACTTTTCGGTTTGATTTACAATTATACTATTACTAAACTTTGTGTCAATTATTACTTGGTTTTTTCTAAAGAAAATATAAATTTGACAGGAGCTTCGAAGGTATTCTACATTAGAGAAAAGAAATCTGCTTTCCGCACATCTTGAAAGTATGTGTTGCCTCGTGCGGAGAGACATTGGGATGGAGGTTTCGATATGAGCAGAGATAAAACAGAAAGCAGGATCTTCCTGATCGCTGACACCCACTTCGGTGATGAGAATATAAGACTTTATGAAGAACGGCCGTTTCCTGATACCGACACGATGGATCTGGAAATGATCAGGCGCTGGAACTCGGTCGTGGGCGATCATGACCTTGTGTATCACCTCGGCGATTTCTGCTCCGGCGGGCAGGAGCGATGC